>NZ_VPEK01000026.1:0-34259 GCF_013417145.1 Acinetobacter sp. YH16044
TGAAATTCATGCACGTGTAGCAGTCCTCAACAGATTTACGGAATTAGGTCGACCACTTACCCAAGTTACGCCTTAAATTTGGCTCAATTAGGGGGCTTTGTATTTCAAATCTTTGTGCAACAAAGCCCCTTAGTTCTACAATTTGAAGAACAAGTTGAACGAGCACTTGTTTTAACAAATGATCATAATCATTGTTTTTTAATTAAAGGTTATCGAACTGTTTATCTCATTAGACATGGCTTTAGATCAGATTATATCTCAGAAGGTTATAAAGGTTTTGTTAAAGCTTTAAAACTATTGCAAAGGCATAAAATTGAAATCAAAGAGCTGTTTATATCAACTAAAGAATTTGAAATCATTAGGCAAAATTCGTTAAGTGATAATAATGTAGAGTCTTTTTTAAATAGTTCTTATAGCCGGACTAACACGATTTATGATTACATTAGCAATCTAGATTGTATGCTTAATGAACCTTTAAAAATAAATAACTGTTACACTAGCGAATTGCCATTAAATTTAATTGACGAGAGAATCATAGATTTAGCTTTTAAGTTTAAATTAGATGCTGATGCATCAATAATGACTGCATACACTCGATTAGAAGATATTATTCGAAAAAAAATAAATTCGCAAAAATTCTCTAGCTCACTAATGGAAGATGCATTTTGTTCAGACATAAAGAAAAATAAGTTATCCCCCTTCAAATGGGAGGCAGAAAATGAAGAAGCCTCTAATGCTATAGGCAGACTATTTGTAAATATGTTTAAAGCTTATCGCAATCAACGCGCTCATAGTGAAGTCAAAAAATCCTTTTCTCAGCTCCAAAGAGAGTTTTTACTAATCAACGAGCTGTATCAACTAGAATATGAGTCAATCAAACGATAATCTATTGTCACTATGACTAATCAACTCCAAACCCCTCGCCTCATCCTCCGCCAATGGAAAGACTCCGACACTCCCCCATTTATCCAAATGTGTACAGATGACGACGTCATGCGTTATTTTCTAAAAAAACTCGATGCTTCTGAAGCTACTGCCTTTATACAACGCATACGTGATGCAATCGAAACACGCGGTTGGGGTTTATATGCCGTTGAGTTGAAAGCCACAGGCGAATTTATTGGCTTTATCGGCTTACACGTACACCCACCTGAGTTTGAAATAGCCGATGCACCTGAAATCGGCTGGCGACTACTACCGCAATATTGGCATCAAGGCTATGCCACCGAAGGTGCGAAAGCAGTCCTCAAACATGCTTTTCGAAATCTAAGACTTGAGAAAGTCATTTCATTTACAGCGTGTCTAAATAAACCATCCGAACATGTTATGCAAAAAATTGGTATGCAAAAAGTCCGCGAGTTCAATCATCCACTTGTACCCCTAGAGCATCCCTTAAATAAACACGTGCTGTATGAAATACAACGTAGTGATTATTTGCACATTCCATTTTGCTAATTGAATAATTATTCACGGCAAAACTAAAGTACATTAACTCTGCCAAACAGTGGCTATAGAAGATGTTAAAAACCTTAATTTTAGTTACTACAGGATTTCCTATAAGACAGCAAAATCATTCATGTAATCATATAAGAAACCCCGCTAAGTGCGGGGTTTAAGCAATAAAAATATCAATTGCTATAACTTAGAAATAAAAAAATCATAAGGTGTAAAGCTGAAGCAACTGCAAACCTGTCTAAGCATACTTAATCAAAATGGCATACATAATCAACAACATCGGTACATTGCACTTTGAAAATAGAATCTTGTGGAACAATAAAGCTTTCGCCAGACGTATATTGAACAAACTCGCCCTGCTCTCCAATTTGCACAACACACTGCCCCGATGTGATTTCAACACGTTCTTTCACATGCGCCTCAAACGTCATGGGTTGCTCTGATGGCAAAAATACACCGATGGTTTTTTGACTACCATCTTCCATTTTTAATACATGGTTCACAGATCTACCGCCATAATGAACCGTAGGCTTTTTTACAACTGAGACGAAATCAAACTGATTTGACATAGCGTGCCTCACATAGCAATTTATTATGATCAATTATTAAGCAGCTTATATTAAACAATATTGCGGATTCAATCTTCCTCAGATTTAGATCTAAAATTTTGAAAAACCATGAATCAGAGTTGAACTTCAAATATACCAATAAATATTTCAACTCAGCTTAGATTGAAACTCTCCGTTATTTTCACATATGAATGTTACCAATTTTGTGTATGACAGGACTTATTTCATTTTTATCATTTTTTCAGCAATACATTTTAAAATTTGTTATATAGACCTAAACATATACAAATGACGTACTTAAATAGTTTAATTATAAATAATATATTGTTTTTACTTATTAAATTATTTAATTAAACATATTCCATTTACATTTTTGGTGCTAAGCATAACTTTTTAAATCACTATATTGAATAATAAAAAATTGATATGATGCCTAGCGAAATATAGAGATTTGCTTTATTAAATCTTTTGTTTACAGCAGCTTGCAATGGCTATCTTTTCCCATTTGGAAATAGACTCAGATCTAATTGTATAAGTCTGTGTAGCATTTTAAATTATTAAGCATCTATCAGCCTGTCTGATAAAAGACTTAAGTAAATCTCTCCATAATATGATTTGTGAATTTATTAATTTTATAAATTTACTCGGGTGAATATATGAAAAAGCTCCTAGGATTAGTTCTCGGTTTATCTGTTGGCCTTTCAGGCTGTGGTAAACAAGAAGCTCCTGCAACTGACGCCGCACAACAAAAAGACACTGCAGAAGTGCAAACTGTTACCATGGCTTCGACTGGTTCAGATGCTGATATTTGGCGCTATATTGCTACGCTTCCTGAAACCAAAGAAGCTGGCATTAAACTTGAAGTGAAAAACTTTACTGACTATGTGTCTATGAACACTGCTGTAGCGAACAAAGAAATTGATGTTAATGCATTCCAGTCATATGCCTATATGGTTGCGTTTAATGACAACAATAAAGATAAAATTGCACCGCTTTCGACAACTTATTTAGAACCAATGGGTATCTATTCAAGCAAAGTCAAAAAACTTGAAGAGTTTAAAACAGGTGCAACCATTGCGATTCCAAATGATGGCGCAAACGAATCACGTGCATTATTACTGCTTCAATCTGCTGGCTTAATCAAACTTAAAGCAGATTTTGACGATGTAAAAGGCACACCTGCTGACGTCACTGAAAATGCGAAGAAAATCGTAATCAAGCCAATCCAAATGGCGACTGCGGTTCGTGTTAAAGACGAAGTTGATGCGATTGTTTTGGGTAATACCCTTGCAATGGAAGGTGGTTTAAACGTACTGAAAGATGCGGTTTACTATGAGCCAATCGATCAAAGTACAAAAATGAACGTGAATATTCTTGCTGTTGCTGCTGACCGTCAAAATGACCCAGTACTACAAAAAGTAGGCGCGCTTTATCACACTCCAGCAGTTAAAGCTTACATCGATGAACATTTTGGTGGTACTAAAATTGATGTAAATAAACCAACTAGCTACCTCACTGAAGCAAAATAGTAATATAATTTCTTCAAATAAACAGGCAAAGTTTACTTTGCCTGTTTTTTCATTTTTGAACCCTTTTTTGACGCTATGATCCAATTTAAAAATATCTCCAAGCATTTTGAGCTAAAAGGCCAAACCGTTACAGCACTGGATCAGATTAATCTGGACATTCCAGATGGCTGTATTTTCGGTCTAATTGGCTACAGTGGTGCAGGCAAAAGTACCTTAATCCGTTTAATTAATTTGCTAGAACGTCCGAGTGAAGGGCAAATTATTATTCATGATAAAGACTTTACTGCTTTAAATTCGGCAGAGCTGCGTCAAGAAAGAACCAATATTGGCATGATCTTCCAGCACTTCAATTTACTGCAAACCAAAACAGTTGCAGAAAATATTGAAATGCCGCTTAAACTTTTAGGTGTGTCTAAAGCTGAACGCCAAAAACGTTTAGAAGAGTTGCTCGAATTTATTGACTTAAAACATAAGAAAAATGCTTATCCATATGAGCTCTCTGGTGGTCAAAAACAACGTGTCGGGATTGCCCGTGCGCTTGCCAATCATCCTAAAATTTTACTGTGTGATGAAGCAACATCTGCTCTCGATCCGCAAACTACTAAGTCGGTATTGGCGTTATTAAAGAAAATCAATCAAGAACAAGGCATTACTATTGTCATGGTCACCCATGAAATGGATGTGATTGAATCTGTTTGTGATTATGTTGCGGTGATGGAACAAGGGAAAATCATCGAACACGGCTCAACCTTAGAGATTTTTAGTCAGCCAAAACACAATACAACCAAAAACTTTATTCAAACTGTATTGCAGCAACAGCTTCCTGTTAATATTTTAAATAATCTAGAAAATCAAAACCATAACAGTATTTATTGTTTAAAATTTCTGGGCAGTTCGGCACAGGAAACCGTCATTCAAGCGGTAATTAAACAGTTTGATATTAGCCTGAATATTTTGTTTGCCAATATGACTGAAATTAATGGTGCGGTAATTGGTCAAATGTTCGTTCAGCTATTAGGTGATGCAGCATTGATTCAACAATCAGTGGCGTTCTTAGAACACCATGGGGTTGAAGTCACTCAAGCAGGAGTTCAGCAATGAGAGATTTAATTGTTCAATGGCTGACTCAAATTACAGCACCCTTTTGGAAAAGTTCTTTGTCTATGGATCAGTTCGTCACTGCCCTACAAGAAACTTTTCACATGGTGTTCTTCGCCATGCTCTTCGGCTGTATTTGGGGTTTTATCCAGGCCGTGATTTTATATGTCTCACGTCCACAAGGCATTTTGCCTAATCGTGTCATCTACCATGGTTTGAACCCGATTGTGAATGCGCTGCGTTCATTGCCATTTATTATCCTCTTGATTGCGGTCATCCCTTTGACCAAAGTCATTGTAGGGACTTCCATTGGTACTTGGGCTGCAATTGTTCCCCTCACAATCTATGTTGGTCCTTACATTGGTCGTCTGATTGAAACTTCGTTGCTTGAAGTGAATGACGGCATCATTGAGTCTGCTCAAGCGATGGGTGCATCTCCGCTGCAAATCATTACTAAATTTGTCCTACCAGAGTCTCGTAGCTCTTTAATTTTAAACTTAACGACTGCAACCATTAGCTTAATTGGTGCAACAGCCATGGCGGGTGCAGTAGGTGCAGGCGGTATCGGTGATCTTGCCATTTCTTATGGTTATCAACGTTTTGATAGTAGCGTGGTCATCATGACCGTGATTGTCTTGTTGATTTTGGTGCAAATTGTTCAAAGTCTGGGAGACTGGTTATCAAAACTGCGCTAAGCCTGCATAATTCATATATTTAAGCTCTCTTCGGAGGGCTTTTTAATGTTTAAGATTTGGTTTTTTTTAAGCTAAAATTAAACCAAAATTTTTTTTAGTTTTAAATTATTTTGACGGCAAATTAGCAACACCATAAAATTTAAAATATAACCTTCAATATTACGTTTACAAAAACTTGATTGAGTACAAAATATCAAAAGAACAGGATTTTATATTCCCCATGCAAACAATACTGCTAACACAAATTTTACGCTTAACTTTTTTCACAACGTGGATATTCATCACTTCAGCAGCATCTGCATCCATTGCTGATTATGACTATGTCACTAGTATTAAGGTAAATGATGTTGACTTAGCCTGACCCTTGCCTGCATCAAAAGCAAATGCATTAATCAGCAAAAATCCAGTAAAGCTTAAATATGAATATTCAGAATGTGCCGGCAATACTGAATTTCATGTCACATCAAAAGGTAAATTTCTAAAATTTGAAATTTATGCTGAGGACAATTCTCAAGTTAAAAATGATTCATTCTATAAAAATAAAAGCAGCTTCGCCCAACTTGGACAAACCAAAGGGAATGTTTGGATGGAATGGGATAAATCCACTCAAATACGCGTTAAAATTCAAATTGGGTCAAAACATCTGATAAGCCAATATGACTATCAACAATTTGTAAAAGACTTTACCAAAAGTGCAAAATTAGCCAATCCAAATGAAGTGGCTTATGTGATTTTACTCTCACCGACTCATGCAAAATCCGTGCTGAAAGAGCCGCATAACTATGATTTACCCTATATTGGCAACTTAGCTTTCAAGTTTAAAAATGGTAAATTATCTGCCTTTTCAGTGAATCAAGGTATTGCTTGCTAAATCGTGATTGTCATACAGCGTTTATTGCTTAAACAGTGAATTTATAAATCTGCATAAAGCCATGCAATAAACGCAAGTTTGATCTCAGAGCATGCTAAAATCAGCAGCTGTTTTCGCAGGGACTCATCTATGCACTTTGTACATCTTGGTATTTTTACAGAATTTTCCATTACTGAATCTATTGTACGTATACCTGATCTTGTAAAAGCTGCAGCTGCAGATGAAATGCCCGCTCTGGCCATTACTGACCTTTCAAATCTTCATGCTGCTGTAAAATTCTATAAAAAGTGCTTAGATAAAGGCATTAAACCCATATTTGGTTCAACCATTCGTTTGAATGATGCTGAACACAAAGCTACTCTTCTAGCGATGACCAATAAAGGTTGGCGCAGTCTAACAGAGTTGGTTTCTGAAGGTTATATTTCAGGTCAACAGCTTGATATTCCTTGCGTAAAAAAAGATTGGATTTTAAATCAACACCAAGACTTGATTGTTTTACTGGGTATGCAAAGTGATGTCGGCAAAATGCTTTGCTCTTCTAACCCGCAAAAAGCTGAACCACTGTTAGCTGAATGGGTCGAAAAATTTGGCAATCGTGTTTATCTAGCGATTACACGAACTGAGCGCTCGGGTGAAGAAGACTTTATTCACGAAGCAGTAAAACTTGCGAAGAAATTTAACATTGGTGTAGTTGCTCATAACGATGTGCATTTTATTCGTAAAGAAGATTTCGAGGCACATGAAGCACGCGTTTGTATTGCCGATGGCTATGTCCTTGGTGATAGCCGTCGTCCTAAAAATTACAGTCCTGAACAGTATTTTAAAACTGCCGAGGAAATGACGGAGCTGTTTGCAGACATTCCAACGGCTATAGAAAATACCTATCACATTGCACGACGCTGTAATGTGTCATTACGTTTAGGCTTCCATGACCTTCCCGATTATCCAATTCCTGAAGGTCATACCATTGACACCTATTTTGAACATTTATCAAAAGAAGGTTTAGAAGAACGCTTAGCGCATTTATATCCTGTCGAACAGCGTGGTGACGACTGGCCAGAAATTCGTAAGCCTTATGATGAACGTTTGGCTTATGAAGTCGGGATCATCCTGACCATGCAATTCCCGGGTTACTTCCTGATTGTCATGGATTTCATTCAATGGTCTAAAGGTAATGGCGTCCCTGTCGGTCCAGGCCGTGGTTCGGGTGCAGGTTCATTGGTTGCCTATAGTTTAAAAATTACCGACCTTGATCCACTGCGTTATGACCTACTTTTCGAACGTTTCTTAAACCCAGAACGTGTATCGATGCCCGACTTTGACGTCGATTTCTGTATTGCAGGTCGTGACCGTGTTATTGACTATGTTGCACGAACATACGGTCGTGATGCGGTATCTCAGATTGCAACTTTCGGGACCATGGCGGCAAAAGGTGCGATTCGTGACGTTGCCCGTGTCTTGGGTAAATCTTATGGTTTAGCTGACCGAATTTCTAAAATGATTCCAACCAAGCCTTTAGGTTTAAGTTTGGAAGAATCGATTGAGGCCGAACCACAACTCAAAGATATTGTCACTAACCCATCGAATCCTGATAACGACGATGCAGCCGAAATTTGGGAAATGGCACTCAAACTTGAAGGCATTACCCGTAATACAGGTAAACATGCCGGTGGTGTGGTTATTGCACCAACTAAGTTAACTGACTATTCGGCTGTCCTATGTGATGCAGATGGAACTAACCGTGTAGCCCAATTCGATAAAGACGATGTGGAAGCTGCAGGTCTAGTTAAATTCGACTTCTTGGGCTTACGTAACTTAACGGTAATTGAAGATGCCATTAAGCACATTAATGCCCGTCCAGATATCACTACACCTGTCGACATTTCCTTGATTCCTTTGGATGACAAACCTGCCTATGCTGTGTTCGCAGATGCAAACACCACAGCAGTCTTCCAGTTTGAATCCGTCGGCATGAAAAAAATGCTGAAAGAGGCACGTCCAAGTAAGTTCGAAGAAATTATTGCTTTCGTGTCTTTATACCGTCCAGGCCCCATGGATCTGATTCCTGACTTTATTTACCGTATGCATGGTGGCGAGTTTGAATACTTACATCCATTACTAGAAAGTGTCCTTGAACCGACATACGGCATTATGGTGTATCAGGAACAGGTAATGCAAGCAGCGCAGTTCTGTGCTGGCTATAGCTTGGGTGGCGCGGATTTACTTCGTCGTGCCATGGGTAAAAAGAAAGTCGAAGAAATGATTAAGCACCGTCAGATCTTTACTGAAGGTGCTGCAACCAAAGGTATTGATGCAGATACGGCCAACCATATCTTCGACTATATGGAAAAATTCGCAGGCTATGGTTTTAACAAATCCCATGCCGCTGCCTATGCCCTTGTTGCATATCAAACTGCTTGGTTAAAAGCACATTTCCCTGCTGAATTTATGTCAGCGGTAATGACTTCGGAAATGCAGAACACTGACAACGTAGTGTTCTTGATCGATGACTGTCGTATTAATGGTCTTGAAGTCTTGCCACCTTCGGTCAATATGTCTTTATATAATTTCCATGCCAGCGATCCAAAAACCATCGTCTATGGTTTAGGTGCGATCAAGGGTGTCGGTGAAGCTGCCATGCAGTCTGTGATTGACTCACGTATCCAAGATGGCCCATATAAAGATCTTTTTGACTTCTGTCATCGTATTGACCTAAAAAAAATCAATAAGCGCACGCTTGAAGCATTGATTCGTGGTGGCGCATTGGATTGTTTAGGATTAGAACGCGCTGACTTGATGGCGCAATTGCCAGAAGCTGTACAAGCGGCTGACCAAGCCCGTACAAACCGCGAAACAGGGATGATGGATTTATTTGGTGAAGTTGAAGAAGTTCAGCGTAAACCTTCTAAACCTGTTAAACCTTGGTCAGATGAAGTTCGTCTTAAAGGTGAAAAAGATACTCTTGGGCTTTATCTAACAGGTCATCCGATCGATGTGTATCGATCAGAGCTAAAAGCCTTTATTTCACAGCGCATTAATGAGCTTACGCCTACACGACGTGGTGTCACTACAGTATTTGCAGGCCTAGTAGTCGATATTGCCAACTTCCCGAACCGCATGATGGTGACGCTCGATGATGGTACTGCACGTATTGAAGTGTCTGCGAATCACGAACGTTTTAACCGCTTCAAAGATGTGATTCAAAACGAAAAAGTGGTGGTCATTGAAGGTGAAATTTACGAACGTGAAGGTTTTGATCGGCCAATGGGTCGCTTAACTAAAGCCTTCAGTTTGAATGAAATCCGTCAAAAACGTGCCAATGCCATTCAAATTAAATTAACACCTGAACATTTTAGTAAAACGCTATCACGCGACATCCAAAATATTTTACTGCCTTTCTGCAATGTCGATATGTGTACGCATATACCTGTGCAGTTATATATTGACTATCCATATGCGACGGCCGACATTCATTTGGGCTTAAACTGGAAAGTTGCCCCACTAGATGAATTACTGTCTAAGCTGCGTGACTACTTCGGTAAAGAATCTTTGCATGTCGAATATCATGTCAAATCCAAAGCTGCCAAAGCGGTAAGTTATGAACAAGCCTCTATTCCTGCGCAGGTTCCTCCACCGCCAGATGGAATGAGCATGGATGATGCCATGGATTTATACCAAGCTGAAGCCAATCAATTTTCTTAAAGTTTAAACGCTGTTTGAACTGCTTTTTTAAATAAACATATTGGAAATATCATGAATCAAACTGACAATGCTGCGGTTTCAGCACATCTCTCCCATGTGCGTATTGTCATGGTGAATACAACATTACCCGCAAATATTGGTAGTGCATTACGTGCCATGAAAACCATGGGACTTTCAAAGCTGGTCTTAGTTGCACCTAAGACTTACCCGCATCCAGACATTAATGCCTTGGCTGCCGGAGCTGTCGATTTAATAGATCAAATTGAAATTGTTGAATCATTAGAAGATGCTATTAAAGATTGTCATATTGTCTTTGGGACCAGTGCACGTAGTCGCACCATTCCATGGCCTTTACTTGACGCTCGCCCTGCTGCAGAAATGTCTCTCAAAGCGGTCTGCGAACAACAACAAGAAATTGCCGTAGTATTTGGCCGTGAAGACCGTGGTTTGACCAATGAAGAATTGGCAATGGCTAACTACCATGTCACCATCCCTGTGAATACTGAATATGGCGTTTTAAACGTTGCCCAAGCGATTCAGGTGATTTGCTATGAAATGCGCATGGCTGCCCTTGCACATACTGAGTTAACTTCAAATCCTGATGCCAATATGCATGTTACCGATGACATCGATATGGAATGGGATGAACCTTTGGTGACCCATGAAATGATGGAACAGTTCTACCCGCATATTGAAAAAATGCTGGCAGAGATTGAATTTATGGATCCAAAAAATCCAAGATTATTACCTTTACGCTTGCGTCGCCTATTTGGACGTATACAATTAGATCGTATGGAATACCACTTATTACGTGGCATCTTTAGCCGAGTACAGGCTTTAAATAACGGAACATGGAAAAAATCTACAGACAATGAGGATCAATCTAATGCTTAAGCAGCTTAAAGAAGATATACAGGCTGTATTCGCGCGCGATCCTGCTGCACGAAATACGCTCGAAGTCTTAACGACTTATCCAGGAATTCATGCCTTGATCATGCATCGTATGGCACATGAACTTTGGAAAAAAGAGTGTAAAGGCTCAGCTCGCTTATTGTCTTCTTTTAGCCGCTTTGCCACAGGCATTGAGATTCATCCGGGTGCGAAAATCGGTCGTCGTTTCTTCATTGACCACGGTATGGGTGTGGTGATTGGTGAAACAGCTGAAATTGGTGATGATGTCACCCTTTACCATGGTGTGACCTTAGGGGGCACAACTTGGAATAAAGGCAAACGTCACCCCACCTTGGAAGATGGCGTAGTGGTTGGCGCTGGTGCAAAGATCTTAGGCCCATTTACGGTAGGTAAAAATGCCAAAGTCGGCTCAAATGCCGTGGTGACCAAAGAAGTTCCTGCGGATACTACCGCTGTAGGTAATCCAGCACGCTTTATCACGAAAGATAAGCCAAAAGATGAAGCTGAAAGCCGTCGTCGCGATTATGCAGAAAGTATTGGTTTCCAACCGTATGCTGCAACACAAGACCAAACTGACCCAATGTTAGAAGGTATGCGTGTGTTGTTAGATCGTATTCAGCACAATGAAAAACGTATGAATAATTTGTGTCAGCGTTTGTCTCTCCTTGACCCAACGTTCAAAAAGCAACAGCTCAATGAACAACCTTTTAGTCAGGAAGAACTTAAAATCATTGAAGATGTGCGCCGCGAATGCGAAGCTCAAAGTAATCAATCTAAAGCTTAACCAAAAGCAATCATAATAAGTTGCCTTTAACTTGCATGTTGTTCAGAGTTTTTTTAGACTGACCAACATGCTTTTTTGTATAAAATAAATTAATGGATGAATCATATGACGCTTAAGCCCTTGGCAGTTGCTTGTATTGCTTTAACCCTTGCCGCTTGTGGAAGCGCCCCAACTAAAAATAATGCTCCTAAAGATGCCATGATTTTTGTAGAGCCTGAACTGACTCCACCGTTCTACGCACTCAACCCATTTAACTACGATGCACCACCTCCTTTTGAATTAAATTTACAAAAAGCTGCAGCACAGCCTGTGACTAAGATGGTGGTAACTAGCCCGACCGACCCATCTAAACAACTGACACTTGAAGAAAACCGTCTGATTATTCCAATTGTAGACAGCAAAGTACGTTCAATGAAATTTGCTGCTTTAGCGGGTGATAATGAAATCGACATTACTGAAATTGATGATTTCTTACAGCTCGTTGAAGGTAAAGCACGTCACTATCCACCTCGTTTTGTTCAACGCCAAGAACGTAAAGGGTTTGAACTTAAACTTAAAGAAGTGACGCAAAAATTAGATACCCTTGCATCTAAAGACAACGCTTCTTTTGATATTTTAGTTCGTGCATTTAAAGCCAGTGTGATGGCACGTAACCTTGATTTGGGTTCTGTGTACACAACTAAATCATTAACTTACGCACAACGTATTTTAAAAATCAACCAAGATGATGCAGAAGCAAACTTCTGGTTCGGTTTTGGTTTATCTGAAGGTGGTGGTCAACGTGAAGCGATTCCATACTTAGACAAAGCAATGAAAGCCGGTGTTCAAGAAGCGTATCTTTCTGCAGCAAATAACTATATTGCCATGGAACAAAAAAAGAACGCCATTCAGGTTTTAAAGAACTATAAAGTTAAATATCCACAAGAAGCAGAAGTTGCTGATCGTTTAATTCAAGAAATTGAAAAGCAAGGTCGCTGGAATGTTTGGCAAGTTTTAAATCCACCTAAAGCTGCGTCTTAAATCAGACGATTTAGAAAATTCTTTTGAAAAAAGACCGTTTTAACGGTCTTTTTTCATTTAAGGTGAATTGAAAATCCTGACAATTATCGTATGATTTGAAGATACTTAACCTTATGCGCGGCCTCTTTATGCAGCAAAATATTAAAAAAATACTGCTCCTTGGAATCATAAGTACCAGCGTACTGAGTGGATGTCAGGTCGTCAGTGTCAAAAATCAAAAACTCAATGTTTCGATTGCCAATGAACGTGAAAGTATTATTTCTCGAAATAAACTTAGCGAAGCCAGTTTAAATGTCTTGTCGATGACAGGTCGGGAAGCCAAAGCCTGCACAGAAGACCCGAAAGCCTGTGTTGATGAGTTACAACAAATTCCTCAGATTCAAGATGAACAATTACTTTCTACAGCAAGTGAATTATATTTAGCCAAAGCCATCGAATATGAGTCTTCTTCTGCCTGTAAATTAGGTTTACTGAGTAGCCACAAATCAGAAGAAAAACAAAAAATTGAACAAGACACATATAACAAATGTTTAGATCAACAGCTGACGCTACTGGATAAAAGTATCCGCTATAGCTATGCCTATATGTTTAAAACCAAACGTGCGCCTGCTGACCGTATTTTTGATAACCGCCAAGTTCAAATCCGAGATTTCTATAATCAAGGGATTGCCAAACTGGTCAGCAGCTATGCGCTACGTTATAAACCGCAAGAAGTCACCCAACAGATCAAAGTCGGACAAACCACCTATCATATTGACTTCAGCCATTACCCAGAACTCAAAAATCGTAAAATTGAACAATTGATGTCAACCTATAACCTCAACTTCTCAGGTTTACGTTCAATTACCCGCCGAGATGGTTTTGGTTCCGAATTCCTTGTGGTTTTACCCGAAGAACATACAGTTGAAACAGGCAAAGCCAAATACATTATCAACCCAATAGATTTTAAATATCCGTCTGGTTCAAACCCTAATATCCATCAAGCGCGCTATTTAGCTGCAACCTTAACAGCGGAACCTGTAAGCACCACAACTTCAGTTGATCAAATTTTAAATCAGCATGAGTTTCAAATTAAGGCTTACGACCCGTACAAATATGAACAGGTCAATATTGCCAATAAAAACTATGCCCTTGCAGCCAATTTTTCTGCACCTTATGGTCTTTGGTTAGCACAAAACAACTTGGGCAAGGCAGCGTATTTATCCCTGATTGACCGTGATGAAAAACTCACGATGCCACATTTATACATGCTTGAACCATATAATCCTGACAAAAAAGTCATCGTTTTGGTACATGGTCTTGCTAGTAGCCCTGAAGCATGGATTCGTCTCACCAACGATATTATGGGCGATTCAGTGCTACGTGAGCATTATCAAGTGTGGCAAGTGTTCTACTCAACCAACATGCCGATTATTGAAAGCCGCTTCCAAATTTATTCCATATTGACTCAAACTTTTAATAAAGTCGACGCCAATGCTGCAGCTAAAAAAGATGCGGTTTTAGTTGGTCATAGTATGGGCGGAATTATTGCACGACTACTGGTTAGCCAAGCCGATACCACACAATCTGCTTTGAAAATGATGAACTCACGTCAATTAAATCAGTACCGCAATATTCCAGTCGTGAAGCAGCGTATGGTAATTGACGATATTCCAAATTTCAGCCGTGCGATTTTCTTGGCTGCACCGCATCGTGGTACTGAATACGCAGATCGTTGGTTTACCAAAGCTGCTCGAAAAATCATTAAACTTCCGGGCGCTTTCTTATCAGCCATGGGTGATGTGTTAACTCAGGAAGAAGACCTGAAAGATTTATTCCGTGAAATCGACCACGGCTTAATCCAAAATGGACCAAGTGACTTAAGCCACCAATCCAAATTTATTGCGCTCACTGAAGATATTCAGCCACGTATAGGTTTGAAGTTTCACTCAATTATGGGAAATAACACCAACAGCCAAGATAAAAATGTAATCTCAGATGATGTCGTGCCATACACCAGTGCGCATTTAGAGGGTGCTGTTTCAGAAAAGATCATTAAAGGTGGTCATTCAATTCAAGAAACCCCAGAAGCTGTACTCGAACTACGCCGTATATTACGTTTGCATTTGATTGAACTTGGCCTCTATAAACCATAATCCAATACAGCATTTAATTTGATCTACATATTTTAAAACCGATCTCAGGATCGGTTTTTTTCATTTCTGCATTTACTTGAATATGCCAATATTCACATAATTATTATATAAGCCTTTATTTTTTAATCATTTTAAAACTCAAAATCACTTGTTAAATTTTATACAAATCTTATATTAGAGATAAATACGGGTTAAATATAGACAAAAAAGTTGTGCACATATCCTAAATTTTTTATGAGCATATCGAATTATGAAATTAAAAGGCTCAAAGTTACTTCATCGGGATGAAATTGAGGGTTTAATCAAAACTCGATTAAATAAAGTTTATTTTACGCCAAATTTAGAATCCATTTATCAGCCGCTCTACCGTGATGAAGCGGCGAAAGAATTTCGTTTTCGCGGGATCATTATTTTTCTCCTGTATGCCCTGTTATGTTCAGGGATTTATCAAGTGATTCCTGCGGGTCATGACGCAGTTTTATGGATTTCTCTGTACATTTGGGTGGGGATTATCATTCTGAGTGCATGGGTTTTATCTTTTGTTCCGCGTTTGAACCGTTATTTTGATGCTTATACTTGTCTAGGTTCGATGTGCGCTGTTGCGATCACATTTATCATCATTACTATGATTGGTAATTATCACAATGATGCGCTATTACATGCTGCCATGATGTATGCCGTGGTCATCCTCTACGCCTTTGTTGGTATGCGTTTTTATACTGCCGTGGTTGCGGGTTGGTGCGGTGGCTTGATTGGATACATCATTACCAAAGCTTTTGATTTTCAAATTGACTGGACGTTCTTAAATCGTACCTATACCTATAGTAGCTTTCTGGGTATGGCGATTGCCTATGTAATCGACCGTCAACACCGTGAAAATTTCTTGCAAAATTGCATTATTGAACTGCATCAAAATGAGATGCAAAAGCAATCTGAACAATTGAAAAAAATGACAGAGCATGACCCACTGACTGGGCTAGCAAACCGTCGTCCGTTATAAGGAGCTTTAGAACAGCTATGGCATTATGCCCTACGCCATCAAAAGCCTTTAAGCATCATGGTGATCGATATCGATTTTTTGAAAATTAAAATGATCATTTAGGACATCAGGCGGGTGATATCTGCCTGACCCAAATTGCAGAGGTCTTATCTCAAATTACCAATCGAAGTGGTGAGTTAGCTGCGCGCTACGGTGGAGAAGAGTTTTTACTCCTCTTTCCAATGTTAACTGAAGCTGAGATTGAGCCTTTGGCAGCAGATTTATTACACCGTATTCAATCTCTCGAACTTCCACATCCAGCCAGCCATATTTCAAAATTTGTGACGATTAGCATCGGTACGGCAACGATCATTCCATCTGAATCTGATCAAATTCAAAAATTTATATTGGCTGCCGATCAAGCACTTTGCCTTGCAAAAGGCAGTGGTCGTAACCAATATCGATTAGCTCAGGCTGAAGCGCAGTTAGATGTTTGAGTCAGTCTATCGCTTTGTAAATGTATCGATTATTGAATTTACACATAGACTTTTTAGCGTTTATAAATAAAATTTTGACTGCTTTTTTTACATGCAGACAAACCTTTTCTGGCATTTTCTTGTCACTTTTTTTGCTAGAATCAGCAACACGATTTGTTAACGTACACCTGTGGTTTTGAATGAAGAGACAATATAAATATAAGGACTTTTTCTAAATCCAATTTTCATCAAAACAGTGTCATTCGTTTAGCAGCGCACAAATTTTTATTTTAAGGTATTTCGTTTCATGCAAGCTGATAATTCCAAAGTTGACCTTTCAACCCTGACCCCGATGATGCAACAGTACATGTCAGTCAAAATGCAAAATCCGCATTCACTGATGTTTTATCGGATGGGTGATTTTTATGAGCTCTTTTTTGAAGATGCGCATAAAGCAGCAAAACTTTTAGGAATTACACTAACACATCGTGGTAAAGCCAATGGTGAGCCTATTCCTATGGCGGGAGTCCCGTACCATGCAGCTGAAGGCTACTTAGCCCGCCTTGTAAAAAAAGGTGAAACGGTGGTGATCTGCGAGCAAATTGGTGAGGTAACAGGTAAAGGTCCAGTTGAGCGCGGCATTGTTCGTATCATTACCCCGGGGACATTAACGGATGATGCACTAATTGCCTCTCATCAAAGTTCAAATTTAGTCGCGATCTGCTTACAACAAAATCAGATCGGGATTGCTTTACTAGACCTCAGTGCAGGTATTTTCAAAGTTCAGCAAATGGACTATCAGCTGGAACAATTAGCAATCGAACTTTCACGTTTAATGCCGAGCGAAATTTTGATTGATGAAGATCTTATTGATCCGAATATTGTCGAGCAAATTAAACGTCAATTAGACTGCCCTGTCACTAAACGTCCAAACGTCGACTTCAATTTAAATAACGCACAAAAAACGCTGTGTGACCAATTTGCAGTTGCCACACTTTCAGGTTTTGGTATTGACCATTTACCTTTGGCGAAAGCTGCCGCAGCGGCTTTGATTCACTATGCAAAAGTCACTCAAAAAACCGCTTTACCACATATCCGCAGCATTCAACTCGAACAAAGTAGTGATTTCGTGGCGCTCGATCCCGTCACTCGTCGTAACTTAGAACTGATTGATCCCCTATTTGAACATGGTACTTCCCTGTTCCAACTAATCAATGATTGCCAAACTGCGATGGGCGGCCGCCTATTGAGTCGTACCTTGATGCAGCCTTTACGAGATACCGCTTTATTGGATGCGCGTTTAGATGCCTCACAAGCGATGCTGCAAGGCTATCATGAGTCTCCGATCCGCTTAGTTCTCAAAGAAATTGGCGATATTGAACGTGTGCTATCTCGTGTAGCGCTCGGCAGTGCTCGTCCACGAGACCTAGTTCAGTTACGTCAAACTTGTGCACAAATTCCCTATCTTCGACATGCACTTGAGCCGATCATTCAGGCACATCAATCTAAGCTGATCGCTCAGTTAAATGATGAAATGGGTGATTTTCACGGCTTACATGAGCGTCTCATGTCTGCCATCGTAGAAAACCCGCCAGTGCTTTTACGTGATGGTAATGTGATTGCCGAGGGCTTCGACACTGAACTGGATGAACTGCGTAAAATTCGTGACCATGCAGGACAATTCCTCATTGATCTCGAAATCAAAGAGCGTGAACAAACCGGAATTTCAACCTTAAAAATTGGTTATAACCGTGTTAGTGGCTACTATATTGAACTAACACGCGCTCAAGCTGAGCAAGCGCCTGATCATTATATTCGCCGCCAAACCCTAAAAAATGCGGAACGCTACATTACCCCTGAGCTGAAATCTTTTGAAGATAAAGTGCTTTCGAGTGAGTCACGTGCATTAGCGCGCGAAAAAATGCTCTTTGAGCTATTACTTGATGAGTTACGTGCAGATATTGGCAACTTACAAATGATGAGCGCCGCTATAGCGCAAATTGATTTACTGGCTAATTTTGCCCATCAAGCTCGATTACGAAATTGGTCACGTCCTGAATATAGCCCTGAAGTTGGGATCAAAATCAAAGCCGGACGTCACCCAGTTGTGGAATCTCTGAGCAAATCAGCATTTACTCCAAATGATACTAGTTTGGACTTTAATCACCGCATGGCGATTATCACAGGGCCAAATATGGGCGGTAAATCGACCTTTATGCGCCAAACTGCCTTAATCAGCTTATTAGCCTACTGTGGTAGCTTTGTCCCTGCCCAATCTGCCGTATTAGGGCCGATCGATCGGATATTTACCCGTATAGGATCTGCCGACGACTTGTCTACAGGCAAATCAACCTTCATGGTGGAAATGACTGAAACCTCACAGATTCTACATCATGCGACCAATCAATCATTGGTACTGATGGATGAAGTCGGACGTGGTACGAGTACCTATGATGGCTTATCTTTGGCGTGGGCATGTGTGCTCGATCTCACCCGTCGCATTAAATGTTTATGCCTATTTGCAACGCATTATTTTGAGCTCACCGAGTTAGGCAAAGACGCCAATATAGATAACTATCATGTGACTGCTCGTGAGCTAAATGGCAACCTGATCTTACTGCATAAAGTTCAACAAGGCCCGGCGAGTCAAAGTCATGGTCTACAGGTGGCAAAGCTTGCAGGTATTCCTGCAGCTGTGATCAAAGAAGCGCAAAATCGCCTTCGTATATTAGAAACTCAGCAAAAACAGCAACTCAATACGGCTGTACAAACCGATCTATTCTCGGCACTCGCAGAGCCTGAAGTCATTGAACGCGTAGTTGAAGTTGAAAAAACATCGCCCGTACTTGATGCCTTAGCAGATATTGATATCGATAACTTAAGTCCACGTGAAGCATTACAACAGCTTTACGCTTTAAAGGATTTACTTAAGATCTAAATTGAGCAGAAGCGATAGATGAGATATGCAAAGAACACCAATGAAGGTGTTCTTTGCATTGACACCATTCAAACGCGTAAATTAGTGAATGTTTGCTATCTACTACTGCGGCTATTCAGCAATAAATTGATAAAAAATTAATGTTCTAAAATGTTTCATGCTTAAAATGCACATAAAAATATTGTTCGATAAACAGATGTAATTTAATTAGTTTTTGAGTATGATTCTCATTCATTGTGAAATTTACATAAATTGTTCAGTTTTTAGTGATTTTAACAGCACTGCATATAATAATTATCAATAAAAGGAATTGTTAGTTACCCTATTTTTTGCCTAAAATACACCATTAGTTTATTAGAACCATATTTTTTAGGTAGCTGTCGCCATGACCTTTGTTGTCACTGAAAACTGTATTAAATGTAAATATCAAGACTGCGTAGAAGTTTGCCCTGTTGACTGTTTCTATGAAGGTCCAAACTTCCTTGTTATTAATCCAGATGAATGTATCGACTGTGCGCTATGTGAACCTGAGTGTCCAGCTAACGCGATTTTCTCTGAAGATGAGTTACCTGAAGGTCAAGAAGTATTTATCGAACTTAATACTGAACTTTCTCAAAAATGGCCGAACATCACTCAAATTGGTGATCAACCTGCCGACCGTGAAGAGTGGAACGGTAAAGCTGATAAATTACAATATCTTGAAAAGTAATTTTACGCTTTCATGAAAAGATCAGCACATGCTGATCTTTTTTTATACTTAAAGCACACATTTCATTGCAAATTATTCAAATTTTCTCAATCAAATTGGATTAAAATAGAACGAGTTTATAAATAATTGATTTCTATAATGAAGCATTTACTCAAGGGATTATTGTCCGTTGCAATATTCCCTCTTGTTTTCATTGGTTGTACAACTACACCACAAAAACAAGGTCACACTATTACAACTCCCGACGGTAAACGTATTTACATACCTCAAGAAAAAGTGACGACCATCAGACAAGCCCCGCCTAAAGTGGTGCCTTATGCCTACAATTCGTGGGTCGCGTCTGTCGATAATTTACGTCGCGTTCGAGACTATGAAGTCTTTTTAGAGAAAAATGGTGTAGGCAATATCATTCCATCATTTGAGTTGATGCGTACTGCACGTGACTGGCAAAAATGTGGTCGCTCAGAATATATGGTACCTAACCGTGAATTATGGCAAAACCAAATTGCAACCTTACGTGTCTTTAAATATTTAGTAGCTGCCAATATCTTAACGGACTTTGAAGTGACATCGGTTTATCGTGATTTGCCTTTGAACCAGTGTGCCGGTGGTGCAAGTTCATCTCGTCACTTATACAACTCTGCGATTGATTTCCGTATTGGACCTGCGTACCCGCAGCCCGAAGACTATAGTTATATTGAAAACACCAAGTTCCGTTTATGCCAGTTTTGGTCACAACATGGGCAAAGTCTCAATATGGGTCTTGGTTTATATGCCAGCGGACAAATTCATATTGATACTCAAGGCTACCGTACTTGGGGGCCTGATCACTCAAGCCGCTCATCAATGTGTAATTACTAAAACATTACATCGTCATATCAAGACCTCTTCGGAGGTCTTTTTTGTGCATAAAATATGCAAATACAGAACAATAAATTGCGATGTTAGTGGAAAGGTTTAAAATGCTTGCATCAATCACGAGGTGCGACAACATGCAACAAATGTGGACAGACATTGATGCTTACATCGATTCACATTTAATTCCTGAAGATCCAATACTGACCCAAACACTTCAACATACAGATGAACGTGGCTTTCCCGATCATCTTGCTGTAGCGGCCAATCAAGGTATGTTGCTACAAATGTTAATCCAAATGAACAAGTGTAAACGCGTTTTAGAACTTGGAACTTTTGCAGCCTACAGCACCATGTGGTTAGCACGCGCATTACCTGAAGATGGTTACATTCTGACCATTGAAGGTCGTGATACACATGCTGCCCTGGGTCAAGAAAATATTGATAATGCAAAGCTTGCACAAACGATTGATCTGAAATGTGGTCGCGCGGCAGATATTTTACGTGCCCTTCCTGAAGATACTGAAGCTTTTGACTTTATTTTTGTCGATGCAGACAAACAGAGCTACCCTGAATATTTAGAATTAAGCCTAAATTTATCTCATTCAGGTACAGTGATTGTTTTAGACAATGTGATTCGTGCAGGTGAGATTCTGAATGCCGAAAACCACAAGCCAAGTATTGAAGGTATCCGAGATATGTTCAAAGCCATGCAAAATCATCCAAAAATTTTATCCTGCACGGCACTTCAAACTGTAGGTTGTAAAGGTCATGATGGTTTTGCGATTGCAATCGTTAAATAATCTAAATCGAGGTGTTTTTTAGCCACCTCGAATAAAGGTATAAAAAATAATCAATACAATATTTTATTTTTAAAACAACTACTTACAAACACTACACACAGAGTTATCCACAATTTATGAGGATAACTCTGATTATTTTTAACACAACTACTTATTGTTTATTTAATCGCAATTGTCCGTCTATTTAATCACCTATTCATTGTCTCAACTTATTTTACAACCAACAGTGGCACACTCGAATTCCTGAAAATACTGGTGGTAATACTGCCCAAGAAGAACTGATGGATTTTACTGTGACTAAACGCCCCCAGTACGATTAACTGAATGCCATGCTCTTGTTGATAGTCCAGAATATTTTCCGAGACATCGCCATAGCGGTATTCCGTCACCACATCGAGACCGGCATTGGTTAAATAATTTTTTGGATCATCCAAGATTTGTGGGTGATCTCCAACATAGACCAAATGACATTGCAAAAGTTTAAGTAGGTCACTTTGTGCCACACGCTTCATTAGCTCAACGCATTTAGGCGAATATTCATAGGCAAAAATAAAACGTGTCGGTGGTTTAAACGTTGGCCCTACGGTCATAACGGTACAACTTGCACCACGTATAAAGTTTTCAACATTACTACCAAGCGGCTTATTGCGCTCTGCTGAACGTTCACCCACCCGACCAATTAAAACAATATCGTCATCTTGCAGTACATTAAAACTTTGCTCTAAGAAGTCGCCCTTTTCCTGAATATGGGTGGTTTGAATACCATGCTTGTCTTGGATCATTTCAGAAATGTGTTTGAGCAAGTTATTACTATAATCTAACGCTAAATCACTTTGTTTTTGTTCTAACTCCGCGAGTTCTTTTAAGAGCATAGCATTACTTTCAAACCCAATCACGCCACTGATTTCACCTAAGTGATAACTTGCCGGATAGTAATCAAGTATTTGCAGTAAAACCAACTCGCGGTGAGTTTGTTTAGCAACCCAAGCAGCAGCATCAGCTAGTGCATTAATGCATGGAGAAGAGTCGATACAGGCGATAACTCGTTTCATGATTAGCCCTCGTTTTATTATTGCTTGGCTATAAAATGTTGTTTGTTATTTTTAACTTATCACAACTCTGTTTCACTGTGCATGCATTTGTGTAAGCATAAAAACGATTTATGACCTATTTGGCGATTATTTATTCGCGATATCGAATGAATTTTGCAGGATTTCCCGCAATGATTGCGCGCGCTTCGACATTTTTCGTCACCATACTGTTCATGCCGACTACAGCCTGCTCAGCAATGTGAATGCCATCCTTGATTCCAACATGCGCACCTAGCCAAACATCACGCTCTATCTCAATCCCTTGTGATCGTACAGCCTGCTGATAGATCGGTTGATTGACATCCATTCCATGATCGAAAGCATATAGATGGCAATATGCCGCTATACGAACCTGATCGTGAATTTTGATGCCCACTCGCCCACCATCTAAAATACAGTGATGATTGATCGCCACTTCATTCCCTATTTCTATTGGGCCATGCAGGGTGCAATCTGCAGCGATAAAGCTGTTATCTCCAATGACAATCTTACGTCCCGGTTCAGCAAAAATATGAGCCAATGGCGATATAAAACAATTTTCACCAATTTCCACAGTTTCCATCGATTTGAGATAGTCTTGATATTCCTGTTGCCAAGCTTCAGCCCAACCACGATTTTTCGGTTTGAGTGACCAATACAACCAAGGCATATAATTCAGACGATGCTTATGTTGCTCTCGATATTTCAATAATGGATCTTGTTCATTCATCTTCAGCAGCCTCAACGATATGCAATTGTTCACGTCCGCGAGTTACATCTTGAATCTTTAACCGTAGCGGTTGGATTTGATGAATTTGCAATGATGCAAGTACATTTACGCCCTGCGCTGTATATTCTTCCTGAAATTCAATTTGCTGCTGATTGAGTTCGTATTGGAAAATTGCCCATTCATTAAACTGACAACTAAATTGCACTTTTTTCTTCTCAATAAGTTCAATTTTTTCAGCTTGTAAAAGACACTTACCGGCACAGCCACCATAGGCACGTACCAATCCCCCTGTCCCGAGCTTAATTCCACCATACCAACGATTAACCAAAACCAACACGTTGGTTAGGTCATTCCCTTCTATGGTTGCTAGAATGGGCCGACCTGCTGTGCCTGAAGGCTCACCATCATCATTAAAACGTACGGTATGTCCAATTTTCCATGCCCAACACTGATGTGTTGTTGAGATATCCTTATTAGCTTCGAGAAATTCTTTAACGGCTTGTTCATTTTCCACAGGAACTGCGATGGCTTGAAAACGACTTTTTTTAATGTCTTCTTCATATTCAAACTGTGCGGCGAGTGTAAATGGCATAACGTCTTTAGATCCTCTATCAACGGATATTATAGCGTTTTTTGAAAGACTTACATCCACAAAAAAGCCCCCAATACTGGAGGCTTGATTGAAGACCATTCATCTTTCGTAATCGCATGATTTTTGCAGATCGTATTTTTAGTTTAATGTATACTGATATTTTTGTTAATTTTTAGATTAATTACTCAGTTTTTGTCATTTCCGACAATAAGATAAACCCGCTGAACCAAACTAGCGCCATTCAACGGGAAATTTCTTATTTTATTCAATTAAACAGTAAAATCATCACCAAGATAAACTTTACGTACCGTCTCATCTGCAAGCACTTCTTCTGGAGTACCTTCTGCAATCACTGAACCTTCGCTCACGATATAAGCATGCTCACAAATCGCTAGAGTTTCACGCACATTATGGTCGGTAATTAATACACCAATACCACGATCTTTCAATGTTCGGATAATGTCTTTGATATCACCCACTGAAATAGGATCGACCCCTGCAAAAGGTTCATCTAGCAACATAAATTTAGGGTCTGCAGCTAACGCGCGCGCGATTTCCGCACGGCGTCGCTCACCACCCGACACACTCATACCAAGAGAATCTTTGATGTGTGTGATTTTAAAGTCAGCAAGCAATTCCGTTAAACGTTGCTGACGTTGTTGCTTATTTAGATCTTTACGGGTTTCTAAAATCGACATGATATTTTCAGAAATGGTTAATTTTCTAAAAATAGATGCTTCTTGAGGTAGATAACCAATACCTTTACGTGCGCGCTCATGCATTGCCAAGTCAGACAAATCAAGATCATCTAAATGAATCTCACCTTTATCCATACGAACTAAGCCAACAACCATATAGAAGCTTGTGGTTTTACCTGCACCATTTGGACCAAGTAAACCCACAATTTGACCACTTTGCATGCTAAAGGACACATCCTTTACCACCCAACGCTTACTGTAGTTTTTGGCTAAATGCTTAATACATAAAGTTTGAACTTGCGAGGTCTGCTCCATTAATCACGTGCTCCTGGGAAGGACTTAGTGCTTGACGGCGGAATCACGATTTGTACACGACCTGAAGAAGATCCAGATTTATTTGGCGTACCTTCAGCAACGATATCGCCTTTATTCATACTGTATTTCAAGCTATTACCACGAATACTTGCACCATCTTGTTGCAACAAAGCACCACCCGTCATGGTGATAATACCTGTTTCAGCATTGTAGACGATTTTCTGTGCTTGGCCTTTCGCATAGCCTTTGGCAGGGTCAGTTTTTTGTTGGAAATGTGCTGGCCCACCCGTTGCTGTAATCGTACTGATCTCTTTTTTGCTGTTTAAGTTCGCAACGATTGAGTTTGCCTGAAGCTTCATCGAACCCTGTTCAATGATGACATTACCGGTATACGTCGTAATCCCAGTTTTTTCATTAAACGTTGCACGATCGGCAACCAATGAAATCGGTTGATTACGGTCGGAAGGCAAAGCAAAAGCTGCAACTGAACATAACGCCAGTGAACCGAGTAGCGCTGTACGTTTTAGGAAAGTTTTTGCAGTTTTTCGATTAAAATTATGGTTCATACTTTCCTCGAATATTAAAAAATTCGTATTGACCGTCGTTTAAATTTGCTTTTAAACCTTGGCTGACAAATTCGGCTTGTGGTGAAATCACCGTTACAGTCTTGTCCGTTTCTATTTCACGCTGTTTTGGAAAAGCAGTTAGTTCCTCAGTACGAAACTCCATTTGCCCTTCACGCATCAATTTTGTCGCAACCACATTGTCACTCAGTACGACTTTTTGGTTATCGTCCATACCATTGGCTTGTTTGGCAAAGAACGTGGCATCGACAGCACCATCTTGATAGGTCGATGCTTTCAGATTGACCAAATGAGAAGTTTGCTTTTGCAAATCCTGCTCAAGTCGATCGACTTGCGCACGAATATGCAATTTTCCCTGCTCATCAGTCTGCGTCAGGTTAATGTTTTCAGCTGAGTAAGTCATACTTTTCGAAGAGTCCGCCTGAAGCTTATTACCCTTTCCACCGAAATAGTAAAAACCACCGCTTACTGCAGCAATGACCACAGCTGTCACGTATAAAACTTTAGTATCCATAAGCGGAGATTCAATCCAATGACTGCATCAATTTATTAATAAGGTGCACTTGCATATTTTTCAAGTAGTTCCTGGTATACACCTTTAGAAACTAAAAGCATATCGCAGATTTCACGAACAGCACCACGTCCACCCATCGCCTGAGTAACAAGATCTGCACGGCGACGTACTTCTAAATGTCCATTCGGTACGGTCACTTTCATCCCTGCAATAGCAAAGGCTGAAAGATCGGGCCAATCATCACCCATATATAGGCAATCTGAAGGATCAATACCAAACTGTGCACAGGCTTCAGTCAAGGCAACACCTTTGTCTTCACGTCCTTGAAAGACCAAATCGACACCTAAGTCAGACATGCGTTTTTCAACAATATTACTTTTACGGCCAGTAATAATGATGACTTTGATACCCGCTTTTTGCACTAACTTCATGCCCAAGCCATCACGAATATCAAAAGATTTGATTTCATCGCCGCTATTGGTCAACGTTACAAATCCATCACTTAAAATTCCATCTACATCCAGTACCAGTGCTTCTATGTGACGCGCTTGTTCTAGCAATACATACGATGCCATTTTCTTAATTTACCCCAGCCTGAATCAGATCATGCATGCTGATAATCCCAATCACTTTATTGGCATCATCAACAACTACAAATTGTGTAATTTTCTTTTCGTTCATACGTTCTAAAGCATGTACCGCGCGTTCTTCTTGTGAAATCGTCAAAGGATTTTTAATCATCACTTCTGAGACTTTCATATTCACGTCAAAGCCTTGCTGTTTATCAATCAAACGACGTAAGTCACCGTCGGTAAATATACCCAATAAGGTATCGTTTTCATCGACAATCGTGGTAAGACCCAAACGTTTATTTGAAATTTCATACAGAACTTTATTCATTGGTGTCTCTGGCGACACTTTTGGTAAGTCTTCACCTGTATGCATAAGATGCTTTACATGCAATAACAAACGCTTACCCAACGCTCCAGCAGGATGAGAGCGTGCAAAATCATCCGAGGTAAAGCCACGTGCATCCAATAAAGCAACCGCAAGGGCATCACCTAAGGCTAATGTTGCAGTGGTACTTGAGGTCGGAGCTAGCCCCAAAGGGCATGCTTCTTGAATATTACCCAAGGTCAATGCGACATCGGCATTTTGTGGCATGGGACCTTTATTGTCGCCACTCATGGTAATTAAAGGAATGCCCAAATGTTTAATCAATGGCATCAGCATCATAATTTCATCACTCTTACCTGAGTTTGAAATTGCAATGAGCACATCACCTTTAACCAACATGCCCAAATCACCATGTCCAGCTTCACCCGGATGCATGAAGAAAGATGGCGTACCTGTCGAGGCAAACGTAGCGGCCATTTTACGACCGATATGACCCGATTTGCCCATACCAGTAATCACTAAACGCCCTTTGCACTGTAAAATGATTTCGCAGGCTTGGCTAAAACGATCATCTATTTGCGTCGCTAATACTTGTAAAGCATGCTCTTCAATACGCAAAGTTTCTAATGCGACTTTCTGAAAATCGACTTGATTCGGCATATTTGGTGGATTCAAAGTTGTTATACCTTAAGCCGTGAGAGGTGCGCTCTCACTTTCAAAATAAAAAATTTTCACAATTTTATCATATCTATGCAAATAGCACGTTTCCAAATGTATAAGAATTCATGAATTATGCAGAAAAGATGCATTTCTTCATTTTTATCTTCCGGACAGATAAATTGAATTCAGCACTCGAATGAGATTCAGACCGAATCCAATTAACCTTCTACGCTATTTTTAGCAACGCAAAGACATCAAGCATTAAAAAATATCTGCTTTTTTGGGTTTTAACTTTATGAATAAAAATGCTTAGGTTAAGATGAGCCATCTTTTGGTAGAAACAATTTGAAGACCTATGCAACCTTTTGTTCTATATAACTCAGAGCAACGTAAAAAAGTAGAATTCGTACCTCGTAAAGAAGGACATATCGACATGTATGTCTGTGGAATGACCGTGTATGACTACTGTCATATTGGTCATGCTCGAGTTATGGTTGCATTCGACTACATTATCCGTTTCCTGCGCAGTCAGGGCTGGAACGTTAAATACGTTCGCAACATTACCGATATTGACGACAAAATCATTGCCCGTGCCAATGAAAATGGCGAAAGCATTACTGCTTTAACCGATCGCTTTATCAAGGCCATGAACGAAGATGCTGCCAATTTAGGTTGTGCAGCACCTGATGAAGCACCACGTGCAACAGACTATATCGATCAAATGCAGAATATGATTGGTAACTTGGTTAACAAAGGTACAGCATATCCATCTGCAAATGGCGATGTTTATTTTGAAGTTGAAAAGTTTGCCAAATATGGTCGTCTTTCGGGTCGTAAACTTGACGACATGCAGGCTGGTGCTTCTGAACGTGTTGATGTAGAAGTAGAAAAGAAACATCCTTTTGACTTCGTGCTTTGGAAACATGCCAAAGAAAATGAACCTTCTTGGGCTTCGCCTTGGGGCAATGGCCGTCCGGGCTGGCATATTGAATGTTCAGCGATGTCGACCTGCTGCTTAGGTAACCATTTTGATATTCATGGTGGTGGTTCAGACTTAACTTTCCCGCATCATGAAAATGAAATTGCGCAATCTGAGGCATCTACTGGCGAACAGTATGTTAATTACTGGATGCATGTCGGCTTTATTAATGTCGATGGCGAAAAAATGTCGAAGTCTTTAGGTAACTTCTTCACTATTCGTGATGTGATGGATAAATTCCACCCTGAAGTGATTCGCTTCTTTATTGTGTCATCACATTACCGTAGCCCAGTAAACTTCTCTGACACTGCTTTAAAAGAAGCGAAAAATACCCTTTCCCGTTTCTATCATTCATTTAAAGCTTATCAGCAAGTCTATGGTGAAAAAACCGTAGAAACTTTGGATGATGCTTTAGTTGAGCGCTTTAATGCCGCTATGCGTGATGATTTCAACACCGCAGAAGCAATTGCGGTATTGTTTGAAGTCAACAAAGAATTGAACCGTGCCGTAAAAGATGAAAATGCTGAACAAGCGGCTGTGTATTATTCGACATTGCGTCACTTGACCAATATTTTAGGTTTGGTGCAACACAATGTGGATGATTTCCTGAAATCTGATATCGGTCAGGAAGCATTAGGCTTATCAGAAGAACAGATTGAAGATTTAATTCAAAAACGTAAAGATGCGAAAAAAGCCAAAGAATTTGCCAAAGCAGATGACATTCGCCAATCTTTGTTAGATCAAGGGGTTGTTCTTGAAGATACTCGTCAAGGCACTATTTGGCGCCGTGCTGATTAATTAAGCAAACAGAAGCATAGAGAGTTGACAGTTGTGTGAAATTCTCTATAATTCACCTCATTGCGGGAATAGCTCAGTTGGTAGAGCATAACCTTGCCAAGGTTGGGGTCGGGAGTTCGAGTCTCCTTTCCCGCTCCAGAATACGAAAAGCCCTTATCGAAAGATAGGGGCTTTTTTTATTGATTTTAATAAATATTTTTATTTATCAGAATTTATGATACTCAAGAAAGCAAGTTTACATAACTACACAATCAGAGCTTGTGACCAATTTGTGACCAAAACGTGTCCATCATTTTTTTCAAACTCCCCCATTGATTCTCAAACTTTATAATTTCAACCAACATATATGTAATTACATATTTGATTAACTTTTTCTACTTACTATAAAATTTGATGATTCATTTTTTTAGTGAGCTATCAACTTTTAATTTATCTGTACCTTTTAATTATTATTTGCAGATATTTGCTCTTTTTTATGAATCAATAGTTCCCCTACTGTTACATTTAAAGACTCACAAATCTTATCGATCGTATCAAAATCAATTCTTACTGATTCACCATTATAAAGTTTGTGCAAGGTCGATTTATTTATACCTGTCATGCGAACCAAATCTGCTACTTTCAATTTTCTTTCAGCCAGCAATACAGCCAAATTAGAATAAATCATCTTTTTTCCTACTTAAGTCGTAAAAAGTACTTGCAAAGACCAATTTTTATGCTAATTTACATATAGGACATAAAAAATCCTACTTAACTAGTAAAAAATAAAGGTTTCTTATTATGACATATACCTACATGACAGCCCAACAGTTGGCTGAAAAAATTCATTATGACTCCCGCACTATCCGCAACCAGCTTAAAGATAGTATTTTCCTTGAAGGTATCCACTACATTCGCCCTTTTGGTGGTCGAAAAATACTCTTTGTTTGGGAGCGTATCGAAGAAGATATGCTGAAGTTTACAGGCTTGGGCCTAACCACTTTGCAATAATAAGGAGTTTAGCTTATGGCCAATATTCAGGAACGCAGCGGAAAGCTCGTAGTCGATTTCCGCTACCAAGGCACTCGCTGCAGAGAGACCACGAATCTCGAAGCTACGGCTCAAAATCGTAGACTCTTAAAAAAACGTTTGGAACAACTTGAAGCTGAAATCACTTTAGGAACTTTTGATTATGCAAAGTATTTTCCTAAAAGCAAACGTGTTGCACAGTTTGCTGTGATGAAACAACAACACATTGTGCTGAGCTCATCCACACCTTTATTTAAGGATTTCGCTTCTATTTGGTTCGATGAGAAAAAAATCGAATGGCGTGCTTCTTATCAGGAAAAAATACAAATTATTTTAAACAACTATTTGATCCCTGCATTAGGTCATCGTTGCTTGGATCAGATAAAAAAGCCAGACTTGCTTGAATTCCGTTCCTCTCTCGGCAAAGTGAATTACGGTTTAAAACAAGCAAGTCTGAAGGCATCTCGAATCAATCAGATCATGACACCTTTACGTATGATACTTAATGATGCAGCGGAACGATACGATTTTGTATCGCCTTATAAAAATATTAAGAATCTTAAGGAAAGTCGCATTGACGTTACGCCTTTCACATTGCAAGAAGTGCAAGAGATTCTAGAGGCTGTCCGGGATGATTTTAAACCATATTATACCGTTCGCTTCTTCACAGGTATGCGTACCAGTGAAATTGATGGCCTACGCTGGCAAAACATCAATTTTCAACGGCGTGAGATCTATATCAAAGAAGCCTTGGTCAACGGCAAACTTGGTGGAACTAAGACTTATGGTTCAGATCGTGTCATTCAAATGAGTGAACGAGTTTACCAAGCACTATTAGATCAAAAGAACATGGTAAAAAGTCGTTCCGAATTCGTCTTCTCAACACGTGCAGGTAAACCTCTCGACTATCGCCTAGTCAATCGTCGGGTATGGCACCCTCTTTTAAGATTTTTAGGTCTTAAGAGTCGTCGTGCATATCAAACACGGCATACTGCAGCGACATTATGGCTCTCAGCTGGTGAAAATCCGGAATGGATTGCAAAACAACTAGGACACTCAACGACTGAAATGTTGTTCCGTGTTTACAGTCGTTATGTTCCTAATATCACCCGTCGTGATGGCAGTGCTTTTGAGCTGATGCTAGAAAAGCTCAATGAGATGGAGAATGAATATGACTAAATCATTCTTTGGTGGTGTTGTGGTATCACAGGAAGTTGATGCAATTGCGCGTGAGCTGATTCAGGAGTTTCAAATTCCCAAACTACATAACCTCGCTTTCATGCTCAACATCAACAAATGTTTTGATGATCATCAGGCTTTAAGGCTTTGGTTACAACAACAGCTGGATGATAAGCAAGCTAATTATGAAAATTTAGCACAGAAGGCCCGCCTCCACTTAACCAATCTTGCTTACACATAAATCAAAAAATTAAGGTCATCTAATTGATGACCTTAGCCCTTTTACATCTATAAAAAGGTAGAAAAATGAATAAGAAGTTGCAGTTTGGGAATCAGTCTATATCGGTGATCTCCAATAAAAATATGTTGGTCTCTTTGAAAGAAGCAAAAATTTTTATTTTAAAAAAATCAAAATGGATTTAGGAGAATAACCATGCCCCCCGTGTTTAAAATACCCCAAGCACATGCAGAAGCAACAGAAGAGACACTGTGCCCTATGCATCACATGCCTGTAATAGAAATGTGTGGTCATAAGCTCTGTAAATTATGCGTGGAAGAAACTGTACACCAATCATAGGCCCCTTATGAAGTGGAACGACAACAGCGTTTACTACAACAAAAAATCAAAAATTCAGGTCTAAATAAACGCTATCTAGGCTGTGGTTTTAAAAATTATGTGATTTCATGGGTAATCCTCCCTAAAAATAATAGGATCTAAAAGTAGAATTTTCTCTTAAGATACGAGCAGGAGATTCTGCATGAAAACATCTAAATTTACTGACAGCCAGATCATGTCCATTTTGAAACAAGCGGAGTCTGGCACACCTGTAGACACCCTTTGTCGTGAACACGGCATGAGTAATGCCACTTTTTATAAATGGCGTGCTAAATATGGCGGTATGGATACCTCATTAATGGTTCGACTCAGAGAGTTGGAAGTAGAAAATACCAGACTGAAAAAAATGTATGCTGAAGAACGATTAAAGGCAGAGATTATTCAGGAAGCGATGGCAAAAAAGTGGTGAAGCCATCTTGCCGGCGTAAGATGGCACAACTAGCCGTTGCCCAGCATACGGTTAGTATCCGTTTAGCTTGTTCTGCATTTATCATTAGTGAAACCTGCTACCGCTATCAAGCCAAACTCAGCGATGACAATGCATTCATTGCTGAACAGCTCATTGAACTCACTGAAGAAAATTCAGATTAGGGCTTTGGTCTGTGCTTCTCATATTTACGACATATTGAAAACCATGTTTGGAATCATAAGCGTGTTTATCGCATTTACTGTGAGTTAGCACTGAATCTACGCATTAGACCGAGAAGAAGACTAAAACGGCATATACCAGACCCACTGAAAGAGCCGATTCGGGCAAATCAGGTCTGGTCATTAGATTTTATGCATGATCAGCTTTCCGATTGTCGCAAGTTTCGATTGTTCAATGTAATTGATGATTATCGTCGTGAAGGCCTAACCATTGAAGCAGGCTTCTCATTACCTACAACTCGAGTAATTCGAACTCTTAATCAGTTATTGGAATGGCGAGAAAAACCATTAGTTATTCGGTGTGACAATAGCCCGGAGTTTATCAGTCATGAATTTGTACGCTGGGCGACTGAGCACGGTATTCGTATTGAATATATTCAACCAGGTAAGCCACAGCAGAATGCATATATTGAACGTTATAATAGAACCGTACGTTATAGCTGGCTGAGCAAACATTTATTTGATACTTTGGATGAGGTACAAGATTATGCAACGAGTTGGCTGTGGCATTACAACCATGAAAGACCACACCAAGCAAACAAAGGAAGGCCACCTTTAATGGCTGCTTAACCTCTACTTTTAACTTCGGTTATTTATGGGAGGATTACCATGTCCCCAACAAGACAATGCTATCCAACTATGCCAAGCCTTTGCACAACACATTATTTCAAATCTTCATCCGAACCTTTTGCTCATCGGAACACCAGGTACGGGTAAAACACATCTAAGTGCATCGATCATTCGCAACATTCTTCACAATACTAGACGATCTGCACGCTACACGACCAGTGCAGATATAGCTCAAAGAATGATGGATACTTGGGCAGATAATTCACGCTCTGAAAATGAAGTCATTAACCATTTTTCAAGTTTTGATTTTACTTGTTATTGATGAATATGGCTTGCATGACCGGCATGAGAAACGTTTAGAAATGGTGCATAAAGTTTTATACAGTCGCGATAACAACATGAAATCGACTGTTTTAATTTCCAATTTTACTTTAGAGAGCATACAACGTGATCTGGGTGTCCGATTATGGTCACGCTTACATGAAAACAATTTGATTGTAGTGCCATGTTATTGGGATGATCATAGAATTACTGGATAATAGAATCTCTCCAAAGCCTCTTATCTGAGGAAGATAAGAGACTTTTTAAGGCTGGTATTGCACCTAATACCTCAGTCACAATAGGACCTATTTTGAAGTTAACTGAAAGGCATCCAGGCTCACCCTATCAGGAAACTAATAAAGTTAAGCCTTTTCACCGAACTAACTACATCATATAAAGAAGTTTGTTTTCAATATCATCAATTAGGGTGTGTTGACATTTACAGCCGATAAATTGAGCTAAAGAGGCAACCATATAAATATACAAGCTAAAGCAACAGCGCTTTGATAGTTACGTTTTAGCTTATCGTATCTTGTGGCAATTCCTCTAA
>NZ_VPEK01000027.1:0-34230 GCF_013417145.1 Acinetobacter sp. YH16044
CAGCGTTCAATCTGAGCCATGATCAAACTCTTCAGTTTAAAATCAATAGTACATATAGTGTACCAATCTTGGCTCATCAATTACTGACAAAAATTTGCTCAAATAAACTTCGAGTAATTTCTACCATCAATCAATGAAAATAATTTCGATCGATCAACCAGTAAAAATCCACACAAGTTGTTCTTCATAATCTCTTAATGATCTTCTTAATACTTCGTCAGCAAATAAGAAAACAACATCAAACAACTAAAAACCTTACGTTTATCGCTGTCTGCGTTGGTATGCAGCGTATTCTATAGAGTTTCAAAACAAACACAAGCCCCTATCATAGAAATTTCTATAATATTTTGCTTGAGTGTATATTTTTTAAACTAAAAGCAATTTATTGCTTATTTAAAGATCAATATATCCGTATATTTTGCTTTATGAAAGACGAATTTTATAATTCTTGGTGATTTTTATATTCTTCAATCTAAAAAGCCCGTAATTCAACGGACTTTTCGAATATCACGGATTTTAAGAAAACTAATGAAGTTACAAAAGTGACTTTAGTTTGCTTGCTCAGCCAACCAACTCATAAATTTTTGTCGTTCAGCTTTACTAGCCTTCTGCCAAAGCTGAATTAATTGTTGATCTGCCCCATTTTCATTAATAGTCACATTTTTTGAAGCCGCTACAGGAGATACTACATTCGTTGGCTTTACTGCTACGGATTGTGCATAAACAGGTGCCGGTTGATTTTCTGGCACAGCTTCTTTCTTCGTAAAATCTACAGCATTACCCAATACACCATTGGAGAAAATCGATTTTTGTTCTTTCTTCGCCCCAGCTTGCTGCACAAGTAATTGATTAGATCTGTCATACAAACCAAATATCGGTTGGTCTTTATATTTTTGCGCAGCATCAAAATCTTTTGGTGCATTGACTAGACCCAAACGATACTCTTGACCATCAATCAGTGCTGGAGTACGAATAGCGGCCACACCTGACTTTAAAATATCGTGAGAATTATCAGCATGTTGAAAAAATTCGCTATAACGTACCGTTAATAGGTTTTCACCTGCATCAAGCTTATACTTCTCCGTAGATCGAAATAAACCACCAGTAACTTCTTGATCATTAACTGCAACTATTTTAATTTCTTCCGGAACAGTCAAAGTTACAGCTGCAAATCCTGCACTACTTAACATCAGCGCTGCAGCAGCAACAGTTAATCTTAAAGTCATCATTATCACTCTTTATCAATTATTTAGTTTGGAATGCACTATGCAATGCATATATGACAATCTTATGACATCTAACAATCACTGTATATTTCGTTTCAAGACATTATTTTGATATTCATTCAAGAATTTTGCATATAAAAAAAGGATGCTTAATGCGTCCTTTTTAATTCATCACAACATCATTACTTGAATGTTTTGAATCGTTCTTCATCTGCAATAAAGGTTTTTTCGCCTGCAGGCGCTTCAATCGAACCGAAAACAAGTTGTGCACGTAGTTTCCATTGATCTGGCACATCAAATGCCGCAGCTGTTTCAGCATCAACAATTGGATTGTAATGTTGCAATGATGCACCGATATTTTTTTCAGCCAAAGCCGTCCAAGTAGCAAATTGAGCAATCGCTGTTGAGTGTTCAGACCATACTGGGAAATTATCTGCATAAAGTGCAAATTGTTCTTGGAGAGCTTTTACTACAGCCTGATCTTCATAAAATAATGCTGTACCAAAACCTGCTGCAAAACTATTAATCTTGCCATTGGTTCCTTCAAATGCATCTGCAGGTACAATTTTACGTAACGTTTCACGTACGATATTCCAGAATTTTTGATGTGCATCACCAAACAGAATAACGACACGAGACGTTTGAGAGTTAAATGATGATGGACTTAAACGTACAGCATTTTTAATGGTTTGCTCAATTTCATCTTGCGATAAAGTAACGTTATTACCAATAGAATAGATTGTGCGACGTTGTTCGATTTGATTCAAGAATGACATTACAAGACCTCTTTTTATTTTCAATTAGCTTACTAAGTTGAGATTTATAATAGGTGAAGTTTTTAACCGTTGCATGACTATATTTACAACATTGTGTCTTATTTCTAGAACAATCAGTTGTAAGCATCTAAATACCCACAACTCATTTACATATAGATTTTAGTTTACTGCTCTAAAAAGCAGAGATCAAAGCAACTTACAGCACATAGAAATTACTCATAAATTCTAAACTGATCTTGATCTTCTAGTTCTAAGCGTTCAGGCGCTTGGCCTTCAATTGAACCAAAGACCAACTGCGCACGTAGCAGCCATTGTTGTGAAATATCAAAGTGTTCGGCAACAGCATAATCAATGTGTGGATTATAGTGTTGTAAACATGCGCCTAAACCTGCATCTGCGATCGAAGTCCATACTGCGAATTGCGCCATGCCAGACGTTTGCTCCGACCACACTGGAAAATCTTCTGCACTTAATGGCACTTTCTTTTGTAATTGTTGAATCACAGCTTGATCTTCATAGAAAAGCACAGTTCCTAGGCCAGCTGCACATTGATCTATTTTGAGCGCCACGCCCTCAAAAATATAACTCGCAACATTCTTGCGTTGTACGTCTTTTACAATGTCCCAAAATTTTTGATGAGATTCGCCAAATAAAACTACAATACGTGTGCTTTGCGAATTATATGCAGATGGACAACTTCTTACGGATTCTTGAATCAGTTCCGCCAAATAAGCCTGACTGTAATGCACCTTTTTTCCAAGCTCATAAATACTTCGACGTTTCTTTAGTTGGTCGACAAATGACGCTTCTACTTTTTGTTCGGTAGTTTTCTTTTTTAATTTAAAATCTTTAGTGATATCCGCAGTCAATACATGACCAATTTTATCGAGTAACGCCACCCTAAACACCCCAAAGCAATTTTTATATATAAACAACAATTCCTTACTTATTCTAAGGGTTTATTAGGCTGAATTTTGATTATGATTTATTCACATGTTGCTTTTTAAATCAATCAGTAAGCTTAAAAACAAAAAACTCCGCATTTTGCGGAGTTTATGTGACATTTAACGCATTTTATTTATCAGTTTCAAATAATGCTGCGACAAATGATTTTGCTGAGAATGGACGCAAGTCATCAATTTTCTCACCTACACCAATAAAACGAATTGGCACATGGGTACGGCTTGCAATATTGAATAACACACCACCTTTTGCTGTACCATCAAGCTTAGTAATGGTTAGACCTGTAAGCCCTACTGCCTCATCAAACATTTCAACTTGGTTAATGGCATTTTGACCTGTGCCTGCATCTACCACCAACATCACTTCATGCGGAGCTGTAGCATCAATTTTTTGCATTACACGTTTTACTTTAGACAACTCTTGCATGAGGTGTCCTTTGTTGTGTAAACGACCTGCGGTGTCTGCAATCAGCACGTCTACGCCTTTTGCACGAGCACTTTCGAATGCATCAAAAATAACTGAAGCAGAATCTGCACCATGACCTTGCGCCACAACTGCAATATTATTGCGTTCGCCCCAAATTTGTAATTGCTCTGTTGCTGCTGCACGGAATGTATCACCAGCAGCCAACATTACTTTTTTACCTTCACCTTGTAAGCGTTTTGCTAATTTACCAATCGTGGTGGTTTTACCCACACCATTTACACCAACAACCAAAATTACATACGGATTTTTATTGCTGTCGATATGTAGCGGTTTAACACGTGGTGCAAGTAATGCCACAAGTTCTTCTTGAAGCGCTTTATATAAAGAATGTGAATAGATTAAATCGCCACGTTCAGTACGTTCAGTTAAGTTCGCAATAATCGTTTTGGTTGCATCGACACCAATATCAGCAACCAAAAGTTGCTCTTCAACTTCCTCTAAAAGCTCATCGTCAATTTCCTTCCCACCGATCAGGATATTCACCATGCCGTCTGCCAAGTTCTTACGTGACTTTGCTAGACCTTCTTTCATTCGACTAAAGAAGCCGCCTTTCGCCTTCGAGTCTTCAGTTTCTGACTCTGTTTCTTGTAATGGTGCAGCAACGTCTTGCTGTACTTTCGGTGTCTCGATAATCGGCACATTTACCGCAGGTAAACTCGGTAGCGTGACATCGTCATCACCGATATCAGCATCAATCAAAAATTTATTCTGCCCATGAGATTGCTGTTGCATGCCGAATCCTTGAAAAGCACTGCGTTAAAAAAACCGATTCTATCATAAGTTATCTTAAATTGAGTCGATACACGCCTGTCAGAGCGAAGCACACTAAAAAACAACATGTTGAACTTGCAATCAAAATTAACTTTAGGAAAACTAGATAGCTATAAAATGCATTTTAATGGATTCCTTTGTGTCCCATAAAAACAGATTTTCTCCTTATTTTTTTAAAACTTTATTTCGCTCTGCGCTTCCTATCTGTGTCATCAGCAGTTGCCTTTGGTCTGCAACTCATCTACATGCAGACACACGTACCCAATTAACACGTAGCACCTTTGAAACCACACTTAAAAATGGCTTAAAGGTCATTATCCGTGAAGACCACCGTGCGCCGATGGTAATGACCCATATTTGGTATCGTGTTGGCAGTAGTGATGAGTCGGGCAATCTATTAGGGATCTCCCACGCGCTCGAACATATGATGTTTAAAGGAACCACTAAAGTTCCTAATGATGAATTTACACGTCTCAGCCGTATCTATGGCGGCAGCATCAACGCTGCAACCTTTACCAATTACACCAATTATTATCAGTTGTATCCAAAAGCCTATTTCCCTATGGCGCTGGAGCTCGAAGCGGATCGTATGAGTAATTTACGATTACAACAACAAGATTTCGACCCTGAAATTAAAGTGGTTATGGAAGAACGCAGACAGCGCACAGATGATAACCCTCGTTCTTTGGCTTATGAACGTTTCAAATGGATCTCTTATCCGACCAGTCATTATCGCCAACCCGTCATTGGGCATATGAAAAATCTGCAAAACATCAAATTGGCAGATTTAAAACAATGGTATAAAGATTGGTATACCCCGAATAACGCCATTTTGGTGATTGTTGGTGATGTCGATGCCGAAGCAGCCATTCGTCAAGTTCAAAAATACTTTGGTGATATTCCATCACGCAAAACACCTGATCGTAATGATGTGATGGAATTCGAACGTGTGGGCTATCGTCACATGGAACTAAATTTGCCCGTACAAGTGCCTAATTTGTATATGGCGTGGAATGTACGCTCACTGGCTACCGCAAAAACCCCACAAGATGCATATGCTCTCAATATTATTCGCAACATTTTAGATAGTGGTATTTCATCGCGCCTACAAGACAAACTGGTACGCGATAAAAAATTACTCACCGCTGTAAGTGTTTCTTATGATCCATACAATCGTGGTGATAGCTTGTTTACCATTTCAGCACTCCCTGCCGATGGCGTCAAAATGGAACAAGCGCAAAAAGCCATACAAGATGAAATCGAAATATTAAAAACAGAATTAGTCAAAACACCTGAAGTTGAACGTATCACCACACGTTTTGTCTCCAATTTAGTCTATAACCAAGATGACATCAGCAGCCAAGCCAAGACTATCGGTAACTTAGAAGTCAATGGGCTCAGTTTCAGGCTAATGGACGAATTACCAAAATTATATGAAAACGTCAGCGCACAGGATATTCAACGTGTCGCCAATGCGTATTTTGTCCGAGAAAATTTAAGCACCATGTATCTACTTCCAGAACAGACGGAGGTTCCAACAACCTCAAATAAAGCAGATCAAACAGTAAAATCCGCTCAAACGGAAGTTGTTATTCCAGAGCAACAAATCAGCTCAACCCAAAACACAGATAGCGTCTTGTAAGGATTAGTGATGACTATTACGAAAATTTTATCCCTAAGCTTACTCACTGCGTTTGGCTCAATCCTCCATGCAGAAACATATACGGAAAATGTTCCTGACCTCAACGATAATCCGAGCCAATTACAATCTATCCCCATGCTGCAAAGTTTAAAGAATTTACAGATTGATAAAGACTACCGTGCTCCACTTGTTCAAGTGCTGAAAAACCGAAATGGTGTGAATAGCCTGTTTGTTGAATCGCAAGATCTACCCATGGTGGATATTCAACTGACCTTTAATGCAGGTTCTGCTCGTGATGAAGAAGTCGGAAAAGGCTTGTATGGTGTTGCCAACATGGCTGCACGTTTAATCGATGAAGGCACAGAAAAATACAATGCAACGCAAATTGCCTCGGTTTTTGACCAAACAGGTGCTCAATTTAGCGTGCAAGCACATCGAGATATGTTTGTCGTTCGGTTACGCGTATTGTCAGACCCTAAAAAATTAGAACCTGCTTTAAGTATGATGATGGACGTGATTAAAAATGCGACTTTTAAAAACTCCAGTCTCAACTTAGCACTCAGCAATAACCAAGCTGGTCAGAAACAACTCCAAGAAAGACCAAGTCGCTTAATGAATATTCGTTTCTATCGGGCTGTATACGGCACACACCCTTATGCAGAACCGATTACGGGAACCAATGGCAGTATCAAAAAGATCACCCCAGACATTTTAAAAAAGTTTCGTGATCAATTTTTAGTTGCTCAAAACATGAATATTGCCATTACAGGTAAACTAAGCAAAAAAGAAGCACAAAACCTTGCAGAACGTATTTCTGGAAACTTAAACCAAGGTGAAAAAGCTAAGGCACTTGCACAACCAGAAGAAAAACAAGGCTTTGATATTATCCATCTTCCCTACAATTCCACCCAAGCCAACGTCATATTTGGACATTTAGGAACGACACGCGATAACAAAGATCGATTAGCCTTAGAAGTAGCCAATCGAGTGTTTGGTGGTGGAGGTTTTAACTCAGTCCTCATGCAAGAGCTTCGCGTTAAACGTGGCTATACTTATGGTGCCTATAGTGCATTTAGCTTTAGCCAAGCACCCGGTATCTTTAGCTTTAGCTATGGAACACGTCAAGATCAGCTGATAGATAGTATTCGAGTGGCACATAAGGCTTTTAATGATTTTGTCAAAATGCCTATTGATCAAAAACAAATGGAAGAAACCAAAGCCGGTATGCTGCGTGCTTTTCCAAATAATTACAGCAGTAATGCAACGATCAATGCACAGCTTGGTCTATTGGGCTTTTATCAACAAGACCCAGATTATTTGACCCAGTACCCTAAATTATTGGAAAAAATAACTGTAGCTGATGTACAAAATGCGGTTCGTACCTACATGCACCCTGAAAATATGACGGTGATTGTGGTGAGCAAAACCTTAGATAAAAATGAAGTACAGCAGATATTGGAGGATAATGTACAAGCAGCTCCAACCAAGATTATCCCTGCGACTAAGGCTGTTCCTCTGCCAAAGCCGGAAGTTGATGTGCCCGTACAGACTCCATCTGATAAGCATGCATCAATTTAAGATAAGCACCCACACGAATGCGATCTTGCTGTCTCAGCAGCATCGCCATTTCCTGTGTTTCAGGATAACTTTGCTGCAACGCAAGTCGTGACACGTTTTGGTATTGCTGTACAGAAATAGGACGATATAAGGCAATCACAGCCAATACCAAAATCACTACGATCACGACTGAAACAAAGATATTATAAATTTGCTCTAACTGTATTTTAGATTTGAATTGAATAATTTTTTCTAAATCAATAGTCATACACTACCTCAGGTTCAAAGTAGTGTATGGCTGACGTTCAAGAAGTTCAAGTCACAGCGCTTAAAACTGCATCAGTCCACTGTTTCAGTCTGTGAGTTAGCTAAACAATTTAATGAATAATGGTACGTATCACCGCAAAATAAAGAATCAATGCAATAATCGCCAAAACGATAAATACTGCAAAAATACTCATTCCACCTTCTGCATGCGCTGGATGTAAGTCATCATCATCGGCGATTTTGAGTAATTCTCCATTATATGCATTGTAAAATTCTAAGCGCTGTGCCTTATCTAAATCCCGTGTGAAATCATATACACGTTTGCGCTGTGCCAAACCAAAATCCCCTAAATGAATCTCCTGATGAAAAATTGCTTCATCAAGATTGCGACGATGTAGATGTGCCAACTCCACAATTTGCGCTAATGTCGGAGGATAATCTAAAGTTAAACCGTCTAAAACTCTTGTCATTTTACTTCTCCTTATTATCTACAACTTCTTATGATAGTATTTTACTCACGAAAACAATTGTCCATTGTTTAATCATGTAAACCATAGCAAATTAGAAATATTTACGTGAATAGTTGACAATTCAAGATAATTGTAATATTAGTTTAATAATACTTAGTTAAATTAGTTAATAGGGCTAAAGAATGGGCCCTTAATGATCATAATTAGAATAAGGAGTTAAATATGATTCAACAATTCTCTCAACATGAACTCGAACATGTATACGCAAATGCGGTAAACACAATTCAATCTCAAATGAACTTCAGCGATGCAGTTCATGAATTGGAAAATGCAGCTCGTGCTGGACATGGTAAAGCAGCGTTATTTTTGGCTGAACTTTATTATCAAGGCTTCCGCGTAGAACGTGACTCACTCAAAGCGCAATATTGGCAGAACATGGCCACCTTGCAAGCATAACAAAACGTCACTAAGGTGGCGTTTTTTACACCCTTCAACTTTTAACTACATAAATTCTTACAATCCAGTTCAAAGCTTACACAGCTTTTTCATAAGAATTTCCTACAATAGGAGCAACATCAACAACACGCTGCATATGATGTCTAAATTAAAGCAATATAAACCTATTCCAAAAGATTTATTTTTCAAAATTAGTATTTTAAAAACCATGATGTACTGTGGAGTCCTTTGGGGTCTCTACCACCAACAAGGTTGGGCAATGACCAGCGATCAAGATCATATTATCTTCCCGTTTTGGCTAAATGGCATTCAAGCGCATAAATATGCCAAAAAGCATTGGCCCAACTACACTCCACGACGCATTACACCAGAAGATTTTGAGGCATCGCTATTACCGACATTAACACGCCTTAAAGTCATCCCTGCGTTGCATAGCTCTAGCCATATCCGTCTCAAGCTCACAACCTCGCAAATGCGTTTATTCTTTTTTAACCAAGATAAGATTCAAATGGCATAAAACCCTCAGTGCATGCTTGACCTCAGCATGCACTGAAAAGTATTTGCTTTTTTCAAATTTCGCGTTAATTTAAATTAAACAAAAACTACTATAAAGGAATGAAAATATGACTACAGTTGCCCAAGTACTTAAAGACAAAGCTTATCAAGAAATTTACACCATCACCCCAGATGCGACTGTACTCGAAGCCATTTCCCTGATGGCACAAAAAGGCATTGGTGCCCTCGTCGTGACCCATGAAGGCACAGTCGTTGGGATTTTGTCTGAGCGTGATTACACACGTAAAATCGCACTCATGGAAAGAACCTCTTTCGATACCTCCGTCAGTGAAATTATGACGGGTAGTGTCATCACTGTAACAAGTGCAGCGACTGTCGAAGAATGTTTAGAACTCATGACAGATCGCCATTTACGTCATTTACCTGTCGTTGAAGAACAGAAATTAACCGGCTTAATCTCCATCGGTGACCTTGTAAAAGCAGCAATGGATGATCAACGCAAACTCATTGAACAGCTACAGCAATATATTTCTGGCTAAACTCAAAAATCCCCCTTAACAAACTTTAAGGGGGAATTCTAAATATCAATAATTTTATATAATTCATAATACGTAATGACATACACATTACATATTAATTACTTTTATCAATTTCTTTTCTTATGTTGAAGCCCGCTTTAGATAAATTAGACCAACTGGATGCCATCATTTTGGAATTAGAACGCTTGATGGTTTCGATGAAAGACGATGAGCTGTTGCAAAACCACCGACGTACGATCAATTTAGAGATTGCTTCTGCTGTCACTGAAATTTTAGATGCAAAGGCAATTATTTATGTACTACATCCTGAGTTAATTCCAATTACATCAAGCTTTGACCACACTTTATATAAAAATTATGTCAAAAAAAATATCCCAGTTAAAAACTGGGATACTTCGAATATAGATCGGGCTATGCAACTGCAAAAGATTTTTGCACCATCAACAGATGATGAGCAACTTAGTCTTTTTTAATGGCAGTAATTAATTTAAACCTAATTTTTCAGCCACATAGTCTGAGTCTTTATCGCCACGGCCTGAAACGTTAACGACAATCTTCACATCTTTAGCAAGTTTTGGTGCTTCACGAATTGCCCATGCAACCGCATGTGAACTTTCTAGTGCAGGCACAATACCTTCCACACGTGAAAGCGTCATGAATGCATCTAAACATTCTTGATCTGTCGCTGTAGTATATTCAACACGACCTAGGTCTTTTAACAAGCTATGTTGTGGCCCCACCCCTGGATAATCCAAACCTGATGCAATTGAATGCACTGGTAATGGCTCACCCTGCTCATCTTCAAGGACATAACATGCCATGCCATGAATTTGACTTGGCTTACCCAGCGTCAATGTTGCAGAATGCATATTGGTATCTAAACCATGGCCTGCAGGCTCCACACCCACAAGTTTTACATCTGTATCATTGAGGAATGCTGTAAATGCACCAACGGCATTTGAACCACCACCCACACATGCAACTACATAGTCAGGATTTGCACCAAATCGATCATTGGCTTGAACTTTAATTTCATCTCCAATAATTGACTGGAAGTCACGAACCATTTTAGGGAATGGATGTGGGCCAACCACTGAACCAATCGCATAAATAAAATTGGTTGGATCTTTTAAGTATTCTTCAAAAGCGCTATCGACTGCATCCTTAAGCGTAGCTGTACCACGAGTAACAGAGATTAGGTTGGCACCTAAAATCTTCATTTTCACCACGTTTGGATGTTCTTTTTCAATATCCACTTGCCCCATGTGAATTTCACATGGAATGCCCACCAAGGCACAAGCCGTTGCCAATGCTACTCCATGCTGACCTGCGCCAGTTTCAGCAATCACTTTGGTTTTACCCATGTATTTTGCTAACAAAGCTTCGCCAAGGCAGTGGTTAATTTTATGCGCACCAGTATGGTTAAGGTCTTCACGCTTGAGGTATATTTGTGCGCCACCTAATTTGTCAGACAAGCGCTTCGCATAAAACAATGGGCTTGGACGTCCAACATAGTGTGCAAACAACTCTTTCAATTCATTTTGAAATTCTTCTGTATGACGAATTTGCTCATAAGCAACATTAATGTCATCCATTGCCTGTTTTAAATCTGGTGGAATGAACTGCCCACCGTATTCACCGAAGAAACCTTCTTCATTAGGTAATGCGATACCATTAATTTGATGATCCATCATATTTCCTTCATGTTGTATGCAAAACAAAGACTTTTAAATACTATCCAATTTTGAAAATAAGAAACAATGCAAAATTGGAGTAAGTAATATAAACATCATTGATAAGAAAAAGTATCGTTTTTAACGCTTTAGCGCGCTAAATATTTCGTCATATCTTCCACACCTTTTAGGGTCATCGGGAACATATGATCTTCAAAGATTTGTTTAATCGCAGCTATGGTTTGGGTGTAATGCCAATAACTTTCTTCTTCAGGGTTTAGCCACGCTGTTTTATCAAAATGATTGCGTAAGCGCTGTAACCACACCTGACCCGCTTCATCATTCATATATTCCACAGATCCACCTACCGAGTTCAACTCATACGGCGCCATACTTGCATCACCGACAACGATGACACGGTAATCTCGACCATAAGTATTGAATAGATCCCATGTATTCATACGCGTGCTGGAACGGCGAATATTATCTTTCCATACATAATCATATAAACAGTTATGGAAATAGAAATATTCTAAAGTTTTAAATTCAGTTTTTGCAGCGGTAAAGAGCTTCTCACATTGGGCAATATGTGAATCCATAGAACCACCCACATCAAACAGCATCAATACTTTAATGCGGTTACGTCGTTCAGGAACCAACTGCACATCTAAAATACCCTGTTTGGCTGTTTCACGAATGGTTCCGTCGATATCCAATTCTTCTGCTGCACCTTGACGGGCAAATTTACGCAAACGACGCAAAGCCATTTGCATCTGACGACTACCGAGAATCTGCTCATCATCTAGGTTTCGGTACTGACGTTGTTCCCAAACTTTCACCGCAGATCGTTTACGACCAGGCCCACCGATACGCACACCTTCAGGATGGTCTCCATAGGCACCAAACGGCGACGTACCACCCGTCCCAATCATCCGATTACCACCCTGATGCTTTTTATGCTGCTCGCGCAAACGCTCTTCGAGCATTTTCATCAGTTCTTCTAAGGAACCAGCTTTTTTTAATTCTTCTCGTTGTTCTGGTGTTAGATGCTTTTCGATGAGCTCAAGGTCAAACCAATCTTTTGGCAGTTTATGTACCTGATTTAATAGCTCATCCAAATCAAAGGTAGCAATACCGTCAAAATAGTCCTTCATTGCACGGTCGAACTTATCAAAGTAACGTTCATCTTTGACCATGACGGTTTTTGCAAGCTGATAAAATTCATTTTGATCTGCAAAGACCAGCCCTGCTGCCACTGCTTGGTTCAAGTCAATCAATTCACGAGTTGAAACAGGAACACCGTATTTTCGAAGGGTATAAAACAATCGCACAAACATAGGCGAATAAAATCCAATAAAAATTAAATATCAGGAGGTCAAATCCAGTGTGAATGCATGTGATCTTGTTATTTCATCTGCAACTGAGTCTTGCCTTTACATCCACCATTATGAAAAATTGATCCCTACAAGTAAAGCCAAAAGCTTTTACTGTGTGTTCATATACGTTGCCCTACCTACCCAAAGAAACACAAACGGCATGATTTATTCGCAAGTCGCATTTCTTTCTTTAAGTGATTTTTTAAGAGTTTCATATTTGCGCTGAACATCGAGACGATCTTGCTGCAACTTTTCAATAGACACGATTTTATGAAAACCTTGATGGTTTCTATAGCGGTTAAAATCGCTTAGGTTCAAGATCACAAAATCATAGTATTTCAGCTCGAGTACAGTTGCAGCACAGGCCTTTTGTTGAATGGCCGTTTGAGCTACAAGATGATCTGATTGATCGATGAGCTTTTCTTTAAGTTGATGTTCTGCAACTTGCGCCCAATACACATCTTGAAGTAGCTGTTGATGCTGCTGTTCAAACTGAGCATCATCCATCGCATAGCTATAACTAGATAAATACAAGCTCGCAGCCAACAAGAGCACAGTTGACTTAAATCTCCTAGGTACAGCTATATGTACACCTGATACGTATGCGCTTGTCTGCATAATTCACCTTTATATTTTTTAATGCTCAAAATAAAAGCCGGATAACCGGCTTTTAAATCTTTGATAAAATTAATAGCAATTAACGACGTGACATAAATGCTAGACGTTCAAGCAATTGCACATCTTGTTCGTTCTTAATCAAGGCACCATAAAGCGGTGGAATTGATTTTGATTTATCTGTATTGCGTAAAATATCTTCTGGCATATCATCCGCCATCAGCAAACTCAACCAATCAATCAACTCAGAAGTTGAAGGCGGTTTCTTTAAACCCGGAACTTGACGTAATTTAAAGAAAATTTGCAGTGCTTCAGAAACCAAGGTATTTGAAATATTTTCAAAATGCACATCGATGATTTCACGCATGGTTGCTTCATCAGGGAATTCAATATAATGGAAGAAACAACGACGCAAAAAGGCATCTGGAAGTTCTTTTTCATTATTTGAAGTAATGATCACGATTGGACGTTGTGTTGCCGTAATCGTTTCACCTGTCTCGTACACAAAGAATGACATTTTATCGAGTTCGTGTAGCAAATCATTAGGGAATTCGATATCTGCTTTATCAATTTCATCGATTAAAAGTACACAACGTTCTTCACTGGTAAACGCTTCCCAAAGTTTACCCGGCTTAATATAGTTTTTGATGTCATAAACACGGTCATCGCCCAACTGACTATCACGCAGACGAGATACGGCGTCGTACTCGTACAAACCTTGTTGAGCCTTGGTCGTCGATTTGATATGCCACGTAATGAGCTTAAGGCCTAAACTTTCAGCCACTTGTTCGGCTAAAAGTGTTTTACCTGTCCCCGGCTCACCTTTAACCAAAAGTGGCTTTTGCAATGAACGTGCAGCTTTTACTGCAAGTTTTAAGCTATCGGTCGCAATATATTGATCTGTACCAGTAAATTGTTGAGTTTCAACAGACATGACATAACCTTATTTTTTTATTTAAAGCGGTGAAATTTTTTTGTTTACAACGTGCTGTGGTTTCGCTGCATTGTATTTTGTCCAAAAATATCCAAGGACTAAACCAATACCCACCACAAAGAGAATCAGCGATAGATTCAACCATACCAATGGCTGATCTTTTGTTAATACACCGAAAATCAAACCAAAAATCGCAGGTGCGATTGCTGCATTTGAACCTTCAGAAACGGTTGGTGTTAATAAAATAGCAAATACGATAAGCCAACCAATGGCACCGATCGTTTTGGGTAAGCGCTTCATCAGCCCATACCAACACAACAAAGCAATTACAGCCCCACCTAGGTAAACCGTAATTGCAATACTGCTTTCAGGAATTGAGTCCAATACCGATACTACACCATTCATTTTCACAACTCCTGAATTAACTTAAGCGCCGCGCAAGCCTTCTGGCTCAACTGCATTTGGGTCAATTAAACCTTCTGGAGGCATTTGAATAAAAAACCCTTTTGTTTCAATTGAATCTAATACATGCAATACGTTCACACGTGCAAGTTTGCGTGATTCACTGAGTTCTAGATCCATGACAAATGTGGCACGACCAAATGCTGTACGTAAAGCATCAGGCATTACTGCAAGCGGATCTGTCGCTTCAGTTTCGTTTTCATTAACTTCAGGACGAGCAATATAAAGATACATTTCATCTTTTTTGCTCGATTTGTAGATAGAACAGTACATAATTGAATCAATACTCATTAAACGCAAGGCAAAGGATACATCAAAAAAAAGACTGATACATTAGTGTTTATTAACGCATCAGTCGTGAATTTGTATAAGTGATAGTTCTTTAATCAATCAGAACTTATTCCAACACTTTCATTTGACCAGAAAGATAGCTTTCATCGGCATGTAGCACCTCAATTAAAGGCTTCGTCAGCAAATCATAGCGCCAGCCCAATAGATAGCTCGGTAAATCTTGTTCATCATTATGAAATACCACATGCTGATACAAGGCATTTAACCATTTTTTGCGCATTAATACTTCTTTAGGCACAGAGGTTTCTTGTACTGCACGCTGAATAACGGTATCGACGCGCGAACCAATATCCTGAGACGAATGACGAATTGGACGTGCCATACGCAGCGGCCATTCAGCTTGTTCTGGTAAAAACTTCAACAAATCTAAAATAATTTTACCATGCTCACGCACAATGTTCGGACGAATGCCTTTCACCGCGCTCAATTGAAAATTATTTTTTGGATTTTTTTCCACCATATCAATGATGGTTGAGTTTTTAAGAATAAAACTACGTGGCTGATTTAAGGCTTTCACCATTTGCTCACGCCAAACGGCCAATTGCTGAATTTGCATGAGCTGACGACGTGAATGTCGATAATTACCAACATCGTGATACAACAAATGGATCGGCGTTTCAGTGCCGATTTCATATGTTAAATTTTTGCAGTCCTCAAGCACACAATTTAATAAACTTTTCGCAGCCAACTCATTTTGAATCGTTTGGCTTAAATTCATTAAATAATGTACATCATTCGCTGCATAGTTCATTTGCTCGGCACTGAGTGGGCGAGCCAACCAATCTGAACGGGTCTGATCTTTATCAATATCGACATCGAGCATGGTTTTTAAGGCATTTTGATAGCTGACTTGTAAGCCATGCCCTAAAAATGACATCCCAACTTGTGTATCAAAGACATTTTCTAAAGACTTATGCTGTGCATAGTGATAAATCAGGTCGATATCTTCACTACAAGCATGAAAAATGTTTTGCTGAGCCGCAAATAATTTTTGCCAGAATTGGCTTAAATCGAGGGTTGTACCATCAAGTAAATACACCTGATTTTGTACATTAATTTGGAAAAGTCCAAGTTTGGGCCACAGGGTATCTACTTTTATAAACTCGGTGTCGAGTCCGTAAATCGAGCTTTGGTCCATAAGATTTAAAACAGAATTTAAATCTGGCTGATTTTGAATGAATTGATACATAAGTTGCTGAGTCTAAATTTAGATGCTCTATGAGCTTATATTAACTGATATATATTATTTATCTATAAGGAAAAACGTTATTTTAGTGACTTATTTCCTTTAATTGGCTTTTTTATTCATTGTAAACAAAAACTTTAATCGTTATTAAGTATAAATAATTAAGTGAAAATTATACAAAGCGAAACGAGTTTCGCTCTATAGTTACTTCATTCGCATTCGGTTATGCACGGCCTGACTTAAGGTATGACTATCCACATATTCAAGCTCACCACCCTGTGGTACACCCTGTGCAATACGGGTTATTTGTATTGGTAAATGCTTGGTCGCTTCAACCAAATAATGTGCTGTCGCTTGACCTTCTACCGTTGCATTGGTCGCCAAGATCACTTCCTGCACTTTACCATCACTTAATCGTTGAATTAAATATGGGATACCAATTTCGTCGGGGCCAATACCGTCGAGTGGCGACAAATGCCCACCCAATACATGATATTTCCCTCTAAAACTGCCACTTTGCTCGATTGCCATGACATCTGCAGGAGATTCAACCACACAAAGAAGTTGATCATCACGCTCTGACGAGACGCATATGTTGCACACTTCATCTTCAGTCAATGAATGGCAAATGGAACATTCATGAATATAGTTGGTTGCTTCAGTCAAGGCATGTGCCAGACCAACAGCGCCTTCCCTATTTTTCATGATTAAGTGCAGTGCCATACGTTGAGCCGACTTTGGCCCAACGCTTGGCAAAATACGCAATGCCTGTACAAGTTGATCAAAACGATCACTAAACATTCAACGTATTCCTTAGAATAAACCTGAAAGGCCTGGTGGAAGACCCATACCAGAGTTTGCAGATTTCAGTTTTTCTTCTGAAATCACTTCAGCTTGACGTGAAGCATCATTCATTGCTGCTGCAATTAAGTCTTCAATCATATCTGCATCATCTTGAAGTAGTTCAGGATTGATTTCGATACGTTTCACTACATGACGTGCAGTCATAGTAACTTTAACCAGACCACCACCTGCTTCAGCGTGAACTTCAACTTGTGCAAGCTCTTCCTTGGCTTTTTTAATGTTGCTCTCAACTTCTTTTTGCATGCGTTGAGCTTGCTGCATGAGCATATTAATGTTCATAAAGATCTCCGAACAAAACTGATGAATTCACTTTAGATAAGATCTAAACCGCGTGAAAGATCGCGAATAATATCATTAATATCTTCTAAACCAACAGATACACGAATTAAACCTTCGCTAATCCCTGCTGCTTTTTTCGCTTCTGCTGACATTCTGCCATGAGAAGTCGTTGCAGGATGGGTAATTGTTGATTTTACATCACCCAAGTTACTTGTAATAGAAAGGAACTTGGTATTATCAATCACAGTCCAAGCCCCTTTACGTTCGCCTTTGGCAACAAACGACACAACTCCGCCAAAGCCTTTTTGTTGCTTTTTCGCCAACTCATGACCTTCGTGATTTGGAAGTCCCGCATAGTACACTTTTTCAACTTTCGGGTGCGCATCCAACCATTCAGCTAAAGTTTGAGCACTTGCACAGTGGGCTTTCATACGTAAGCTTAAAGTTTCTAGGCCTTTCAGGAAGATCCATGCATTGAATGGACTCATCGAGTTACCCAGTGTACGAATAACACCTGTAATCTCTTCCATCAATTTTGCACTACCTACAACTGCACCACCGAGCGCGCGACCTTGACCATCAATATATTTTGTTGATGAATAGATCACGAGGTCCGCACCGAATTTAATCGGTTGCTGTAACACCGGTGTACAGAAAGTATTATCGACTGCAAATAATGCCCCATGCGCATGTGCAATATCAGCAATGGCTTGTAAATCCCCTACTTGAGCCAATGGGTTTGACGGTGTTTCAATGAACAATAGGCGTGTAGTTGGGCGAATCGCTTGTTTCCAAGCATCTAAATCTTCCAAATCGACAAAAGTAACGTCAACACCAAATTTGATGACATATTTTTCAAATAGAGAAATGATCGAACCAAAGACAGCACGTGAACACACCACATGATCACCAGCTTTCAAATATGCCAAAGTGATCGCGTGTACGCCCGCCATACCTGAACTTGTCGCAACAGCGGCTTCAGCACCATCCAAAACAGCTAAACGTTTTTCGAAAGCTTGTACAGTTGGATTGGTATAACGTGAATAGGTATTGCCTTCAATTTGACCTGAAAATTTTGCTGCGGCATCTGCTGCACTTTCACAAACAAATGATGAAGTCAGGAAAATTGGCTCACTATGTTCACCCTCAAAAGTACGAGTATGACCTGTACGAATCGCTAAAGTCTCTAATTGGTATTCGATGTCGTCTTGTTGGCTCATCTGTATTACTCAGTCGCGAAGAACTGCCTTTGTGAAGAATTGCCAATATTTTGAGCGTCTAAGCTATTTAAGGTCAAGGTAAAATACGAAATTATCGCTTAGACTTCGACCAATCCTACAAGGACTTAGGCAATTGACAGTTATGCATCCTTTCAAACAGAAATTTCTGGCGCAGCAAAAGAAAATTAAACACTTGTCTACACGTGTGTTTAATGCAAAATCGCTGGTCCTTTCTCAATCGACACCCTATGAAGTAATTACTGAATATAAACATGCAAAAGTTCGGTATTACGCTTCGCCTGATCGTAAATACAAAGAACCCTTAGTGTTTGTTGCTCCACTGGCCATCAATATGGCGATTTATGATTTGTATCCATATCGCTCATTGGTGAAACATTTTCAACATAGTGGATTTGATGTCTATTTGTTGGAATGGGGAAAATTAAACTATCAAGATCGTTTCTTAAATTTTCTATCGTTTATTGATGATGTGATTCCACATTGTATTGATCAAATTTGTGAGCATGCAGATAGTCGATACATCTCGCTACACGGTTGGAGTATGGCTGGAGTTTTTGTCACGCTGTATACCGCATTACATCAACCTGAACACGTTAAAAATCTCATGGTGATGGGCGCGCCGATTGATAGCTATGCCTCAGGTCGTATCGGAAAGTTATTTCAAAAAACCAATCGCTTGCTTTCACGTAGTAAGAATTTACAAGATACGGTCTACACTGGGAAAATTCCTAAACATTTTATCCATACACCGGGTGTGCTCAATGCGATTGGATTTAAAATCGTTGATCCAATGGGTTGGTTCAAAAGCCAAAAACAATTTCTATCTAACTTAGATAATCTGCATGACCTGTATGAACATGCAACCATGGGCGATTTTCTCAATCACATGATTGACTATCCGGGTGGCATTAACCAAGACATGGTATTCAATGTTTGGCTACAAAATCCGCTTAAAAACGGCATTATTCAATTGAAAGATAAAGTTATTCAATTAAAAAATATCCACTGTTCATTGTTGATTGGCGCGGGTTCTACCGATCAAATTGTTACGGCAGATGCAGCAAGTCCTTTAGGCGAATTGACAAGTAGTCAAGATGTCACGTTTACTCTCATTCCCGGTGGTCACCTCGGCCTGATGTCGAGTCAAAAAAGTGCCAATCAATTTTGGCCAACTTTGACCCAGTGGCTTACACAAAGATCCAGTTTATTGAAATAAAAATTTAGAGGGTAAAGATGATTCAGTCAGTTGCATTTATCGGATTGGGCGCAATGGGTTACCGTATGGCAGCGCACCTACCAAAACAGTTCGACACGGTTTATGTCTGGAATCGAAACTTTACCAAGGCAGAACAACATGCTGCTGAGTTTGGTACGCAAGCGGTTGCTTTAGAGCAAGCAGTACAAGCGGACATTATTTTTTCTTGCCTACCCATCAGCCAAGATGTTGAAAATTTAATTGTGAGTGTAACGCTGAAATCAGGCTCGATTTGGGTCGACTGTACCAGCGGTGTACCCGAATCTGCAAAAAAACTCGCTGCTGCATTAAAGCAGCAAAATGTTGCATTCTTAGATGCCCCTGTGAGTGGACAAACCATTGGCGCTGAAACGGGAACATTAACCGTCATGATTGGTGGTGACAAAGTAGCCTTTGAACGTGCATTACCTGCAATCCAAACATTTGGCAAACTAATTAAACATGTAGGTGAACCGGGTGCGGGTTTTGCCGTTAAAGCTGTAAACAATATGTTAATGGCTGTAAATCTTTGTGCAGTTGCTGAAGGATTCACCACCTTAAAAGCGCATGGCGTAGACTTACATGAAGCACTCGATTGTATTAATGCGTCGAGTGGTAAAAGTAATGTGACTGAAACAGTTTTACCGCAGCGCGTACTGAATCGTAGCTTCCCATTAACCTTTGCACTTCCATTACTTGCAAAAGATACGGGAATTGCTGTTGATCTGGTGCGACAAGCAAAACTTTCAGCACCGGTGCTCTCTTTGACGCAAAATTTAATCCAAGCAGCAAGCGATCAAGCTGAAGAAAACAGTGATTTTTCAAGCGCTATGATTATGTATGAAAAATGGAGTAAAATTACAATTGAGTAATAACTCGCCATTGAATAACGATAAATAACCATCATATTGTACTCTAGTGTCATAACACACATTGTTACAAATGACAGAGGAAACTCGCATGAACAAATTTACCCTTGCAACTTTGCTAGGTGCTGTAACTTTAATCGGGGCTTCTACTGCTGTTTTAGCATCTGAGCAAGAATGCCAAAAGTTGAAAAATGACCATGACGTGATTTATGCATCGAAAGGTTTCTGCTTTAAAGATCCTGACGCTAAAGCGAAGTTTGGCAATGACAATTGCTACACAACTAAGCCTAAATTTTCAGAAAAAGAGCAACAACGACTTGACGCGATCAAAGATCGTCAGAAAGAATTGAACTGTAAATAATTACGATTCAATTCGCTCAAGGAATTTAGCAATGACTTATGATGATCAAAATATTTTTGCTCGGATTTTACGTGGAGAACTTCCTGCGTTTAAAGTCTATGAAGATGATCAAGTACTCGCTTTTATGGATGTCATGCCACAGGCCGAAGGTCATACGCTCGTAATTCCTAAAACCCCTGCTATTACACTGCTTGATTTAGATCCAGAAGCGGCTGCTTATACTATTCAGGTTGCTCAAAAAGTTGCGAAAGCAATGGAAAAAGCCTTAGACGTGAAAGGTATCGTATTGATGCAGTTGTCTGGCGCTGCTGCGGGTCAAACTGTTCCGCATGTACATTTCCACCTAATACCGACTTCAGTGCATGAATTAGGTAAACATGCCGCACAAATGGGCGATATGGAAAAAATCAAAGCCATTGGCGAAAAAATCAAAGCAGCACTTTAAGTTCAATTGAGTTTAAAGTGATGATCAATGGAGCTTCGGCTCCATTTTTTATGTCTCGAATATTATCCCAAGAACTTTTAGCTGCAAAATTTACTGTTCAATACAACTCTAAGCATTTAATAAATATTGCTTTTTATAAGTATAAAAGTAATTTAAACCAAAAGTCACCTTTCACCGTTTTGAAATATTTCCTTAATAGAACTGTCTTATTTGTAATGAATACTTAGCGCCATTAGATAGCGAAATTACTTCTAGCCAAGCTACTGATAAAACATATTGATATGACTGGAAAAGTCTTCTGGAGCTTCAAATGAAAAAAACTCTATGTGCATTAGCAATCGGGGCAACAATTCTTACACCAATGATGGCATCTGCTGCAGATGTAAAAATTTATGGCCGTGCACATGTCTCTCTTGACTATCTAGATGATGGTAAAGATTACAACGAAGTTGGTCTTTCTTCTAACGCTTCACGCTTAGGCTTCAAAGTAGATCAAAAAATTAATGATGACCTCAACGTATTCGCTCAAATTGAGCAAGAAGTAAACTTTGCAAGCGGTAGCCAAGACAGCAAAGGCGTAGATTTTTCAACACGTGACACATTCGTGGGTTTAAAAAGTTCAACTTATGGTCAAGCACGTGTAGGTCGCTTTGACAGCCCATTTAAAGTTGCACGTAGCCCTGTGAACTTCTTCGGTGACATGGTTGGTGACGTTCGCAACGTAACACGTGTCGGCAACTTAAAATTTGATGAACGTAATGAAAACACCATTGAATATAAATCGCCAAAATTTGGCGGTGGTTTCAATGTATTAGCTGCAATGTCGATGCATTCAGGTACACAAATTGACCTTGAAGCAGATGGCGAAGGCAAAGATGATAACAAAGCCTATGACCTTGCTCTAACTTATAAAGAAGGTCCTATTGATTTTGCAGCAGCTTACGAAAAGTATGATGAAAATGCAGCAAACGCAGCAGGTGGCGCAAGTCGTGATGCCTTCCGTATTGCTGGTGCATATAAGTTAACTGAAGAATTTAACTTGGGTGCTTTATACCAAATTGCCAAACACGACAACGATACAGCCAACCCAGATGCTCAAGTTTTTGGTGTAGCTGGCGAATATAAAGTAACGCCTAAAACGTCAGTACGCGGTGAATACTTCTACCGTGATGTAGATGCTGATGATGCTAATGCAAGCTTGATCGGTGTGGGTGTAGAACATAAGTTGGATAGCACTTTACGCGTATATGGCAACCTAGCAACTGTGCTTAACGACAAAAACTCTAAACTCAACCCTTGGAAAGAAGGTCGTAGCTTCGGTAACGGTATCGCAGGGATCGGTGATGAAAATGCAACTGCACTTTCTCTTGGTCTACGTTACGACTTCTAAGCTGCAATATCTCCCCCAAAAGACATACTCCGGTATGTCTTTTTTACTCTTAAATTCAAAAAAGAAGAGCAACAAAGATTAAATTATTAGAGAGAAGCAAGTTGAGTTCGCATTTTGCTTCCGACCGGTCAAAGTTGCATCATGAACTATACTCATCTCACTCAAGAACAAAGATATCAAATATACAACTCGTTATGCAGAGGTTTTTCTAAGGCTGTACTAGCTCAAATCTGATCTGACGGTTACCAATTGCTTAAGGCTGTACCGCTTAGTAACCACCTTCTGTTTTCATCACTTGGGTATCTGTTTTATACTTCGATAAAAGCTCACGTAACGAATTCATGAGCACACTGGTGTCGACACCCACGGCAACAAATTCTGTGCCTAACTCGATATACTTCTGAGTCACATCATGCTGTGTCGACAAAATACCTGCTGCTTTACCCGCCTTACGTATACGCTGAATTGCATCAATCACGGTTTTTTGTACTTCAGGATGGTTCGAATTCCCCTGATAACCCATCGTCGCCGACAAATCCACCGCACCAATAAATACCCCATCGATGCCATCAATTTTCAGTATTTCATCTAAGTTTTTAATCCCCTCAACCGACTCAATCTGAATCAGTAAACAGATATTTTCATGTGCAGTTGCATAGTAGTCAGGAATACTGTTCCAACGTGTTGCACGTGCTAATGCTGCACCTACTCCACGAATACCTTCAGGTGGATAACGTACTGCCTTAACCATAAGTTGAGCTTGTTCAACAGTTTCAACCATAGGAATCAGCAAGGTTTGCGCACCGATATCCAACAATTGTTTAATCAGTTGCACACTACCAATTGGAGGTCGAACTACGGCTTGCGAAGGATATGCTGCAATACTTTGCAATTGCGACAATGTCGTCCGTAAGTCACTTGGTGCATGCTCGCCATCAATTAGCAACCAGTCATAACCTGCATTTGCAGCTATTTCAGTCCCATAAGCATCGGCTAATCCGACCCATAAACCAATCTGCTGTTCGGTTTTTAATTTTTTCTTGAAATGATTGGTGTAATCCATCGCTGCTGTCTCATGCTTAAACTATGATTAACTACAATTGATTAAACGCCTTTTGGCAAAAACTACCAATAGCATTTATCTATCTTATGATTTTATATAACTCTAATTCGCACTTCATACAGCTTAAATCTGTTAATTTTTAGCCAATGAGTACAGCATATACGACTAAGATCTATCTTTGGAAAATTTTCTCCTTAGACCATTTGGCCATTTATCCGCTAAACTACAGCAAACTATATCTGGAGATATTCGATGGATCTGTTAAACGTATCAAAACAACGCTATACCACGAAAGCATATAATCCTGCTAAAAAAATTCCACAGGAACAATTTGAGCGTTTATTACAAATACTCCGTTTAACACCATCTTCCATTAATATTCAGCCTTGGCATTTTTTTATTGCAGATCATGATGCAGCCAAACAACGCATTGCCAAAGCCTTAGTGGGTAAATATGCCTACAATGCCCCAAAAGTTTTAGATTCATCACATACGATTTTATTCTGTACCAAAGCAGACATCACCACAGAGCATTTAGATAATCTTTTAAATCAGGATGATCGTAGTGGTCGCTTTAAAGATGACAAAGCCAAACAAGGTCAAAAAGACAGCCGTACAGGTTATGTCGATTATTATCGTAATGAAAAAGGTGATATTCAACGTTGGGCTGAAAACCAGACTTTTATTGCTTTAGGTCAAATGCTTTTGGCAGCAGGCATTGAAGGTGTGGATGCAACTCCGATTGGTGGATTTGACGAAGCGATTATCTCTGAAGAATTGGGTTTAGTTGAACAAAACTTGATTCCTTCTGTCCTGATGACTTTAGGCTATCGTAGCGAAAATGATTTCAATGCGAAATTACCTAAATCACGTCTGAATGCTGAAGAAATTTTTACACATCTTTAAGCTTTCCATAAAACCGACGAAAGGGGCAATTTTGCCTCTTTTTTGTCATTTCGGGACTTATTATTTAAACAATTATCGAGTATATTCTGCTCAAAATATACTCAGGTCTCTCCCTATGCCTACAGCTATAAAATTACCCATGAAATTTCATTGCGAAGCGTGCAATACGGTTTATTTACAAAAATATGCGGGCGATATGCTCCATAGCTATCCAAACTGCCCTAACTGTAAACAACCGGGTCAGTTACAAGGCACGATTGAAACTCAAGATTTCCTAAAACACCCCGTTGCAGTGGGTAAATGTTATTTTGAAAATACCTTACAACGTTTTCAACAACTCACGCGTTAACTAAGCTTCTAAAACTAAAAGCCCTCAATACGAGGGCTTTTTTAATAACGACATATTTAGCAACAATGTGAAAATAGAAAATTTATAAATTGGTCTGAACTTTGCTAAATAATTTGAATCAAAACAACAATTCAAGCAGAGGTGGGACATGTCATATTTACTACAAATGCCGATGAAGTTTGAATGCGGTCATTGCCATCAAATGTATCTGCATACTTATCAATATACTGATCATCACTGCCCTGAGTGTCCAACCTGTCGAGATCAAGGACTGCTCATGGGCGTAGCTGAGTGGGATGATTTGCTACAACACCCGATCGTTTTTGCTAAAAGTTATCTTAGACAGACATGGCATATGCTAAGCAAACCACACTCATGATCCCTGCAATCAAACCAAATACGGTTGCGACTCTCAATTTTTCTTTAAAGATGATGAGGCCCGCAACCACACCTAAAACTACAACCAAAATATTCATGCCAGCAAAGACGATTGCAGGTGTGTCTTTAAGCAACATGTGGGCTTTCACATACAGTGCAATATTGGCAAAGTTTAAGAGACCTAAGCCCAATCCAGCGAGGATATTTTTGGTCTGCCCCAAACTGCCGTGTTGTACGATGTTATAAATGCTCGAAAGTAAAAATGCACAAATAAACACCATATTTAAAGTCACCGCAAACTGCATGCCCAAACCTGAGGCAAATTTTAATAGCACATCAATCAGTGAATAGCCTGCCCAAACGCTTAATAAAAATAAAATCCCCTGCTTTCCATCAATGCTTCCCTTACGCTGTGAAAATAAAATCAGCAACACCGCTAGTACACCAAGTGCAATACCAATGAGCTTAATGGCATTAAAATATTCACTGAAAATAAAATATGCTGCGCTAAGAGATAGTACAACAGATAAGCGCTGAGCTAATTCGGTTTTTAAAATACCCGCCGTTTGCAGTGAGCGTGCTAAGCAATAAAAAATCGTCGGCAGTAATACACCCAAAGCCGCAATTAAAACCCACGGCGTTTTATTAATCGAAATATGAGCTAGATCCGGTTTAAACCATAGAAAACATAAAATACTCGCAGATGCATAATTCCATGTGATCATTTGTGCAGGGTTAAAACCCCGATCACGACATAGTTTTAGAATTACTGAAACGAGAACACTGCAAATCGCGGCAGCAAAGATCAATTCCATGACACGCTCTTATTCTTGAGTTGTATTTAAAGCAATTTTTCTAAGTTCAAATCAAAGAAAAGCCCACTTAATTGTGGGCTTTTCTTCAAAAATAATCTATCTCAAGACAAATTATTTATAGTGACTCACCATTTTCTCTAAAGAAATTGGACGAATCTTGTCAGCATTACCCGCTGTACCAAATGCTTCATAACGATCGATACAAATTTGTTTCATTGCATCTACAGTTGCAGAGAAGAATTTACGTGGGTCAAATTCAGCTGGTTTTTCAGCCATCATACGGCGCATAGCACCTGTAGAAGCAAGACGTAAGTCAGTATCGATGTTAATTTTACGAACACCGTGTTTGATTGCGTCTACAAGTTGGTCTACTGGAACACCGTAAGTTTCGCCGATGTTACCACCGAATTCGTTAATTACAGCCAACCATTCTTGTGGCACAGAGCTTGAACCGTGCATTACAAGATGCGTATTTGGTAACGCAGCGTGAATTTCTTTAATACGGTCAATCGCTAAGATGTCACCTGTAGGTGGACGAGTAAATTTGTACGCACCGTGTGAAGTACCCACTGCAATTGCAAGTGCGTCAACATTAGTATCTGCTACAAATGAACGCGCTTCTTCAACTGAAGTTAAAAGCTGAGAATGGTCAAGTACGCCTTCAGCGCCTACACCATCTTCTTCACCAGCCATACCAGTTTCAAGGCTACCTAAACAACCGATTTCGCCTTCTACTGAAACGCCACACGCATGTGCCATTTGAACAGTACGACGAGTCACATCTACGTTGTATTCGTATGAAGTTGGTGTTTTACCGTCTTCACCTAAAGAACCGTCCATCATCACTGATGAGAAGCCAAGTTGAATAGAACGTTGACATACGTCAGGGCTAGTACCATGGTCTTGGTGCATAACCACAGGAATATGTGGCCATTCTTCGATTGCTGCCAAAATCAAATGACGCAAGAACGGAGCGCCTGCATACTTACGTGCACCCGCAGATGCTTGTACGATTACAGGTGAATTTGTTGCATCTGCTGCAAGCATAATTGCACGCATTTGTTCTAAGTTGTTTACGTTGAATGCTGGTACGCCGTAAGCATGTTCGCCGGCGTGATCCAAGAGCTGGCGCAATGAAATAAGAGCCATAATATCCTCCCAGGTAATGCCGCATATTCTACATGCTCAATCATTTCAATTCAGCAACAAATAACACTATTTAAAAAAAAATCCCTGCATTTGCAGGGACTTTTTAAATAAAGACAACAATCTTAGTGAGTTGCTGCTGCTGAAGCGGCTGTTTCAGTGTCAGCTGTTGCTTCGTCTGCAGGTGCATTTGCAATTTCAGCAGGTACATCTTGGTTCTTTTCATCCAATACTGGCTTATCAAGTTCATCAATGGCTTTTTGTTGTTCTGGCGTTGTTTGAGCATTATCTACGGCAACAGCAGATGCTTCTGATTCCGTTGGTGCAGACTCTTTTTTAGCACACGCTGTCAAAGTTAATGGTGCGATTAAAAGTACAGCTAGTGCAAGTTTTAAGTTCATTGTTGTTTCCTACTACTGCGAATTAGGTGTTGCGATGAATTTTATTGCAGAAATATTGCACTTTGATGACGGCAAAATGAATGGACCATAAAAAAAGGCTGACCGAAGCCAACCTTTTTTAATACTGTATTATCTTATTGATAATGCTTCATTAAGCACGTTCAAGAAGCGCAGCTACAGCAGGAAGTGTTTTACCTTCTACGAATTCAAGGAAGGCACCACCACCAGTCGATATGTAACCAATTTTGTCTGCAACTTCATATTTATCAATTGCAGCAAGTGTGTCACCACCACCCGCGATCGAGAAGCCTTCAGATTCTGCAATCGCTAAAGACAATGCTTTTGTACCTTCACCGAATTGATCAACTTCGAACACACCTACTGGACCATTCCATAGAATAGTTTTTGAAGTTTTCAAAATCTCAGCAAATGCTTTTGCAGTTTCAGGGCCCACATCCAAAATCATGTCGTTGTCTGTTACATCTTCAACTTTTTTCACGACAGCTTTAGCAGCAGCTAATGAACCGAGGAAGTCTGCAAAATCAATTTCAGCAGCATCAGCAACAACAACATCTGTTGGAAGTGGTACAGATACTTTTGCAGCAATCGCTTTTGCTGTGTCGATCAAGTCATTTTCACAAAGTGATTTACCAACATTGAAGCCTGCAGCAGCTAAGAATGTATTGGCAATACCACCACCCACGATCAATTGATCACAGATGTCAGATAGTGAAGTTAATACATCTAATTTAGTAGAAACTTTTGAGCCAGCAACAATCGCAACCATTGGTTTTGCAGGAGTTTTAAGTGCACGACCTAGCGCGTCAAGCTCAGCAGCAAGTAAAGGACCTGCAGCAGCCACTTTTGCACAACGTGCTACGCCTTCAGTCGATGCTTCTGCGCGGTGAGCCGTACCAAATGCATCCATAACGTAAACATCACAAAGTGCTGCATATTTAGCAGATAATTCAGGATTGTTTTTCTTTTCACCCACGTTGAAACGGCAGTTTTCAAGTAAAACCACTTGACCTGGCGCAACGTCAACACCGTCCAAATAGTCAGTGATCAGTTGAACGTCCTGACCCAACGCCTCTGTTAAATAAGCAGCTACAGGTGCTAGAGACTGTTCTGCTTTAGGCTCACCTTCAACAGGACGACCTAAGTGTGAATACACCATTACAGCAGCACCTTTTTCTACAGCTGCTTTAATTGTTGGCAACGCCGCACGTAAACGTGCATCGCTTGTAATCACGCCATTTTTAACTGGTACGTTAAGATCTTCACGGATCAGAACACGTTTACCCGCCAAATCTAGGTCAGTCATACGCTGAAAGTTCATGCATTACTCTCTTTTATTGATATCAAAACGCGACGATTTTAAATGATTATGCAGAAAAACGTTAGCTTCTTTTGCAGAAAAGCTATGTAGAGCCAAAGTTTTGTTATGATAGCGAAAAGCCTTATAAAGATTCAGCGCTTATGTCGATTCATCCAGACCCAAATATTAATCGTTTAAATGTTTTAGGCGAACCCTTGGCAAGCTGTTGTTTTGATCCGATTACCGGATATTTTAGAAATGGCTTTTGCCATACAGCAACAATAGACCTTGGTCAGCATACGATGTGTGCACAAATGACATCTGAATTTTTAAACTTTTCCCAAAAAGTTGGCAATGACCTAATCACACCCTTACCCGAAGTTGGTTTTCCAGGACTACAACCTGGTGACTTCTGGTGTATCTGTGTGACTCGCTGGGTGGAAGCGTATCAAGAAGGATTTGCCCCACCTATTAAAATACAAGCGTGTCACCAAGCGGCGCTGTCTTATGTACCGCTTGATGTACTTATGGAATATGCAGTGTAATGAGTACTCCCAAAATCATTTTGGCTTCTAGCAGCCAAACCCGTAAAGACCTGATGGACCGTTTACGGATTGATTACCACTCAATCGTACCAGATATAGACGAAACACCTCGCGGTGAGAACCACGCCGATGAGTTAGCGAAGCGACTGGCATTTGAAAAAGCTTCAGCGATTGCAAACCAGCACCCAGACGCAATTGTGATTGGTTCTGACCAAGTCGCATGGCGCGAAGGTGCACCTGATATTTTTATCGGTAAACCGCTTTGCGATGAAAAAGCCATTAAGCAGCTTCAAGCCAATTCAGACAAAATCGTTTATTTCAGTACTGCACTCAGTGTCCATCAAAAATCGACAGGTTTTGAACAAACCCTGGTCGAGCACTATAAAGTGAAGTTTCGCAAACTTAGCTTGCCTGAAATTGAACGTTATGTTCAGGTTGAACAGCCGCTGCACTGCGCTGGCAGTTTTAAATGTGAAAGTTTAGGGATTAGCTTATTTGAAGAAATGATCGGGCAAGACCAAACTACACTCATGGGTATGCCGATGATTAAACTCTGCAATATTTTGCGTGAGCTTAAAATCTTAGTCCCATAATTTTAAAATCTTTATCCGTTACAGCATAATAAACACATCATTAGCCCTTTATGGGCTAATGATTAAAAAGTCACTTACTTATTTATTACAACCAAGAACTGAAAACATGAAAACGTTTAATTTAATTTCATCTAGCCTCATTAGCATTAGCCTTCTATTTTGTTCGACAAACGGTCATACCAATACAGTGAATCAAACTGTGACCAACTCTCAGCAATACAACAAAAACTTAGTCAATGAGTGGGTTCAATATAAATTTATCTATGCTGAATTAGAACAACAAGGCGCTGCAATGCAGGAGCAAATCATTCAACAGCTAGGGACTAAAACCAAAACCGGTGGTAGTAGCACGCCAGAACAACAAATCAATAAACTGGTTGCTCTAGGCAAACAAAAATTTGAAAGCATTCAACCACAAACAGTTGAAGTGAAAAAACTTCTAAAACTACAAACCGAAAATGTTGAAATGATGGCAAAAGTCATGCCGAATCATTTCAAATTAATGTCTGACAAAGAAAATACTAAAATTGACACCAATGCACATTTTGAGCAATTCATGAAATTTTCAGCGACAACGGCTGCTGCCAATAGCTATGATTTGGAAGTTGAAAAATTAGTCATGCAATATCTCAAAGACAATCCTTTAAAATAGTCTCAAGCTAATCGAAATAATTTAATGAAATAGAGCCTTGCTAAAAACAGGAATCTCAAGGGACAATATATCCATTAAAATTGTATGTATTTAGTTATGGCTCATTCTCTTGACATCCTCGGCGGCATAAGCGCTGAACAATTCCTTGCCGAATATTGGCAAAAAAAACCATTATTGGTTCGTAATGCACTCCCTGAAATTGCCCAAATACTTGAACCTAAAGACGTTCTTGAATTGGCTTTAGAAGACAATGTCGCTGCACGTCTCATCAAACAAAAAGATCGTGATCCTAACCAATGGACAGTGAAATCTTCTCCACTACTTAAAGCCGATTTTCAAAAAATGCCGAAACTGTGGACTTTATTGGTTCAAGCTGTCGATCATTATTCTTTTGACCTAGCCGAGCTTTGGAAGCAGTTTTCATTTATTCCGCAATGGCGTCGTGATGACATCATGGTGTCATATGCACAAAAAGGTGGCTCTGTCGGGCAACATTTTGATTTTTACGATGTATTCCTCGTACAAGGCTATGGTCACCGCCGTTGGCAATTAGGTCAGATGTGTGATGCAGATACTTCATTTGTCGAAGGTCAACCGCTTCGCTTACTGCCAGAAATGGACGTTCATTTTGATGAAGTGCTTGCTCCCGGCGACTTACTTTATGTACCACCAGGCCTATCACACTATGGCGTAGCTGAAGATGAATGTCTGACGTATTCATTTGGCTTCCGCATGCCAAATGTCACTGAAATGATGGATCGAGTGACAGACAAATTCACAGACAATCCTCTACTTAAAAATCCATTAACTGACATTTTACGTGACCAAATCAGTGCGATTGGCCAAGTGACTGAAAATGAACTTGAGTATTTAAAAGAAAAGTTATTTGAACAATTGCAAAATTTAACCGTACTTGAAGATGCAATCATGAGCTTAATGTCAGAACCTAAATATCCTGACAATATTCCTGAAGCCGAAGAAATCGGCACTGGTGATCTTGAAGAGGCCTTAGATCAAGGCTATCAACTCATGTTAGAACCGGCTTCACGCTTACTATATACAGAGCAAGACGGTGATATTTTGTTTTGGGCAAATGGCGAAGGAATCTGTATCTCAGACGAATTTGCAGTGCATTTAAAAACCATTGCCGATGGCCAAAGTCTAGCGCTAGACGAATCTTTATATGATGCTGATATCTTAGAAGATATTGCCATGCTATTAAATGAATCTGTGCTGATGCTCGTCCCAACGGAAGCTGAATAAACTCAATAAAAAGGGAGCGTCATGCTCCCTTTTTATACTGCTGAATAGCATTATTTTCGCTTTCTACGATTTAAAAAATCTTCGACTTGATCGGCTTTTTTTTCCACGATGACGTGATAAACCCATACTATCAACAACACCAGTCCAATAAACCACAGATAGCGCATTACGCTGTATTTAAGGTGAAGACATAGACTAGAATGTGGTGATCGTAGATACCATCGGAATTCAAATATAAAAGCCTAAAAACAAAAGCGAAGCTATGGTGACAAGAAAAAAGGCACATATTTTCAAAGTTTAAGTCATTATTCATCGCAGATTCAAATCCCAAGTGCGACACATTTGTAGTTAGTTGAAAAAGTTAGATGTATTCATAGAATCATTAGACTTTTTCAACTCGCAATTGGAAAGCACACAATGAAGAAATACACCCAACTTTCTCAAGATGAAAGATACAAAATTTATGCTACTTTGAAAAGTAAAAGTTCAATCGCTACCCTTGCTCGGGAATTAGGACGTTCACGATCAACCATCTACCGTGAATTAAAAAGAAATACTGGGCAACGTGGATATAGAGCTCAACAGGCAGCTAAATTTGCAAGTCAAAGACGGTACCGTCCTTCATCATCAATGACAGCATTTGCCTTCGCTTATATTGATTATTTGATTGGTTTGGACTGGTCACCCGAACAAATTTCAGGTGCTTTAACACAACGCGATTGGCTGGATGTACCTTCACATGAGTGGATTTACCAGTACATTTATCAAGATAAATCAAAAGGCGGTAAACTTCATCTACATTTAAGGCATCAGAAGAAATATCGAAAACGCGGTTACAAAAACACGGATCGTAGGGGTCAAATCATTGATAAAACAAGTATTCACTGCCGACACCAGGTCATTGATCAACGACAACGTTTAGGAGATTTCGAAGGTGACACGGTGATTGGTAAACATCATAAAGGTGCTTTATTGACTCTCGTTGATCGAAAGAGCCTGTATGTACATATTGTTCATTTAGGGCCAACGAGAGCATCCCCTCAAACGATTACTTATGCATTAGATCGTTTACGAATGAGCCATGCTTATAGCGTGACATTTGATAATGGCAAAGAATTTTCCGAACACAAAAGAATTACTGATACCGGCATAGAGGCGTATTTCGCTGACCCTTACAAGTCTATTCAGCGAGCTAGAAATGAAAATACGAATGGTTTAATCCGTCAATATCTGCCAAAATCATCATCGTTTGATGACGTGTCAAACGAACAAATAGAGCAGATAGAATTTGCACTCAACCATCGTCCTAGAAAAACACTAGGTTGGTATACACCGAGTGAAGTTATGGCTGGTTTTTATACTGTTGCACTTGCTGCTTGAATCCGCCATTTTAAAAAAATTTAAAGTCAAATATCACAATCATGGTTTTTTTACATACTTTATCCCAGTATTCATAATCTTTTGAATTATTTAGTTTTTTATAATAAAGTCTTAAGTTGTAAATAGCATCAGGGTTCCCATTTATTGCTAATGGTTTTATTATTTCAATAGCTGTATTAATATTAGCTCCCACACCATACCCTTTAAAATAGATTTCTTTCATAAGTCATTTTTCACTCAGCTCCAAGTTATAAATTCCAGCAATTAGATTGAATCTTAATGCTAGTCTTTTGCCTCGATTGCGATATCGCTCAGCAAGAATTTTGAAGGTTTTCAAACTGCCAAATACATGCTCAATTCCAATTCTTCTTTTATTGATTTCCTGATTATAGATTTTTAGTTCGGAATCCAGTTTACAGCGCTTCTTTGCTTTTAATGGCAACAAGCTATTTGGATACACTGTATAAATTCC
>NZ_VPEK01000028.1:0-34026 GCF_013417145.1 Acinetobacter sp. YH16044
GGAATTTATACAGTGTATCCAAATAGCTTGTTGCCATTAAAAGCAAAGAAGCGCTGTAAACTGGATTCCGAACTAAAAATCTATAATCAGGAAATCAATAAAAGAAGAATTGGAATTGAGCATGTATTTGGCAGTTTGAAAACCTTCAAAATTCTTGCTGAGCGATATCGCAATCGAGGCAAAAGACTAGCATTAAGATTCAATCTAATTGCTGGAATTTATAACTTGGAGCTGAGTGAAAAATGACTTATGAAAGAAATCTATTAGTTATAAATAATATAAAGCTATAAGATATAAATATTTTTATATTATCGGCTTTGTTTTAGCTGTGAGTAGTTCATCGACTTAAATAATCTTGAAAATTTTTCCGCTAGAAGTACTTTGGAAAAACATTTCAAAGCTGGGCCGAATATCTTCACCATCCACGGTAATATATTTGACATGGGAACAAGACTGGCTAGCACTAAAATTGCGCTCAACCGTGGCCTGAATAGAATATTTGATACCAAATTGGTCTTTTACATTTAGATTTTGTTTAAACATTATTTTACCTTTAACAAGATTATGGAGCGGCTATGCAATTAATTAAGTAATATATTATTTTTTAAATAACTTTTTGATTTAGCTTGAATAATTGATTTAAAGACGTATAAAATGTACGACCATCTAAGTTTAAATCTACCTCAATTCCAGATTCCAGAAGAACTCTTTTACCCACTTCAATTTCTTTAAAACCTTGACGTGTATTCTGCATTTTATTTAAGGGAATTAAAGAAACGATAATTTCGGTACCATTTTTAGATTTTGCAATTAATTCATTAACTTTTAACAATTTGTATCCTATTTTTATGATTTTTTTCCAATATGGAACAACAACTTTTTTCTTTAAAATTAAAAAAGCACTGAGTAGTGCTTTTTCAACTCGTATTAGTGCTTATATAGCAACAATATTGACCGCATTCGGTCCTTTTTGACCTTGAGCAATACTAAATTCAACCTGTTGGCCTTCGAATAATGTTTTAAAACCTGAGTTAGCAATTTCACTAAAGTGCGCAAAAACATCTGGACCTGATTCTTGTTGAATAAAACCAAAACCTTTAGTTTCATTGAACCACTTAACGGTACCTTTAACAACATTTGAGTTTGACATAATAAATCCTACTGATTTTTTAATAATTTTTAGTCATTTTATTGACTGCATATAACTTTGAAAATAATAAAGAATGAAACTTAAAATCTGAAAAAAACGAAGAATTATGAATAAAACGACGATACTTAAGAGAGATTTAATGAAACAAGACTTTTTTCTAGTTGAGTTAACTATACCTTAAAAATAAAATTAATCAAGTTTTTTTATATGTATATTTAATTGCCTTATGAAAGATGATTAGATCAGGAATTAATATGTTGATCTAGTTGACTTTTTTAAATAATACTATCGACAATATTGCTACATTGAATCTAAAAAACCAATTTACCGCTTTAAAAGGGGGTACAAGAAGAGATGATTTTCCCCATTTTCTCAGGCTGTAAGATTGAAATTTCTCCTACCTTCATTCTGCATCTAATCTTCACGATTTGTTCACATCCGGCTGGGTTATGCTAATCCTGAAATCAAATAAGGCTTAAAAAATGAAGATGCTATTCAAGTCGGTTTTTGCAGTTACAGCGCTGACCATCATGAGCTTAAGCTTTACTGCCCGAGCTGAAACGGTTGCCCCTCAGGCAGTCGATCAGGTGGATATCCGGCAGTATGCGGGTAAATGGTATGAAATTGCGCATTTACCGATGTATTTTCAGCGTAAATGTGTCTCGGATATCTCGGCACAATACACTGTCAATGCCGATCAGACCATAGGCGTCTTAAATAGCTGCCGGATTGAAAATGGTGAAATGATCAGTTCTGAAGGGGTGGCCTATCCGCAAAATCAGGGCAACAGCAAACTGAAAGTCAGCTTTTTGCCGACAGGTTTAAGATGGATTCCGTTTACTAAAGGGCATTACTGGGTATTACGCGTGGATCCAGAATATAAAGTGGCGCTTGTCGGTGGACCGAGTACCAAATACCTGTGGATTTTATCGCGCGAACCGCAACTGGATGAAGCCACCTATCAGTCCTATCTGGATACAGCAAAATATTATGGTTATGACATCACAAAACTGATCAAATTGCCGCATTAATCTGTTACCCTTTTGCCGAACTGCTTAGTCTCTCTACAGTTCGGCTTTTTTTTATTTCACTTCACATAAAATTCATATCTGACTGATTAGACTCATCAAATAGAATAAAGACAACCGCTTAAAAGTAGGATGAGTCCATGTTGAAAAGCCTGATGCGATGGATAGACAGCTGGTCCATACACACATCGCCTGAAACGCTGACCGCTGAAAACAGCCAGATTCAGTGGCTCCGGATTTTGCCCTTTATTCTGTTGCATCTGGCCTGTCTCGCCGTGTTCTGGGTGGGGGTGTCATGGTTTGCGCTGGGCTTTATGCTGGCGTTCTACCTAATCCGCATGTTTTCCATCACCGCTTTTTTTCATCGTTATCTGTCACATAAAACTTTTCAGACTTCGCGTCCGGTACAGTTCCTGTTTGTGCTGATGGGTACCATGAGTGCGCAGCGTGGCCCGCTCTGGTGGGCGGCGCATCACCGTTATCACCATCGCTATACCGATACCTTGCAAGACCCGCATTCCTCCACGCATGGTTTTTGGTATAGCCACGTTGGCTGGTTTTTAAATGAATATAACTTTGCCACGCGAAAAGAAGTGATTAGAGATTGGCTGAAATATCCGGAACTGATCTGGATAGACCGTTTCAGTTTAATTGTGGTGCTGCTGACTGCCGGCGGGATTTATGCACTGGGGGAATGGCTGGCCACGGCTTTACCTCAACTCGGTACCTCCGGCCTGCAATTGCTGGTCTGGGGCTTTGTGGTCTCCACTGTGTTACTGCTCCATGCCACTTTGTGTATTAACTCACTGGCACATCATTACGGCAGCCGTGATTTTGATACGGACGATCACAGCCGCAACAATTTATTCCTGTCGATCATTACCTTGGGTGAAGGCTGGCACAACAATCACCATTATTATGCCGGCAGTACCCGGCAGGGTTTTTACTGGTGGCAGATTGATGTGACCTATTACCTGCTGAAACTCATGTCTTTGTTCGGGCTGGTCTGGGGACTTAAGCCGATTCCGGCACGTGTCTATGATGTCAGTAAAATTGCCCGGGCTCGGAAACAGAAAAAAGCTGCCAAGACCGACACTCAGACTATTCATTCAAAGGAATCACCATGAAAATTGCAATTATTGGTTCAGGTATTTCCGGTCTGTACGCTGCCTGGAAACTCAGCAAAGTGCATGAAGTCACAGTCTTTGAAAAGAATAACTACTTTGGTGGTCATACCGATACCCATCAGCTGAATATCGATGGTGAACAGGTTGCGGTAGACAGTGGCTTTATCGTGTTTAATGAGCATAACTATCCGCTATTCTGCGCCATGCTAAAAGAACTTGGGATTCAATCGCAAAGCAGTGACATGGGCTTTTCGGTGAATAATCAGGTCACTGGCTTACAGTACAATCCTTCAAAAAAATTCTCGTTATTGTTCCGACCTCAAAACTTTTTTAATGCAGATTTTCGTGCGATGTTGTCGGATCTGTTCCGCTTCTATGCCGCCAATAAAGATCTGGATGTCGAGCATGTCGATGCACAGCTCAGTATTGATGAGTATCTGGATCGGCATGGCTATTCCGAAGCCTTCCGTCATGAACATCTCTATCCGATGTGTGGAGCGCTGTGGTCCTGCCCGGTAGAACAGGCCGGACAGATTCCGTATAAGTTTGTGGTGAGTTTTTTCCAGCATCATCGCATGTTGCAGCTCAAAGACCGTCCTTTATGGCTGACGGTCAAGGGTGGATCAGCTCGCTACGTCCGTGCCATTCAGGCCCAGTGCAATATCACGCTTCGTAAAACTGCTGTGCATCAGGTGTCTCGCAGTGCCAATGATGTGCTGATTGAAACCCAACAGGGCAGCGAGCGTTTTGACTGGGTGATTTTCGCCAGCCACGCCGATGACAGCCTGAAACTGCTGAAAGACCCGACCGCGCAGGAGCTGGACGTGCTAGGCAAGTTCCGCTATCAGGATAACCGCATGGTGGTACATTCCGATACCTCTATCATGCCCAAATCCCGTCGCCAGTGGGCCAGCTGGCATGTACACGTCACGCCGACTCAGGTCACTGAACAGACGCCATTCCAGCACAGTGGCACACATTATGGCTTTAGCTACTGGATGAACCAGTTGCAGAACCTGAACTGCAAAACCCAGGTCTTTGCCACCCTGAATCCTAATTTTGCCCTGAATCCAAAAAAAGTCTGGGTAGAACGACATTACCGTCATCCGGTGTTCGATGCCCCGGCGATTGAAGCACAGCAACGCTGGGCCGAGGTCAACGGCCAAAACCGCACCTCATATTGTGGAGCTTACTGGGGTTGGGGCTTTCATGAGGATGGGGCGCGTAGCGCATTATGGGTAATCGATCAGCTATTAAAACAGGCTGAACAGGCAGCCTAGGAGCGCATGATGCAGATGTATCCACTGGCGATTGCCACTGCTGAAATCCGGCATCGACGTTATTTGCCCCAAGCCCATGCTTTTAGAACCCAGCTGAGCTATCTATGGTTTGATCCAGATCAACTCGCGACGTTTACCGGAAAATCCTGGCTGTGGTCATCTAACCGCTGGAATTTCCTGACCCTAGATGAGCGCGATTTTCTGACTATGGAATGTGGCTCGATTCGGCAGAAGATTGCACGCCTGCTGATCAAGCGGGAAAACTATCTGTTACCGCATGCCGCTTCCATCCGGGTGCTGGCCTTGCCGCGCACACTGGGTTTCCGTTTCAATTCCGTAGTGTTTTATCTGGTCTTTGGTGCCACCGACCAGTTGCTCTTTGTGCTGAGTGAAATCACCAACACACCGTGGAATGAACGACAGGTCTACATTCACGACTGCCGGAACAATGCAGACGAACATGCGCCGTACCAGAGTCACCAGTTTGACTTTAAAAAGGCCTTTCATGTGTCGCCGTTCATGCCGATGGGGCTGGATTATCGCTGGCGCTTCAGCTTTTCGGATCGGCAGAACGTGATTCATATGCAGCTGTTTGAGCAGGGAATCTTGCAATTCGATGCCACCCTGAAATTTTCCTTGCAGGCCATCACGGTTCCTTCACAGCAGCATCGCTATGCTGTAATGAAAGTTCTTGAACCCTTCAGGATGGTCAGCGGAATTTATCTGCACGCCTTTCGTTTATGGAAAAAGAAAGTTCCATTTTACCGACATCCTAAAAAAGAAAAAGGAAACACATTGCGATGAAGACACTATTCATGGGAGAGCAAAGCACACTGCCGGTGGTACTGCGCCACCTGCTGAAATTACGCCATGGTCAGCTGATTTTTAAAGGCGTCTGGAACGGGGCTGTCGGGGAAAATAGCGATTTACAGGCGGTGATACAGGTGCATGATGTTCGTCTGATGGATCTGCTGTTCCGTAATGGTGTACTGGGTGCTGCCGAAGGTTTTATCCGTGGCTACTGGAGCAGTGAAGATCTGGTCGATGTGATCCGCATTTTGGCACGTAACCGCGATGTGCTGGACCAGATGAATCAGAATGCAGTGGCCAAAGCCAGCCAGTTACTGTTAAAGGTCTGGTATAAATCGCGCAAGAATTCGATTGATGGCAGCCGCAAAAATATTGCCGAGCATTATGACCTGAGCAATGACTTTTTCAAGCTGTTCCTAGATTCCAGCATGATGTATTCCAGTGCGGTGTTTAAAGAGCCAGGCATGACCCTGGAACAGGCTTCGGATTATAAAAAAGAACTGATTTGCCAGAAACTGCAACTCAAACCGATGGATCATTTGGTTGAAATTGGCAGCGGCTGGGGCGGTTTTGCCATTTATGCGGCTCAGCATTATGGCTGTAGGGTGACTACCATTACCATTTCCAAAGCTCAGTACGATGAAGCACTCGCCCGAGTTGCTGAAGCAGGGCTGTCTCATCGGGTGTCTGTACAGCTTCAGGACTACCGTTTACTCGAGGGCAAATACGACAAGCTTGTGTCGATTGAAATGATTGAAGCAGTTGGTGAGCAATATTTATCAACTTATTTCCGAAAATGCCGCGAGCTCCTCAAGCCGAATGGTCTGGCCTTGATACAGGCGATTACGATTGAAGATGCACGCTATATTAAAGCTTTAAATACGGTGGATTACATCAAGCGTTATATTTTCCCCGGTAGTTTTATTCCATGTATCAGTGTTATGACGCAAACGGCTTCTGAGCAAAAACTTCGTCTCAAACATCTGGAAGATATTGGTCAAAGCTATGCACAAACCCTGAAGTGTTGGCGTCAGCGTTTCTTGCAGCAGCATGATCAGGTACTTGGGCTTGGCTTTGATGAGCGTTTTATCCGCATGTGGGATTTTTATCTGTGTTATTGCGAAGGTGGCTTCCGCGAAGGCGTGATCAGTGATGTACATCTGCTGTTCGAAGCCAGTGTCTACTAAGCCAAGATAAAGCAGGAGGGCTGACATGCTGCTGAATTTACTGGTGCTGAATGTCTTCATTATGCTGTGTAGCTGGCTGCTGGTGACCTATAACCAGCGTGCCGGACTGGTCGATGTAGCGTGGAGTTTCAGTATTGCACTCAATGTGATTATTGCCGCTTGGGCGATTGACAGTGCACCGATGTTGGTTCGCTTATTTCTGGGACTGGCGAGTGGGATCTGGTTTTCACGGCTGACTTGGCATCTGTTACGGCGCTATGCCAGTGAAACCCAAGAAGACACGCGTTATGCCAACATGCGCCGCGCGATGGGGGACTATCAGCATCTTGGTTTTCTGGTGTTTTTTATATTTCAGGCAGGTTTGGCGCTACTGTTTTCTTACCCAATGCTGAAGTTGTTAAGTATCTCGACCGAGCAATGGAATGACTGGACTTTGGTCACTGTGATTGTGGCGGGCATGATCATGCTATCTGCTTTGATAGGTGAAAGCACTGCCGATCAGCAACTTTACCGTTTTAAGCTAGATCCACAGAATCAAGGTAAAACCATGGATCAGGGCTTGTGGAAATATTCGCGCCATCCGAATTATTTTTTTGAATGGCTGCATTGGTTTGCCTATCCAGTGCTCGGTTTGGCAGCAGGATGCTATGAATTATGGATATATCCACTGCTGATGTGGCTATTCTTGTACTACTTTACAGGTATTCCATTTAGTGAAAAACAGGCGCTCGCCCACCGTGGCGACAACTATAAAGACTATCAACGACGAACTTCAATGTTTATTCCGTGGCCACCCAAAGAGTAGGTAAATACATGGACTTTATGATTCAAAAAACCTTAGAACTGATCGAAAATGGCAAGGTGCCAGACCCAGTGATTCGTGCAGGCATTCGTACTTTAAGCAAAAAACGTTTGGCACAAGAAGGTCGGTTTAACCCCGCATTGGCAGCGCAGCGCTATATGGATGTGCTGACCATGCTGAAAAACAGCGAAATTGCTATTGAGACAGACAAAGCCAATGAGCAGCATTATGAACTGCCGACCGCATTTTTTCAGGCAGTACTGGGCAAGCGTCTGAAATACAGTGCCAGCCTGTTTGAACATACTCATACCACGCTGGATCAGGCGGAAGAAGCGGCACTGGCCAGCTATTGCCAGCGTGCACAGTTAAAAGATGGACAGGATATTCTGGAAATTGGCTGTGGCTGGGGATCTTTGAGTCTGTATATGGCCGAGCATTATCCCAAGGCCCGTATCACGGTGGTGTCGAATTCCTCGACCCAGCGCCAGTATATTCAGGAACAGGCGCGTCTGAAAAAACTGCAGAACCTGACGGTGATCACCTGCGACGTCAATGTGCTGCAACTGGAACCCGCGTCCTTTGACCGCGTGGTTTCGGTGGAAATGTTTGAACACGTACGTAATTACCAGAAACTGTTTGAAAATATCAGCAGCTGGCTGAAAGCGGATGGTCTGCTCTGGTGCCATATTTTCTGTCACCGTTTCCTGCATTATCCGTTTGAAGTGAAAAATGAATTCGACTGGATGTCGAGATATTTCTTTAGTGGCGGACTGATGCCGGCAGCTTCGACCTTTCTGCATTTCCAGCAGCATTTGCAATTAGAGCAGCACTGGCAATGGACTGGCACGCAGTATGAACGCACCGCAAATGCCTGGCTGGAGAACATGGACCGGAAACAGGTCGAGCTGCAGCCCCTGTTTGAACAGACCTATGGTGCAGATGCCGCCATCTGGTGGCAACGCTGGCGGATTTTCTTTATGGCCTGTGCCGAGCTGTTCGGTTATGAGCATGGACGCGAGTGGGTGATCGGTCACTTTCTGTTTAAAAAGAAAACCGTATAATTGAATGGCGAATCGGATGGGCCAGCGGGGAATGCACCAATGTTAAAGCTGTTCAGGGACAAACACGATCATCCTCTGGGTGAGGTGTTTAACCGCTATTACTGGCTGCAAATCGGATTCATTGCCCTGTCTGTGGTGATCGGGATTGGCTGTAGTGCTTGGGTAATCAAGGGTTCCCTGCTCAGAACTGCGCTAGAACAGGAAATGTCACACTACTGGCAGCGGCTGGAACGTAATCCGGCTGCTGAACTGCCCGACACCAAAAACCTGTATGGTTACCGCTGGAGCGATGTGCCGCCAGTCCAATTTCGCCACATGCAGCTTGAGCAAGGGGTGAACCGGCATTTTGTCGATGGCAAGGAGCGCATGACCGTGTATGGTGAAAAAGACGGACAGCATGTGCTGCTGGTGTTTGGCGAAAGCAACGTCAACAAGCTGGTCTGGCTGTTTGGCCTGGCACCGCTGATGGTCAGCCTGTTTGTGCTATATAGCGTATTGTGGTGGTGGAACCGTCGGGCCCGACGTTATTTTTCCCCGATTACCCGGTTGGCCAATGCGCTGGAACATATCGACTGGGAACATCAGAAAAATCAGGCTTCGCCTTTTCAGGACATCCGCACCGACTCCAATCTGGAAGCTGAATACCTCAAGCAGGCGCTGGAAAAATATCATCAGGTATTAAGCGAATTTATTCAGCGTGAGCGTGAATTTACCGGAGATGTTAGCCATGAGCTGCGCACGCCACTGACCATTTTAAAAGGCAATGTGCAGCTGTGTCAGGCACGCTATGGCGACAACAAGTCCTTTACCCGCCTGCATAACACCATTGAAGACATGCAGCTGCTGGTCGATACCTTGCTGGCCATTGCCCGCAATACCACCAATACTTTAACTGCTGAACCGACCATGCTTTCTGAATGTCTGGACAATCTTGTGCAGGATCTGGAGAGTGTCAGTCATAACAAAGGCATGCAGATAGACCTGCAAAAAGACCTCGATGAACAGCCGCGTAAACTTTATCCATCCATGACCAAAATGGTGTTTGGCAATATTCTGCGCAATGCGCTGAACTATTCACAGGGCACAGAAATTGATGTGATTATGGAAAAAAATAAAGTACTGATTGCTGACAATGGAGTCGGCATGCCTTTACCGAATAACTCCAAAGTTCAGGAACTGTCTGGTCAGCAGCTACAACTGGAAATCAAAGGGCATGGTATTGGATTGCAATTGGTGCAAAAGCTATGCAAACAGCTAGGTTGGCGTGTGGAGCTGTTTGACAGGCAATATTATCTTGACACTCATCAGAATGTTGATCTAGCAATGACCACTGGACTGATTGTTGTTGTGTACCTAAATTAGGCTTCATCTTCGAAAGCAATCTTTAAACCAATCCCAGATATGGTGTGAATCAGCTTTTGTTCAAAGGGTTTATCGACCATTTTGCGTAAATTATAGATATGACTGCGCAGAGCATCACTTTCTGGCTCTTCGTCACCCCAAAGCTGCATCATAATTTCCTGTTTGGTCAGTACTTTAGGAGAATGTCGCATTAGTAGCTTCAAAAGTTTAAACTGAATCGGAGGCAATTCAATGTTCTGCCCAGCTCGAGTTAGCTGTTGTGTTGCTGGGTCCAAAATTAGGTCATGAATTTGCAGACGACTGCTAGATACTTCACCCAGGGAACGTTTGATCAGGGCCTTGACCCGAACCACTAGCTCGTTAAAGTCAAAGGGCTTGACCAGATAATCATCCGTGCCGGAATTGAAGCCTTTAAGTTTGTCATCCAAGGTATCCCGAGCGGTAAGCATCAAGACAGGTAAGTCCAACCCCTCTTCATTGCGTAACCACTCGCACAATTCATAACCAGAACCATCAGGCAAATTAATGTCTAGTAGCAAGATATGGTAGCGTTGCTGTTTCAGTAATTGTCTAGCAGCACTCAGATTGCGGGCGTGATCGACCACAAAGCCATGTTCTTCAAGAAACTCGCATAGGGTAGAGGCCAGTTCATAATGGTCTTCAACCATCAGGATAAAATGTTTCGACATAGCGGCAGACACTAATTTAATAATTGCTGTTTTAATTTAGCACTAAATGGCTGGGGACCCAGCCATATATTAAAATATTGTTGTGCCAGAGGATGTTTAAGCTGCCCTAAACTTTGCTGGTTCAAAGATAAGCTCAGGGTCTGTGTAGCATGGTTGTATTTTAAACGGTAGAGGTCGCCTGATCTGACCGGACGATACAAATCGGTGATTGGGTTGAATAGAGCATGTATTTTTGCGTCTTTAACATTACGTTTCAGTAAATGTGTGGCCGCACGCTTAAATGCCCATTCCGGAATATTCTGTGTATAGGAAAAGTCCATCTGTATATTTTGTTTTTCCCAGGACTGGCTACAGTTTTGGGCAAAATAACTGGCCATACCTACCTGTTTTTGACCCACCATCAGCGGACCATTGCCGCATTGATTCAGGCTTTGTGCCTGTGCCCATGGACAGAAGCTACATCCCATCACTAACGCTGTACTAATCGCTATTTTTTGAAAGGCAGTAGCCATGAGTAGACCCCTCCAACATAAGGCAGGGAACGGTACAGGCCATTCGCAGGGTCCCAGAAATCCTGCTGGAAAATAATCTTCTTGTTTTCGTTGATCTTGATTTCACTGATACCGTAAGAGTCCATACTGCGGGTCGTGCCGAACAATTTAAAATCATAGGCCATATGCCAGTGCACATAGGCAGAGTCCTGATGATAAGAAGCGTTTAACAGCTTGACGCTGACCTTGCTGACCCGTTTGTTCATGCCTTGAAAGTGCTCGAGTAGATTTTGACGGGATGAAAATTGCGATAGCGTATCGTTAATAAACAGCTGGTCGGCATACAGTGCTCCAGCATTTTCAACGAATTCAGGTGTGCCCAAGGTATTAAAGGCTGAGGTAAAGCGGAGGCCGATATCCTGAGCTTTAGCCTGATCCAGCGCTATCCCCTGAATACTGTTTCTGGATTGGGCGTAATCGGCTGAATAACTGGGAATACTTTTACATCCGGCTAACAACAGAAGCGGCAAGGATAAGGCTGTAGCAATTAGTGTTTTTACAAGTCTCATCATCAGTGTCCGTATGAAGTGTATGTTTATACCTTAGGCAGCACAGCGTGAACAGAATGTGAAATAGACGTTATAAATGAGCAATTGAATAGAATTTTTCAAATCAAAGATTAAATGTTTAACTTTTTTCTTCGGCCATTAACCAATCAATGATATTCATAACATCACGATTTTCGTTATTTTTTCTGACCATTGCATAAAAATTATAGTCACAATAGATAAAACCAAAAGGGGCAATGATCTTTCCATTTAACATTTCTTTTTCTACTAGAATTTGAGGTGCTATGGCAATTCCTAACCCAGACACGGCAGCTTCTATCATTAAATTCAGACTATCAAAATAACGGTCATTGGATTTTGGGGAAAAGCTTATTTGAAACTGATCAAACCATGTATGCCATGCACTTTTATTTGAGTGGGTATGAAGTAATGGATAGTTTAAAAGATCATTTACGGAATGAAGAAGATTTATTTCACGATTACAAATAGGACCCATGTTATCGGGAAATAACAGATATTTATTCAAAAAGTTGGGAAGTAGATGATGCTCACTGACGCTATTGATAAATATGTCAACTTTCTCTTTTTCTAACAATCTTAAGTCATTACATGTCATTAATTTGATATGGATATTGGGATAAATGACTTCGAGCTTTTCTAATCGGGGAATCAGCCAATTTGCCATAAAACTATGAGAAGCGCCTATTACCACCTCTACCTCTGATGTTTTATTTGTTAACTCAAAGACACATTGTTCTAAACGATTAAAAAATTGCGTACAAACGAGCGATAATTCTTCGGCATCCGCCGTCAGAGAGATGGTCGAGGAATGTCGAATAAACAATTTTTTATCCAACCATTCTTCTAACTGCTTTATTTGATGGCTAATCGCGCTATGGGTTACACATAATTCTTCCGCAGCTAAGCTGAAACTTTTATTTCTGGCGACAGCTTCGAAAGCTTTTAAAGCATTAAGAGGAGGTAATGTTCTGCGTTTCATGTTGTAAAATTTTCTAACACCATAAGCTCAAAATATATCAATTATCATCAAAATGAAAATATTTTAAGATCGAACGTGTTTTGATAGTAAAAGAGATATGAGATGACAACCCCTTATACAGGTAATGGTCCTGATGACTTGGGATTTTTTGGTAAATTTGGCGGATGTTACATGCCAGAGAGCTTAATGCCAGCACTTCAAGAATTAGAGCAAGCCTTTAATATTGTTCGGCACAAACCGGAATTTTGGGCTGAATATCAGCAGATTTTAGCGGACTTTGTTGGTCGTCCTAGTCCTCTTTTTTATGCAAAAAATCTAACAGCTTATGCAGGCGGCGCTCGAATATATTTCAAGCGAGAAGATTTGAACCATACGGGTGCGCATAAGATCAATAATTGTGTAGGGCAAATCTTATTAGCCAAATTTATGGGCAAAACCAGAATCATTGCAGAAACTGGTGCTGGACAACATGGTGTTGCAACAGCAACTGTTTGCGCACTGTTTAAGATGAAATGTACCATTTTTATGGGAGAAACAGACATTCAGCGCCAACAAATGAATGTTGAACGCATGAAATTACTTGGTGCTGAAGTCAGAAGTGTTCAAAAAGGGCGTGGGACTTTAAAAGATGCGATGAACGAAGCATTACGTGACTGGATTCGTCATGTGGATACAACCTATTACCTATTGGGTACGGGTGCAGGCCCTCATCCATATCCCACCATTGTGAGAGAATTTCAGAAAATTATTGGTTTAGAAGCCAGAAATCAAATACTCCTGAAAGAAAATAGACTGCCTGATGCTCTAGTTGCTTGCGTTGGCGGGGGATCAAATGCACTAGGGTTGATGTATCCTTTTCTAGAAGACCTGAATGTCAAAATGTTTGGCGTTGAGGCAGGTGGAAAAGGAATAAATAGCGATGAACATGCCGCCTCTATTTGCAAAGGTCAGGTCGGTGTGCTGCATGGCAATTTAACCTATTTATTACAAGACTTAGATGGGCAGATTTTAGAAGGGCACTCTATATCAGCTGGCTTAGATTATCCTGGTGTTGGTCCAGAGCATGGTCTTCTGTTTGAAACAGGACGCGTGACATACACGGCTATAACCGACCAAGAAGCTGTAAATGCATTTCAGCTTTTAAGCCAACGGGAGGGCATTATTCCTGCTCTTGAGAGTTCCCATGCGATTGCGTATGCGATTCAACTTGCTCAAGAAATGCAGCCAGAACAGATCATTATTGTCAATTTAAGTGGCAGAGGTGACAAAGACTTAAACACGGTCAAAAAATATCTTGCAGGAGCTACAGCATGAACCGTCTAGATCAAACATTAGAGCAATTGAAACTGGAAAATCGAAGCGGTCTGGTCTGTTATTTTACTGCTGGAGATCCTAATTTCACAGAAAGTTGTCATCTGTTAAGCCAATTGGGTCAAGCAGGGGCTGACATTATTGAAGTGGGTATTCCATTTTCTGATCCAGTGGCAGATGGAGAGATCATTCAGGCAGCGCATCTTCGGGCTTTAGATGCAGGTCAAACGCTAAAACAGACCATTGAGTTGGTAAAAGTAATCAGGCTGCATGATGACCAGACACCAATAATTTTCATGACTTATTTAAATCCGATGATGCAATATGGTTTTGAGACACTTATCGCCGAAACAGAAAATCTTATAGATGGAATATTGATTTTAGATGCTCCATATGGATATCGAGAAAACTTTGAAGTGCAATTAAATGAAAAAAATATGCATTTAATTGCAATGACCGCGCCGACGACCCCAGTTGAAAGGTTAGAGCAAATTTCAGCGCGCGCGACAGGGTTTTTATATCATGTTGCAGAAAATGGATTAACAGGAGGAGACTTCAATCTATCTAATCTTGAGAAAAAGATAACTGAAATTAAGCCAATTTTTAATATTCCAGTTGCAATTGGCTTTGGGATCAAAAATGAAAGCCATGTTAAAGCACTAGCCAATAAAGTAGATCTTATTATCATTGGCTCAGCGCTTGTCGATACTTTTTTTAATAAGGGAATGAATGCTACTTTAGAAAAAGTGACGGTTTTTGCACAGATACTGAGACAAAATAAAGAATAGTCAGGCAGCTTTCATAAATCTTCTTTAAAACCATAATTGAATATAAAACAATATTTTATCTTGTCCTTCTCCCGAAAGGGAGATGGAACTTTATACGTGGATATTTTTCTAAAAGTGATCGCTTTTTAAAAATCACTATTATCATATAGATGTGACATGCGTTTTTGCTTTGTCTCTAGATAAGCTTTGTTAAAAATATTTAAGCCAACTTTTAATGGAATCCGTTCAACAACATTAATTCCTAAATCAGTTAAAGATTTAATTTTAAGCGGATTATTTGTAATGAGTTTTACATTCTTTATTTTTAAATAATCTAACATAATGGTGCACATGTCATATTTACGAGCATCTGCTGGTAAATTTAATAATAAATTGGCGTCAAGAGTATCATGTCCTTGGTCTTGAAGTGCGTAAGCTCGAATTTTATTGGTTAGTCCTATGCCGCGACCTTCTTGGCGTAAGTATAAGATCACACCTTGACCTGCATCATTAATCATTTTCATGGTTGATTGTAATTGAGGTCCACAGTCACATTTCAGTGAAGCAAAAGCATCACCTGTTAAGCATTCTGAATGTATTCTGACTAGTAGAGGTTGATTTGGACCAGCATTCATCCCTTTAGTAAGAGCGATATGTTCTTCACCAGTACGTTGGTCTTGAAACGCTATAATTTCAAAATCGCCAAACGCAGTAGGTAATTTTGATTTAGAAACAAATTCTATAGCCACAGAAGAATACACCTATATAAATTTATATTTGATACAATTTACTTAATCTATCTTAAAAGCATTGGCCGAATTTTTTGCAGTTATAAATTTCAGCGTTTTACTCTCAATTAAAGAGTATGTATCTGATAGTGAATTTTATGTGAAATGTTATTTAGAATATTTTTATTAGCGTTCTGCTTTGTTGCAAAAACACTCAAAAGCTGAGGCTTGTCTAAACCATCAATATTTAAGATAAGTTGGTTTTTTTTGTATAGTTAATTAAATTTATTGAATAAGTTAATAAAATTAGGTTTGTGGTAAGGTCAATTCTTTGTATGATAGATTCTATGTGTAGGCTTCTTCATTCTGAAATTATATTGCTGAACAATTTTTTGATAACAGCATTAGGCAACAAGGCTCTATGATATACGCTGAATTATCAGGAGACTTTCCCTTGGGAGATTCTAGGCAGCCAACTTATAAAAGTCTTCGGCCATTTGATTTGGTGTCTTAAAACCCAAACCCTTTTGAATTCTTCGATGATTATAAAATAACTCAATGTATTTTATAATATCTGCTTTGGCTTCTTCTCTGGTTTGATAGTTGTAATGATGCACTAACTCATTTTTCAGTATTCCCCAAAAGCTTTCAATCGGTGCATTATCGTAACAGTCTCCGCGCTTGCTCATTGAACCTTGAAAACCATATTGCTCAAGTATATTTCGATATTCATGGCTGCAATATTGACTTCCTCTGTCTGAATGCACAATCAGTTCTTTGGTTGGTTTTTGATTGTGAATAGCCATATTTAGCGCATTACAAACAAGCTGTGTTGTCATGCGCTCATTTAAGCTATAGCCAACCACTTGCTTCGTGTAAAGGTCTTTTACCGCTGCTAAATACAGCCATCCTTCAACAGTCCATATGTACGTAATATCACTTGACCATGCTTGATTTGGTCTAGTCATTGAGAATTGTTGCTCCAGCAGGTTTTCATAGATCGCTCGATTATGGTCACTATTCGTAGTCCTTTTAAAACGCTTGTGTCGCTTACAATACAGGTGGTTCAGCGCTTTTATCTGACGTATAGCGTACATACTCATTTTTATACCCTGAGCTTGTAAGTATTTGGTTAATCGAATATAACCATAGCTCTGCCTTGTCTCCTCATGGGCTATTTTCACCAATATCGTCTGTTGATTTCGTTGAATCGTTCTTTTGCTCACGCCTCTCTTGAGCCAATCATAAAAACATGAAACTGAAACATGAAGTAATCGAGCCATTAAGGTAATTGGAAAAGAATATCTTTTTTGTTTCATATAGGCGTACCTTACTGACTTTCTTTGGCAAAGTACGCTGCTGCCTTTTTTAAAAATTCACGTTCCATTTCAGCTATTTTGAGCTGTTGTTTGAGTTTTTTATTTTCTTCGAGTAGAGCGTTTAGATCAGGTGAATACTGTTTTGTACCTGCTAAAGTTCCAGCCTTTGCTTTGGTATTCCAATTTGAAAGAGTTTGCATTGAAATGCTAAGTTGTCTAGCTGTTTCCGAGACATTGCCTTGATTGGCTTCAATTAATTTGATGGCTTCAGCTTTAAATTCTGTGGTGTAAGTCTTGTGTTTCTTGCTCATGGTAAACTCCTGATGAGTGTGTTTAGTTTACCAAGTTAAAACCTCCTGTTTTTTCAGCACACATCAGGTAGTCGTAGCACCTGAAATCAATATATTTCGTTGGTGGTAATGACCTACATTGCCATCATCAATATTTTTTAGAATGCTGAATTTTTACGGTATTTTTTGCGGTACAATGATGTGGGTTGGGTTTAAATATTTATAATAAACAATTGGTTAAATTGTATTTACGGTGCGCGCTGAGCGCACCATTTTTTAGTTTTGATTGTTGAACTAAATTTTGCGAATCAATAGCTTTTATTATTACTACTTTTCTATTCAACCCGATCAATCTCAAAGCCCAATATTGCTTTAGCCATCATTGATGTATCTTTTTCTATATATAAAATTCAAAATATTTCTCAGTTCTTTTTATTCTAAGTTCAAAGTCATACAAAACATCTAAATTGAAAGCTTATAAAGAGTGAAAATAGAAAGTTCACTGTATTTATATCTGCATCTAAATGAAAAGAATCTATTGAAAACACGATTATAAAAGTCATGCACCAAAATAGTGGAGCTTGGAAACTTAATAGAACACTTATCGTTTTGTATTGCCTAAATAAAATAGGAAAACGATTGGTGTTTTAGTATTAACATACTGAAAAATAACAAAAAATTAATTTTGGCATAATGTGTGCAATACAGTATTCAAACTTGGATACAAGAATGAGCACATCAATGAACTCAATAAAAACTTTAGGCTGGACTTTAGCGGAATGGAAAGCGGGCTACGCGAATAACACACTTCAACTTGAAGACTTATATGCCTTAGTTGAGCAATTTGATCATGCAGACCCAGCATGGATTTCAATTGCATCGATAGAACAATTAACTTCCCAGATTGAAGCTTTAAAACAAATTGAAAATGCGACTGCCTTACCTTTATTTGGTGTGCCTATTGCAGTGAAAGACAATATAGATGTGGCGGGCTTTGCATCGACGGCTGCATTTAAATTATTTACGGACATAAAAACTGATGATGCCTATGTGGTGCAGCGCTTAAAACAAGCGGGTGCGATTATTGTAGGCAAAACCAATTTAGATCAATTCGCTACTGGTTTAGTGGGTACACGTTCGCCATTTGGTGCCGTGCCAAATACTTTTAATCCTGACTATGTAAGCGGTGGTTCAAGCTCTGGTTCAGGCAGTGTGGTGGCGCGTGGTTTAGTCCCGATTGCACTCGGTACAGATACAGCAGGCTCAGGGCGTATACCTGCAGCTTTCAATAATATTGTCGGTTTAAAGCCAACCAAAGGCCGCTTTTCAAATACAGGCTTATTGCCTGCCTGCAAAAGCCTCGATTGCATTTCAATTTTTGCCTTAACCGTCGCTGATGCAACTGCTGTGGCAGAAGTTATGGAAGGTTTTGACGTAGCTGACAGCTATTCACGTGTGAATCCCGCAACAGCGCCTGCAAAGTTCAGTGCACAATTAAAGTTAGCCATTCCAAAACAATTAGAATTTTTTGGTGATGCTCAATCGGCGGATGCATTTCAGCAAGCATTAATTGAATTAAAAAACTTAGGGGCAGAACTAACTGAAATTGATTTCAGTGCTTTTAGTCAATTGGCGAGCCAACTTTACCAAGGGTCATGGGTTGCAGAGCGTACTGCTGCAGTTGCAGACTTATTAGAAACATCGGTACAAGACTTTGATCCAACAGTTTTAGAAATTATTCAAAAAGGCCAGCAGTACACTGCGGTTGATGCTTATAATGCCGAATATTTAAAGCAAGAATTGGCTCGAGACATTCAGCAAACCTTAGCGCAATTTGATGCCTTAGTGGTGCCAAGCTCGCCAACCATACACACGCTTGCAGAAATGGCTGAATCGCCAATTGAAAATAATAGCCACTTTGGCACCTATACCAACTTTACCAATTTAGCAGACCTCAGTGCCATCGCTGTACCTGCAGGCTTTCGTGCCGACGGGCTGCCTTTTGGAATCACATTCATTGCACCGGCTTGGCACGATACGGCTTTAGCAGATTTTGCCGAAAAATGGCAAAAGCATTTGAAATTACCACTCGGTGCAGTAGCTAAAACATTGCCTGAAGCAAATTCAGTCATGTCTGCACCATCCGCACAACATTTTCGAGTTGCAGTCGTAGGCGCACATCTCACAGGCATGCCACTCAATTTCCAACTGACAACACGCCAAGCCGTGCATGTTGAAACCACAACGACTTCTGCTGATTACGCCCTCTATGCACTGCCGGGCACTGTACCGCCGAAACCAGGTTTAGCTCGTCAGGAAGCGGGTCAAAAAATTATTGTCGAGCTTTGGGATATTCCAAAAGCACGCTTTGGTGAATTTGTCGCTGAAATTCCAACCCCACTTGGTATGGGCAATGTTGAGCTTGCCGATGGACGTTGGGTGAAAGGCTTTATTTGTGAACCTTATGGCCTAAACGGTGCAAAAAATATTAGTGAATTTGGCGGCTGGCGCGCTTATATCCAATCACTGCAAGCAACAACAGCAAAATCAAATTAAAAAAATTCGGGGAAATAATCATGTTTAAAACAGTTTTAATTGCAAACCGTGGTGAAATTGCTGTTCGTGCGATTCGTACATTAAAGAAACTCGGTGTTCAGTCGGTTGCCGTATATTCAGAGACAGACCGTTATGCACAACATGTCTTAGATGCAGATGTGGCGGTTTCACTTGAGGGCATCAAACCTGCAGAGACTTATTTAAGTATTGAAAAATTGATTCAAGCAGCCAAACAAACTGGCGTTGAAGCAATATTTCCAGGTTATGGTTTTCTATCTGAGAGTGCTGATTTTGCCCGTGCATGTGAGGAAAATGGTATCGCCTTTATGGGGCCAACGGCTGAACAAATTTTAGAATTTGGTTTGAAGCATCGTGCACGTGAATTGGCTGCGGCAGCCAATGTGCCCATGACACCGGGTACAGGTTTATTGGCAAGTTTAGATGAAGCACTCGCATCTGCGGCAGAGATTGGCTATCCCATCATGCTGAAAAGCACCGCTGGCGGTGGTGGGATTGGTTTAACCCGCTGTGATGATGAGCAATCATTAAAAGATGCGTATGAAAGTGTAAAGCGTCTAGGCGAGCAGTTCTTTAAAGATGCGGGTGTGTTTCTCGAACGTTTTGTCGATAAAGCTCGTCACGTAGAAGTACAAATTTTTGGTGATGGTTTAGGTCAAGTCGTTGCCTTTGGTGAGCGTGACTGTTCATTGCAGCGCCGTAACCAAAAAGTGGTGGAGGAAACACCAGCACCGCATTTACCAGAAGCGACCCGTCAAAAATTGCACCGTGCTGCTGTAGAGCTCGGACAATTGGTGAAATACCGCAGCGCAGGCACAGTTGAGTTTATCTATGATGCTGCCCGTGATGAAGTGTATTTCCTTGAAGTGAATACCCGTTTGCAGGTTGAACATCCAGTCACTGAAATGGTGACGGGTTTAGATCTGATTGAATGCATGCTCAAAGTGGCGGCAGGTGATGCTTTAGATTGGGAAAAACTCAGCAATATTCAGCCCAATGGCGCTGCCATTGAAGTGCGAATCTATGCGGAAGACCCAGTGAAAAACTTCCAGCCAAGTCCGGGTGTACTCACGGATGTGTATTTCCCTGAAGACATCCGTGTGGATACGTGGGTATCTACAGGCACTGAAATTTCACAATATTTTGACCCGATGATTGCCAAAATTATTGTGCATGCAGCAGACAGAGACAGTGCGATTGCTAAGCTAAAAACAGCCTTGGCTGAAACCCGCCTGAATGGCATCAGTACCAACTTAGACTATGCGCATACCGTAGTATCAGATGCACGCTTTGAAAATATGCAAATCTGGACACGTCTGCTGGATGATTTTAAATACGTTCCAAATGTGATTGAAGTGCTACAACCGGGAACGCAAAGTACGATTCAAGACTATCCGGGGCGTGTGGGCTATTGGGATATTGGTGTACCGCCATCAGGCCCGATGGATGATTATGCATTTCAATTGGCCAATAAAGTTGTGGGTAATCCAAAATCGGCAGCAGGCTTTGAATTTACCTTACAAGGGCCAAGTCTAAAATTTCATGCCGATAGCATCGTAGCCTTAGCAGGTGCGCCATGCAGCGCGACTCTAGATGGAGTAAATGTCGATTTTTGGCAGCCGATCAGCATCAAAGCCGGGCAAACTTTGGCACTCGGACAAGTTGAATCAGGTTGCCGTACTTATCTTGCAATCCGCAACGGACTAAATGTACCTGAATATCTAGGCAGTCGTTCAACCTTTGCATTGGGTAATTTTGGCGGTCATGCAGGACGAGTGCTGCGTGCAGGCGACATGATTAAAATGGTTAATCCAAGCCTGCCTTTAGATGGACTGGAAATTGCTACAGCAGCACCACAAGCTTTGGCAGCAGAGCGTATTCCAAGCTATGGCAAAGAATGGAAAATTGGCGTGTTGTATGGTCCGCATGGTGCACCAGATTTCTTTAAACCTGAATATATTGAAGAATTCTTTGCTTCAACATGGAATGTGCACTTTAACTCAAACCGTTTAGGTATTCGCCTAACAGGCCCGACACCATGCTGGGCACGTGAAAATGGCGGTGAAGCAGGTTTGCATCCATCCAATGTGCATGACTGTGAATATGCTATTGGGGCGATTAACTTCACTGGTGATTTTCCCGTGATTTTGGCTAAAGATGGCCCAAGCCTCGGTGGCTTTGTTTGCCCAGTCACCATTGCCAAAGCAGAACTTTGGAAGATTGGTCAACTGAAGGCAGATGACAGCATCAGTTTCTATCCAATGAGTGTGGAACAAGCCAATGCCTTGGAAGTTCAGCAAATTGCCGATATTCAAAACTTTGCTCAAGCACCTGAAAAGTCAGAGTTGGTCAATTTTGAATGCAAGCCTGAAGGGATATTGGCTGTGCGTGAAGCGGATGCACATGCGCCAAAAGCGGTCTATCGTCAGGCAGGTGACAGTTATATCTTGTTGGAATATGGCGAAAATGTCCTCGATCTTGCATTACGCTTACGTGTTTATCGACTGATGCAGCTCATTCGTGAAGCGAACATTGATGGCATTTTAGAGCTTTCACCAGGTGTACGTTCACTGCAAATTAAATATGATGGATTACGTTTCAGCCAAGCGAATTTGATTCAGTTCTTATTGGGTCTGGAAAATGAAATGGGCGATTTGAGCCAAATCAAAATTCCATCCCGTATTATTCACCTACCGATGGCATTTGAGGACACAGCAACTTTAGGTGCTGTAGAACGCTATCAAGAAAGTGTTTGTGCCAAAGCGCCGTGGTTACCAAATAACGTCGATTTCATTCAGCGTATTAATGGTTTAGATAGCCGTGAGCAAGTCAAAGACATTATTTTTGATGCCAATTACCTGATTTTAGGTTTGGGCGATGTGTATTTAACTGCACCTTGTGCCGTGCCAATTGATCCGCGTCATCGTTTGCTCAGCTCGAAATATAATCCTGCACGTACCTTTACTGCAGAAGGGACTGTCGGTATTGGTGGTATGTACATGTGTATTTATGGCATGGACTCACCGGGCGGGTATCAGTTGATTGGCCGTACATTGCCTATTTGGAATAAGTTTAAAAAGAACAAGCAGTTTGGCGATCAGCAATGGTTCTTACGCTTCTTTGATCAAATTAAATATTATGAAGTAACCGAAGCTGAACTGGATCAATTCCGTGCTGACTTTGCCAATGGTGTGGCGGAAATCAAAATTGAAGAAACTGAATTTGATTTTGCAGCCTATCAAGCCTTTTTGGAAACAGAGAAGGACAGTATTGCCGAGTTTAAAGCGCAGCAGCAACAGGCATTTACTACTGAAGTTGAACGCTGGAAAGATGAGTTTGATGCACCTGCGGAAATGGAAATCCTGCAAGATGATACCGACTATAGCCAATTTGCAGCCTTGAATGCGTCGATGACTGGCAACATTTGGAAAATTTTTGTCGAAGCTGGACAGTCTGTGAAGAAAGGCGATACTGTAGCCATTATTGAAGCGATGAAAATGGAGCTTCCAGTCTATGCCGATGATGATGGTATCGTGAAAGCGATTATCTGCCGTGCAGGACAAACGGTACATAGCGGTGAACCGCTGGTTTATATGGAATAAACATGACCACAACCACCATTGTTGGGAAAAGCTCAGACAACTTGTCTGAGCTGGTTTTCCAAAAAATAAAAAACGATATTTTTGATTTCCAGCTCAAACCGGGCGCACGTTTTACCGAATCTGAAATTGCCGAATTATATGAAGTAAGCCGTACACCCGTACGGCAGGCTTTATACCGTTTACAGCAAGATGGCTATGTAAGAGTACATTTTCGTAGCGGTTGGGAAGTGAAGCCGCTGAACTTTAGGGCTTATGAAGAATTGTATGATTTACGGATTTTGCTGGAATGCTATGCCATTGAGCAGCTCTGCAAAATGGAACCAGAACAACTCAAACAGGCTTTACAGGACTTAGTAAATGTGTGGTGTATTCCTCCTGAGCAGTTTTTGCATGATTTAAAAACTTTATCGATGCAAGATGAAGCATTTCACTGCCAATTGCTTGAAGCAATCGGTAATAGTGAAATGGCGAAAGTGCATCGGGATGTGAGTGAAAAAATCCGTATTATTCGACGTTTAGATTTTTCTAAAGATTATCGAATTGAAGCCACTTATGCAGAGCATCAACAGATTTTACAATTGATCCTTGGACATAATGTGACAGCGGCATTGGAGAAAATGCGCAGCCATATTCAGCAAAGTAAAAAAGAGGTGAAAAAAATTACTTTGGAAATGTTGGCGCGAATGGCATAGAAGTATTTGCAAAAGATCTACCTCACGGAAGTCTTGGAAAACATGCATTTTATCGAGTCAAGTTGTGTCGTTCGGGTCGCGCTTAAAGCTAAAAATATCTGTATTCATTGGTTAATATGATGGAGAAAAATAAAAAAGACCACGAAGGGGAGATTCTTTATTTCAACTTTAGAAAACGCGATTTCTTTGGCGACTGAACGCCATTTCGGACAAGTCGATAAAGCGGGTCAAGCCTATATTCAGCATCCACTTCGTGTGATGCAAAATGTGCAACATCCCGATGCTAAAATCGTCGCTGTATTACATGACATTTTAGAAGATACAGAGACAACGACGGATGAGCTTCGCGCTATGGGTTTTCAAACGCATATTATTGATGCGATACAGGCACTGACAAAAGCAGCAGGTGAGAACCGATTTCGAGCTGCGCAGCGTACCGCTAAAAATGTAATTGCGTGTGAAGTGAAACTTAGTGATTTGCATGACAATATGGATTTATCGCGCTTAACTTCGGTCACAGCAAAAGATCGACGTCGGTATCAACAATATGTCAAAGTTAAACGTAGATTAGAGCGTGCTCGGAGCGTCCATTTACATCTGATCGATTTAAATCTAACAACAGATTATCCGAGATTTCAATTTCAAAGTTCACAGCAAAATTTTCAGTATCTGCTCAATGCGATGTTTGATCTAGAGCATTCATTAGGTGGCGTTCAGATTGGAAGTCCACAGGAGTGGTGGATTTTATTTGAAGATGTCAGCGCATATTTTGCATATTGCCAAAGAAAGGGAGTGGTTCCTAACCAAGCAACGTTCTTCGATTTAATTTTAAACACAGATCGGGACTATTTCGGTGGCATCTTTCAATCTGAACAAGATCGGCAATTATTTTTCTCTATGTTTAACGTCTTTATGCAAAATCATTTTTATCGCGTGGAAACTGAAGGCTGATTAGATAGATTGCATCAGCAATAGAATAAAATCACCTTTGATTGATGAATTTTATCTAGATAATTAGATGCTGAGTGTCATTTAAGAATATCTCGAAATGCTTGATTTCGAGACGTTTAAAGTGATTCCATCCATTGACATCTCCAATGAAACATGTGGCCATGCTTGCTGAGCCTTATGCCTCAATCCTACATGGCATCATGGTGGCTGCAGGGTTTATCATTCCAACTTTGGTGTTGATGTGGTTGTATAAACGAAGTGAACGCCTGAGCCAAGCGACATAAAAAAAGCCCTCACATTTGAGGGCTTTTTTTTATTTTACTTCAGGTAAATCAAACCAAATCACTTGAGCATCTTCAAGCGCTTCAATTTGGCTATCTTCTAAGAACGCAATTGCACCACCAGCTTCAACTTTATGTTCAGCAATTTGCACTGAACCTGAAATAACATGGATATAGTTGATATGCTGCGTTGCATGGATATCTAAAGATTGACCTTTCGTCAAAAATGCAGATTTAACTTCCGCTTGCTGGCGAATATGCATAGCTGCATTGTCATTTGGACCGACAATTAAATGCCATTGATTGGGTTGATCGCGTGGATCACATTTAATTTGTTGATAGGTCGGTTCAGCATCACGTTCATTTGGAACGATCCAAATTTGTAGTAAATGTACATCTTCATCACCTTGGTTCATTTCGCTATGACGCACACCTGTACCTGCGCTCATCAGCTGCCATTCACCCGCAGAAATGCCACCATGGTTGCCCATGCTGTCTTTATGCGTAATGGTACCTTTTAACACACAAGTTAAAATTTCCATGTTGTCATGTGGGTGTTGACCGAAACCTTCATGTGCTGCAATTAAGTCATCATTAATTACACGAAGCGCACTAACGCCCATGTATTTCGGGTCATACCAGTTACCAAAAGAAAAGCTGTGTTTAGACTCAAGCCAGCCCATTTTTACGTGACCACGGTTTTCACTTGGATGTAAAAAAGCATTCATGGCATTCATCCTTATCTTAATTATTGAACATATGCCTATTTTAGGATTGAACTAAATAGTGATATATAGTTTTTTAGCGACAATTCATCCTATTTTTGCAACGCTCAGCCAAGATAGAGTTTTTTGTTATACATAAAGGCGCAACTATAAAAAAAGCCTGCACGAAGCAGGCTTTTTTAAATATGACTAAAATTATTCTAAGAATTTAACAGTCACACCAGATTTCACTTTCTTACCTAAGTCATTTGCATCCCAGTTAGTCAAACGAATACAACCGTGTGATGCTGTTTTAGAGATAGCAGATGGGTTCGGTGTACCGTGAATACCGAATGATTTTTTGCTCAAGCCAATCCAGATATTACCAACAGGACCATTTGGACCAGGTGGTAAAGACAATGGTTTTCTGTTGTTGCCTTGAACAAAGTTAGAAGGTGAGTAGCTGTACCAAGGATTTGGTGCAACACCTGTAACTTTGTATGTACCTGTAGGTGATGGCGTATCTGAACTACCAATCGTTGCAGGGAATGAACCGATCATTTGGTTGCGGCTATTAAACAAGTAAAGTTGTTTCGCGCCTTTATGTGCAACGATTAAGTGAATATCTTCAGGAACTTCGTTACGAATATTCGCAACTAAGATTTTTTCACCAGCTTTTTTAAATGTCGCTTTTGGATTCAACTTTTTCAAAAAGTCTTCGTCCATGTGGAATTTTTCACCCAACATTTCAGTCACACGAGTGTAATACAAGCCTTTCATTTTTGCTTGTAATGCATAGTCGTGTGGAATCGAGGCTGCATAAGGACCTTTCAAGTCTGCATCAGTCAACGTGTATTCAATGAATGCAGGTTTAGAACCTTGTTTCGCAATCAGCGCATCCCAAGTTTCTTTAGTTAAAGTCCCTGTAGGTTTCAACCCATTCATTTGTTGGAATGAAGCGATCGCCTTTAGGGTATTTTTACCACTGGTACCATCAATTGCACCCGGTGAAGCATGTGCATTATTGAGCATGACATGCGCACGTGCATAAACAGGGAATTGACCTTTACCAATGTTGTCATACCACTGAGCATTATTTAGGTCATTTAAACCCCAAGCAACTTTGGCAGCAGGCGAAGTTGATGTTGGAGTTGTAGCAGTCGCTGTAGCAGGTGCAGCACCGATGTCGGCTTTAACATCTTCTGATTGTTGCAAGCTGTCTAAAGTTTTCGATGCTTGGTTCAGATCTTCTTGTTCTTGAGCGCTAATCTGGCTAGTTGCAGATGAAGCTTCAGTCGCTAGCGGATCAATGGGATCCTGAACTGCAACATTAGTCACTTTTTTTGGCGTTAATGGTTGTTCAGCAGTAGATGCGGCAATAGCTGTACCAGCAAATATGCAACTTAGACTCAGTGCGAGCATGGTGCGAACGAACATGTAATTCAACCTTAAGAATTATTCATTTACTGTGTATTAAAAACTGGCTAAGTATTACAGAAAAAAAGTGGAGATGCAGTAGTTGTTTTGTGTAAATATCATTTTTGGCACTCAACATGATCGGTTTTTAAATGCTTGAGAAGTTATTATATTTACAACCTTTTTGATATGATGATGCGAATATCGAATTAAGTTGGGAAAGTGAATGACGACCTTAAAAAATGATCGTTTCTTGCGTGCCTTATTACGTGAACCGGTAGATGCCACTCCGGTTTGGATGATGCGTCAGGCTGGCCGTTATTTACCAGAGTATCGTGAAACACGTGCAAAAGCGGGTGATTTCCTATCCCTTTGTAAAAATACAGAATTTGCTTGTGAAGTTACTTTACAACCTTTGCGTCGTTATGACTTAGACGCAGCCATTTTATTTTCAGACATTTTGACAGTACCTGATGCGTTGGGTTTGGGACTGTATTTTGAGGCAGGTGAAGGTCCGAAGTTTCATAAAACTGTACGTACCGAACAAGATGTACTGAATTTACCTAAGTTTAATGCCAAATCTGACCTAGATTATGTCATGAATGCAGTGACTACGATTCGTTCAGCATTGGGCGGACAAGTCCCATTGATTGGTTTCTCAGGCAGTCCTTGGACACTGGCAACCTATATGGTGGAAGGCGGTTCAAGCAAAGATTTCCGTTTTACGAAACAAATGATGTATGCACAACCTGAAGTGTTGCATGCCTTATTAGACCGTTTAGCTGTGGCAGTGACTGAATATCTCAATGCGCAGATTGATGCAGGTGCCCAAGCTGTACAAATCTTTGATAGTTGGGGTGGGGCATTAGCACACCGTGAATACATCGAATTTTCACTAAACTACATGCAAAAAATCGTGGCAGGTTTACAGCGTGAAAAAGATGGACGCAAGGTTCCTGTGATTTTGTTTACCAAAGGTGGTGGTCAATGGTTAGAGCCAATGATTGCAACGGGTGCAGATGCTTTTGGTTTAGATTGGACTACGCCATTAAATGTAGCACGTCAAACAGTCGCAGGCCGTGCAGCATTGCAAGGTAACTTAGACCCAGCAACATTATATGGTTCGCCTGAAGCAATCGCGAAAGCGACGCGTGCTATGTTAGATGACGCATATGCAAACGGTGAAAAAACCGGTTATGTGGCGAACTTAGGTCATGGTATTACTCAATGGGTAGATCCAGCCAATCCAAAAGCCTTTATTGATACGGTACACGAATATAGTGCCAAGTATTTATAAGGCTTCAAGGAAATAGGTTTAGGATTCAACCGTGGTCAAGATGATAAAATCATGTTTTGAGTTCTCTTATAAGGCAGCTTCGGCTGCCTTATTTGGGATATTACTGCTGATCGCTTTTGCATTAACTGCAGCAATGGGAAGTCAGGAATATTTTGGCTTTTTCCGTTATGACTATTTATTGTTTTATGCACTGATCATTCAAGTGTGTTTACTTTACTTAAAACTCGAATCTTGGGCGGAAGCCAAAGTCATAGCACTGTTTCATCTGCTGGCTATGGGGATGGAAATATTTCTCACTCATCCACACATTGCCTCATGGCAATATCCGCAGCCTGCGGTTTTCAAACTGCTGACTGTGCCATTGTTTGCAGGTTTCATGTATTCGGCGGTGGGGAGTTTCTTTGCACGTTCGTTACGTCTATATCAGGTGTCGTTCAGTAACTTACCGCGTTTTGGCAATATGCTGTGCTTAGCCGTTTTGTCATATCTTAATTTTATGACCAAATTTTTTGTGCCAGATATTCGTATGTTTTTGTTTGCTTGGAGTGTGGTGATCTTTTGGAAAACTAAGCTCAGTTTTCAATTACAAAATCATGTGATTCAGTTGCCCATGTTACCAGTACTGTTGATTTTGGCATTTTTGATTTGGATCGCAGAAAATATCAGTACTTTCTATCAAATTTGGTTATATCCAAGTCAGGTCGATGCATGGCATATGGTCGGTTGGGGGAAACTCGGTTCTTGGTATTTGTTGCTATTACTCAGTCTGGTTTTAGTACTCAAAATCCTTGGAAAACGTGATGAAAATGGTACTTGGTTGCTCAAAAAATAGTGAAAAAGAACGTATTATTTTTAGCCAAAAGTTTTAGATGAAAATGTTTTGCCTTATCTGAAAGATCAAGTTAATCTACAGGTGTGTAATCAAAATTACACATGTTTTAATAATTAAAAACAATGGAATAAAATTCCCTGGAGAAGTGCCATGTTAAAAAAATTAGCTTTAGTTGCAGTCGTTGCACTAGGTTCTACAGCTGCTTTTGCTGACCGTGACGTAGGTTGTGGTGTTGGTTCTCAAGTTTGGGCTGGTCAATCAGGTAAAATTCCTAAAATTTTAGCTGCGACTACCAACGGTATTTTTACTAACCAGTTACTTGGTATTACTTTTGGTACTTTAGGTTGTAGCGGTACTGGTACAGTGACTGCTCAAGCGGTAACATTTACCAATGAAAATGCTGAATCACTTGCTCGTGATATGGCGGTTGGTCAAGGTGAGAGCCTGAATGTTTTGGCTGAGCTTTTAAACATCCAATCAACAGATAAAGCACGTTTCTTTGCTGTGTCTAAAGCAAATTTTGCTGAAATCTATTCAGCTGAAAACCAGTCTTCTCTACAAGTACTTGCTTCATTACAAAGCGTAATGGCGAAAGATGAAGTACTTAAAGCATACGTTTAATCGATGCTTTCAAAACCCTGTCTCTCGGCAGGGTTTTTTATTATCTAAAATATATAAAAATGGATTTGAATATAACTGAATGAAATCAATTGCTTTATTTTGTACCTTTATGATTCCGAGCATCTTATATGCTCAGCAAGTTGTAGATCCAAACCTCTCTAAAACCGTAGAGCTACAGCGATATATTGAACTTGCACAATCAAAAAAACTGTCTGAACACATCAGTTGGCAACGACTTTTATATACAGATCATAAAGGACAAAGTGAAGTTGCCTATACAGGTTATTTTTTAGCTGAAAATGGCCGCCAAAGTGCTCAAGCTGAATTAGAGGCAGATATCGCTGCACTGTTTCAACCCGCCGAACCTAATCAAGCCTTTCGTTGTCGTTTCCCTGCGCGTAGTCAGTGGCTGATGCAAGAATTATCCATCCGTTCAGAGCAGTTACCAGTGGTGAGTTGCCCTGAGTTTGATGAATGGTTTGGGAAAATTAAGCCGTATAAAGCGACATTAATTTACGCCACAGACTTTATGGGTAATCCAAGTTCTATGTTTGGACATACCTTATTGCGTCTCGATCCGAAAGATCAAAAAGAGCTAAATTTGGTGTCCTATGCCATTAACTATGCAGCGACAGTTGCAGGTGAAGATAACTGGTCTTATGCATGGAAAGGCTTAACAGGACAGTATCCTGGTGAATATTCCTTGATGCCGTACTACCGAAAGGTGAAAGAATATGGTGATTTTGAAAGTCGTGATTTGTGGGAATATGAGCTAGCACTGACCGAGCAAGAAACCAGTTATTTGGTTAAACATCTTTGGGAAATGCAAAATGTCAGTTTTCCCTATTATTTTGCCAGTGATAACTGTGCATATCGATTATTGGGCCTAATGGATTTGGTTCGCCCGACACTGAATTTAACCGAAAAATTTAAAGTCGCTTCCATTCCTGTTGAAACGATTAAAGCGATCAATGATGAACAACTGATTCAAGCAGCGGTGTATCGTCCTGCATTAGAAACGCAGCTTTTATCACAAGCGCAGCAACATGGATATCGTTTAGCACGTGAAGCGCATAAGCTCGCTGAAATTGAACCTGCGATGATGTCGACAGCACTCGCTCAGTTTAATGAAGCAGAGCAAGCGAAAATATTAGAAATGGCGTATGACCATCTGTATTTATTGCTGATTGGTCGAAAGGTGAGTGCGGAAGAAACGCAGCCTAAATTGCGTCAAATCTTGGCCTTACGTAGCCAATCTTCACAACCGAAACAACGGACTGAACCTAAGCAGCCAAGTCTAGACCCTGTCAATGGACATCATGCGCGAAATTTTTCAGCTACCGTGGGTGAAGTTCAAGGTGAAAAATATATCGAACTCGGTCATCGTCAGGCTTATCATGATTTGATCGATCCGCAAGGTGGCTTTCGGATTGGTACGCAGTTGATGTTTTGGGATGGCTCGATCCAATATCGTGACGAACAATTCAAGATCAATCATTTTGATTTTTTATCGGTCAATTCTTACAACCCGATCACGCCATTTAAAACACCGCTAAGCTGGGGTTTTAATTTTGGCTGGCAGCAAGTGTCTGTAGATGCAGGTCAATTTAGCGAAACGAAACAACATGGCGTTGCTGAATTAAAAGCGCAATCCGGTTATAGCTGGGCCAATCAAGAACGCACGCATTTGTGTTATGCACAGTCTCAAATGCAGGTGCAGGGCGGTAAGTCTCTCGATCAGGGCTGGCGAGTTGGCCTTGGGCCGACACTGGGTTGCCAAAATATTTGGTCAGAAAAATTAAATAGTTTGGTTCAGGCAGAGCTTCCGTATTGGGAAGATGCACATCAATGGAATCTGAAACTCGATGCAGAATTACAATATATCGTCAACCAACAAAATGCCTTAAGACTAGGCTATGAATACCAGCAGCAAGATGATCAAGATTGGAATAAATTGAAATTGAGTTATGTATTTTTCTATTAATTTTTAAGATAGATAAAATATGAAATATCAAATAAATTTGTTTTTTTATGTAAGTAAAGCAAGGTATGATTGCTAGCTTTGTAATAGCTGTGGTTTGTGTCACCGAATGAATCAAGAATGTATTACAGGTCTAAGTCAGACTTGGAAAGATATTTGTGATCAATATACTGAAAATGAACATCTTGCAGCATTGCAATTTATCCAAAGGCATGTTGAACATTTAGTTACTGTTTTTTATGAACAAATGTCACGTGAGCCAGAGTCAGCTGAATTTTTTAAAGACGATATCATTCAAAAAAGGCTCATCGACACTTTAAGAAAATGGTTGTTAGAAACGTTTAATGTCGCACTGAATGGTGAATTTGAAAGCTCAGTCAAAAGACAGCAGAAAGTTGGAATGGTACACGCGCGTGTTGGTATTCCGTCATGGTTCATCATACGTGGTGTGCGTGAAATAGAACGTAAAATATTTGAAATTTTAGAGCTAAACCAAACGCAAAGTATTCTCCATATGTGCAGTTATATTGTGCAAATTATGGGGTTCAGCACAGAAATTATGTGCCGATCTTATGAGATCAATACGGAAAAAAACCAAGAAACAAAACACAATTATCGCTTATTTTCAGCGATGCAAGATGTGGCCGTGCATAAAGATAAACAACGGGGTTCATTGCTCGACTGGGAAAATGAACTGATGTTTAAAATCTTTTCGGGCAATGTTGGTTTTTATCATCCCTTATTTTCAAAATCAGAGTTTGGGCTATGGTTCATTCATAAAGCGGCATATGCTTTTTCAGGTTCAGATCAGGTTCAACTGATTATTGACAGAATTTATGAAGTGGATCAATTAACCCAGCAAACGATGCAGATGACGGAAAAAGATCAGCTGCAACAGTTGATTCAACAGATTCGTGAATTGAACCGTGAAATTCAGCATCTAGTTGATCAACTATTTCAAGTGGCTGAATATATTGAGTCTGGCAATGATTCTTTGACTCAACTCCTAAACCGTCGTTATCTCAGTACGATTATTTCACGTGAAATTACCTTTGCGCGGCAAAATGAAACGCCGTTGTCTTTGCTCGCCTTTGACGCGGATTATTTCAAAATGATCAATGATAAGTTTGGTCATGCGGCAGGTGATCTTGCGCTCAAATTTATTGCCGAAGCCTTACAGCGTTATAGTCAAGGTAGCGATTATGCATTCCGTATTGGTGGGGAAGAGTTCTTATTACTCTTGGTGGATACTGGTGTAAACCGTGCGATGAAAATTGCAGAAAATATTCGCCAATATATTGAAAAGGGTTTGATCCGAACGGCACAAGGTCAGCAATTTAGTTTTACCGTAAGCATTGGTTGTGTACAGTATGATGGACATCCTGATTATCAGCGTTTCTTAGATGCAGCAGATCATGCGCTGTATGCGGCAAAAAATAATGGTCGAAACTGTATCCAAGTCACTAAGCATTTGTCGTATATCTAATTCGTTCAGAGTATAAAAAACTCCCATATATGGGAGTTTTTTATGGGTAAAGAAGTTTAATGGCGAGATGTGCCGTAATTTAAACTTCAACAACCACATAGTATTTTTTGACGGCTTCGACAACTTCAAACTTGCCCTGAAACGATGGGGGAATAATGCCCGCTTGGCCAGCGGAAACTTCAATATACCCGCCTTGTTGATCATAAATACGTACTAATCCTTCAAGGATTGTAAAAAACTCTTGTTTATTGGGTGCAAAGACAATATTCCATGCGCCAACTTCACATTGCCAAATCCCGCAGTCCATATTGGGGTGTACATACAGGCTTGCAGTTTCACGTTTAGGATTGCCCTGAACCAAACGGTCTGGGCGAGGGAAGTCTATGCTGTGTTTGGCTTGCGCTAAACCCTGACCGGCAATATATACATCTGACATGATTCATCCTGAAAATAGTGCTTTGCTATCAAAGCAAACGATTTGCGATATTAAATGTCTTGTCCTGAAATAGATTGACAGTATTCCACTTCAAACCGAGTTAAGCAATTAGCTCGGTTTTAGTTTGCTCATACGTCTGATTCGGGGTGTTCATATTTAAACTTAAATGTGGTCTATAACAA
>NZ_VPEK01000029.1:0-33313 GCF_013417145.1 Acinetobacter sp. YH16044
TCAATTACGCAGAATAATTCGGTACTATTGAACATTAGGACTAGAGTTGTGAGTTTTGTGTGGTAACTCAACTGATGGCTCTAGTCTTCTTATTTTCAAGTTTATTTCTTATCCGCGATTCGGGTTATTTATTTTAAATAATGATCTCACCATATTAAAAATACATGAAATCCTGAGTTAAAAACTCAGGATTCTTTGCCAATAAATGAGACCCAATTCACTGATATTTCAGATAATATTGACTGAATATTTATTGTAAGTTTCCCTAAATAAATATATGTTATTAACCTATAGAATATATTTTTTTTGATAAAAAATTTGGGGAATGGGAATGGCTTTCGAACGCACAACATCACAGGTACTTTATGATGATGGAAAGCATAAATGTATTAGCTTTACCAGCTTGGTAAAAGGCGAGGGCGTACAGGCGAACCAGTTCCTGATTTTGGATAATGAGCGCGCAGCGGTGCTCGATCCGGGTGGTGACTTGACCTATGTCCCACTGACTATGGAACTGAATAAATATACCCGTTTGACCAATCTTGACTATGTGATGGCCTCGCATCAGGACCCAGACATTATTACCTCGATGCCGCGTTGGTTGGTTTATACTGACGCCAAAGTGGTGGCATCTAAGCTGTGGGCGCGTTTCTTACCGCATTTAAACTCTGCATTTATGAGTGACCGGATGAAAGGCAACTGGTTGGATCGTCTGATCGAACTGCCAGATCATGGTCAGGTGATTCCATTAGGCAATAGTCATTTGGTGGCTGTTCCTGCACATTTCCTACATTCGGTTGGTAACTTCCAATTTTATGACCCGATTGCCAAAATTTTATTCTCAGGGGATATGGGCGCATCTATGGTGGATGATGCCTCTAAACCTTTAGAAAATTTTGCCGCTCATATTCCTAAAATGAAAGGCTTCCATCAGCGCTACATGTGTTCGAACAAAGTGATCCGTCTGTGGGTCAACATGGTACGGACGATGGATGTGGAAATGATCGTACCGCAGCACGGCACGCCATTTATTGGTAAAGAACAGATCAACCAATTCTTAGATTGGATCGAAACCTTGCAGTGTGGTGTCGATTTAATGGATGAAACAGTCTTTACTTGCCCAGTATAATGACTTGAAAATTCAGAAAAAATAATTGAGTTTGCAGATAACATTTTTTAGTATTTTTCGTCCATAAAATAAGCCTTTAGATGACGAGAATAGATAAAAATGTTGTCTCAAATACCGACTCAGGATGCATGTTTAACCTGTGGAGCATGTTGTGCCCACTATCGCGTTTCTTTTTATTGGGCAGAAGGGCTGAATATGCCCGAACATTATACTGAGCCGGTTAATGCCGTGTATTCATGTATGGCGGGCACCAATCAAACACAGTCTCGTTGTATCGCTTTGGGTGGGAAAATTGGGCAAGCAGTGAGTTGTAGGGTGTACGAGGCTCGGAGTTCCACATGTAAAAGTGTGCAGATAGCTGATGAGCAATGTAATAAAGCACGCATCGCGCATCAAATGATTCCATTGATCAGTATTCCACTGCATGACGCTGAAAATGATGAAGATTTCGATCAAGTCAGTTAAGGCTTTAGTTCCAGAATAAATTTATTGAAATTAAGCGGTAGAGTCTTCGGATTCTGCCTGTATTGAACAAGTTGCTGACTAACCCTCAGTGTATTCTTGCTGAAAACAGCATATTCGATGGTTAATATTGAAAACTCTGTAAAGAATTGCCGCAATTAAAATGAAAATTGAACGGAAATTTGTATATAATGGCTCACGGAAATTACCAGCGAGACTGTTATGTTGACCATCGTTCAAGAAGCCCTAACCTTTGATGATGTCTTATTACTCCCTGCCTATTCTACTGTTCTCCCAAAAGATGTCTCTCTTAAGACACGTTTCACACGTGGCATCAATTTGAATATTCCACTTGTTTCTGCTGCGATGGATACTGTGACTGAATCACGTATGGCAATTGCAATGGCGCAAAACGGTGGTATCGGTATCCTGCATAAAAACATGGATATTGCTGCACAAGCTGCAGAAGTTCGCCGCGTGAAAAAATTTGAAGCAGGTATGGTGAAAGACCCAATTACCGTTACACCAGAAACGACTGTACGTGAGCTGATTGCTTTAACTCAAGCAAATAACATCAGCGGTGTACCAGTGGTGAAAGACGGTCAAGTGGTGGGTATTGTTACTGGTCGTGACACTCGTTTTGAAACCAATCTTGAGCAACCTGTTAGTAACATCATGACAGGTCATGATCGTTTGGTGACTGTTCGTGAAAACGAATCAAAAGAAAATATCCAAGCATTACTTCAAAAACACCGTATTGAAAAAGTCCTTGTTGTAAATGACAACAACGAACTGAAAGGTTTAATCACGGTTACTGATTTCCGTAAAGCTGAAAACTATCCAAACAGCTGCAAAGATGACTTAGGTCGTTTACGCGTTGGTGCTGCAGTTGGTACAGGTGCAGAAACACCAAGCCGTGTAGAAGCATTGGTAGAAGCGGGTGTTGATGCGATTGTTGTTGATACTGCACATGGTCACTCTGCAGGTGTAATTGAACGTGTACGTTGGGTTAAAGCCAACTATCCACAAGTTCAAGTGATTGGCGGTAACATCGCGACTGGTGATGCAGCTCTTGCATTATTAGATGCTGGCGCAGATGCAGTGAAAGTGGGTATTGGCCCAGGTTCAATCTGTACTACACGTATCGTTGCTGGTATTGGTATGCCGCAAATCTCTGCGATTGACAGCGTTGCCAATGCACTGAAAGACCAAATTCCATTGATCGCAGACGGTGGTATCCGTTTCTCTGGTGATATGGCAAAAGCGATTGGTGCAGGTGCGAGTACCATCATGGTAGGTTCATTGATGGCGGGTACTGAAGAAGCACCAGGCGAAGTTGAATTCTTCCAAGGTCGTTACTACAAAGCTTATCGTGGTATGGGTTCATTGGGTGCGATGGCAGGTGCAACAGGTTCTGCTGACCGTTATTTCCAAGACTCAAAAGCCGGTGCTGAAAAACTTGTACCAGAAGGTATTGAAGGTCGCGTACCGTACAAAGGCCCAATGGGTAACATCGTTCATCAAATGATGGGTGGTTTACGTTCATCTATGGGTTATACCGGTTCTGCGGTGATCGATGACTTACGTAAAAATGCACAGTTTGTCAAAATTACTGCGGCAGGTATGTCTGAATCTCACGTACATGACGTGACTATTACTAAAGAAGCACCAAACTACCGTGTTGGTTGATATTTAGTAGCTTTTAGCCGAAAAGGCCGTCATTAATATGACGGCCTTTTTGTTTTTGGTGTAAAGTATTTGCAGTAAAAAGTGATGATTAAGATCACCATTAAGAAGTGAGTACAACATGAGTTATTTTGGTACAGATGGCATTCGTGGCAAATTCGGTGAATTGCCTATTACCCCTGAATTTGCATTAAAACTAGGATTTGCCGCAGGTAAAGTATTAAAACAATACAGTAAAAAAGCAAAGCCCATCGTTGTACTAGGTAAAGATACCCGATTATCGGGCTATATTTTAGAGTCAGCATTACAAGCCGGTTTAAACGCAGCAGGTGTTTATGTTCATTTGTTGGGTCCATTACCTACACCCGCAATTGCCCATTTAACCCGTGCATTACATGCCAGCTTAGGCATCGTGATCTCGGCGTCGCATAATCCGTATTTTGACAATGGTATTAAGTTCTTCTCGAGCGAAGGTAAAAAATTGCCGGATGAAATTCAAGAAGCCATTAACAAAGAACTTGAAAATGACTTGGTGATTGAAGACCCTGCAAACTTAGGTAAAAGTGTGCGTGTTAAAGATGCCAATGGTCGTTATATCGAGTTTTGTAAATCAACCTTCCCGTACCATTTTGACCTGACAGGCTTAAAAATTGTGGTGGACTGTGCCAATGGTGCAGCCTATAGCGTCGGTCCTTCGGTATATCGTGAACTGGGTGCAAAAGTGATTGCGCTGTTTAACGAACCGGATGGTTTGAACATCAATAAAGACTGTGGTTCGACGCATCCTGAGTTTTTACAAAAAGCAGTTGTTGAACATCAGGCGGATTTAGGGATTGCCTTTGATGGTGATGCTGACCGTGTGATTATGGTCGATAAAAATGGTCAGCAAATTACCGGTGACCATATTCTCTATATTTTAGCCACTCAAGCGAGTCAAAAGCCTGCGGGTATCGTGGGTACCGTGATGAGCAATATGGCGCTTGAAATTGCTTTAGATCAAGCCAAAGTGCCGTTGCTTCGTGCCAAAGTTGGTGACCGCTATGTTTTACAAGGCCTAGAAGAAAAGGGCTGGGTAACGGGCGGTGAGCCATCAGGTCATATTCTGACTTTGGACAAGAGCACCACAGGTGATGCGATCATTGCTTCACTTCAGGTGTTAACGGTGATGGTTGAACAAGGTAAAGCCTTACATGAATTGGTGGAAGGTTTTGAATTATTGCCAAACGTATTAGTGAATGTACGCCTTGCAGCGATGTTTGACCCGTATGCTGTACCAGCTTTGGTGTCTGAATTTGAAAAAGCTGAAGCTCAGCTTAAAGGGCGTGGTCGCATCTTGATTCGTAAATCAGGCACAGAGCCGGTGATTCGAGTCATGGTTGAAGGTAATGACCTTGAAGAAGTTACCGCTTTGGCAAATCATTTGGCCGATGCTGTTCGTGCCAATGCAGCTTAAATCAAGAGGGGAAATTGCATGAATGATGTGATTAAGGACTTAAGTGAACTGCGTTTAACTTATCAAAAAGGTGAGTTGCATGAAGATCAGGTGAACCATGATCCACATGAGCAGTTTTTATTATGGTTTAACCATGCCTTAGCAGCACAATTGCATGAACCCTATGCTATGTCTTTGGCGACGGCAAATGCCCAAGGTCGTCCGCACGTGCGGACGGTCTTGTTGCGCGGTGCGACCCATTCAGGTTATGACTTCTACACCAACTATGACAGTCAAAAAGGCAATGATCTGCTCGATAATCCTTATGCAGAATTATTGTTTTATTGGCAAGAGCAGGAACGTCAAATTCGGGTCAGTGGTCGTGTGGAAAAGATTTCTCTTGAAGAATCGACGGATTATTACCACAAACGACCGCGTGACAGCCAAATCGCAGCACACATTAGCACTCCACAAAGTGGTGTTATCGCCAGTCGTGAAGAATTACAACAGCGATTCCAAAATTTGCATGATCAAGTGGAAAGCAAAGACGTATTGGCGAAACCTGAGTTTTGGGGTGGCTATCGTTTAGTTCCGGATTATTATGAATTTTGGCAAGGCCGTCCGAATCGTTTACATGACCGCTTGAGTTATGAACAACAGGATGGTCAATGGGTTCTACAGCGACTGATGCCATAAATGTCTAAACTTTTAATTCAACAAAGACCCTATTTGACGCGCCCTGAAGATATTCAGGGCGTTGCGCCGTTTATTGCGGACTTATTGGCACGTCGCGGGGTTTCTTCCGCACAAGAACTGGAATTGAAGCTCAAGCATTTACATGCCCCGACCTTAAAAGGCATGCAGCAAGCTATAGAGTTGATCGACCAAGCCATTGATGCACATAAAAAAATTGTCATTGTAGGCGACTATGATGCCGATGGTGCAACCAGTACTGCATTGATGGTCTTGGCACTGCGTGATATGGGCGCGGATGTTGAATATCTGGTTCCAGATCGTTTCAAATATGGTTATGGTCTGACACCTGCCATTGCTGATTTGGCCTTCGTGAGCTTTACTCCAGATGTGTTGATTACAGTCGATAATGGAATTTCGAGTCATGCCGGTGTAGCACAGGCGCAGGCGCATGGTATGCAGGTGATCATTACCGATCATCACCTGACCACAAAGGAAACACCACAAGCAGAAGCGGTGGTAAATCCTAATCAGCTGGGATGTGAATTTCCAAGTAAAGCCTTGGCTGGCGTAGGTGTTGCATTTTATGTGTTGGCCAATTTGGCCAGTATGCGTAAAAAAAATGCTAAATCCACAGCCAACCTCAGCCAATATTTGGATTTGGTGGCTTTAGGCACTTATGCCGATGTTGCAAGTCTAGATCTGAATAATCGGATCTTGATCGATGCTGGTTTGAAGCGGATTCAGCAAGGACTATGTCGTCCAGGGATCAGTGCATTATTGGATATCGCTGGTCGTGATCCCGCACAGTTAAAAGCACAAGACTTGGGCTTTGTGGTCGGCCCACGACTCAATGCAGCTGGGCGTATGGAGACTATGGATATTGGGATTGAGTGTCTGATTGCGGCGGATTTAAGTACGGCTTATCCGATTGCGCAGCAGTTGAATCAACTCAATATTGAAAGACGCCAAGTCGAAGGGCAGATTAAACAGGAAGCTCTGGCTGAGTTAGAACATATTCAGCTTGATCAGGATAACTTACCTGCAGCCTTGATCATGTTTGAACAGCATTGGCATCAAGGGGTGATTGGGATTGTTGCAGGGCGTTTGAAAGAACAATTTCATAGACCTGCAATCGTCTTTGCCGCAGATGAGGATGGCGTACATATTAAAGGCTCTGCGCGTTCTATCGAAGGTATTCATATTCGAGACAGTATTGAGCGTATTGCTGAATTACATCCGCATTTAGTGAGTCATTTTGGTGGACATGCTGCCGCAGCAGGACTAACCATTCAAAAGCAGCATTTTTCTGAATTTAAAACCGCTTTTGAAGCACTCATCGCTGAGCAAGATGAAAGTTTATTTCAGGCGACTATTTGGACAGATGGTGAATTGCCTGATTCGGCCATTAATGTTGAAACCGTCGATCTTCTGCAAAATTTAAGCCCATGGGGACAAAAATTTCCTGCACCGGTCTATGAAGGTCTATTTAAAGTTTTAGATTATCGTTGGTTGAAAGATGTGCATCTGAAATTAAAACTTGCTTTAGATAATGGCTTAATGGTGGACGCAATTGCATTTAATGCAGCAGAAAAGTATGAATTTAATCCAATGCAAGATCAAATCCGCTTGGTCTACGAACTCGATAAAAATGAATTTAGAGGAAATGTCAGTGTTCAATTGAGAGTTTTACACTTGGCTCAATAAATTTTATTTTGACAGGCAAATAAAAAAACCGCTCATAAGAGCGGTTTTTTTATGGTTTTGACTTCAATGGATTAGAAGCGGTATTTCGCTGCTACACCAAATGAATTGTAGTCATTGTTGCCAACTTCACCGAAACCAACACGACCTTCAAGGCTTACTTGTTGGTTGAAGAATTTACGTGCATTGATCCCTACTTCATTACGATCAGTGACATCGTTGTTGTAGTAGTCAGCACCAACGCTGAAAGTTTTGTCGATGAAGTAATCCGCTGCTAGATTGAATTCATCTAGATCACCGAATGCTGCACCCGCTTCAAGGTTGATGTCTTTACCATTGCTTAAAGTTGTTACGTATTTAGCACGTAAAGTTGGATCTACGCCGTCATCTTCATCGTTATCCCAACCTTTCACACCAACTGCAACTAAGAAGCCTGGTGCAGGAAGATAACCGACTTCAGCACCGTAGTAAGTTGTATCGTTGTCTACTGTGCCGACTGCAGTGTCAACTTCGACATTATTACGGCTTACATCACCAGATACATAGAAATCTGAGTTTGGTACGAAATATTCGATACCAACGCCATAAGTATTGTCGTCAACATTGCCACGGTCAGCGAAAGTTGCATGTGCATTTACGTTACTTGCACGGTTTAAGAATGCAGCTTCTGCAAGAGGAGCGTTACGCGTTTGAACAGGGTTGAAGTAATAAGTACCGTTTACACCAAATTCACTGCCAGAGCTTCCATTATCTGGGTCGATGTAACCAGCTGAAGCGCCCACTTCTGCTTGATAAGCATGAGCTGTACCTGTAATAGCAAGTGCAGAAAGAAGTGCTGAAGCAATTGCGAGTTTTTTCATGGAAACTACCCCTCTAAATTGTTTGGCTAAATTTAATACATTTTTTGTTACAAGTTTTAGTCTAGAGAATTTTTAAAGATGGTCAATCGCTGCAAAGTTGCAGAACTGTGTATTCGGTAATTTTATGTAATTTTAATTATTTAAGATATTGAAAAATATATAATTATTATTAATGTTTTGTTTTATTAAAACTGTGTAGATATTATGAATTTGTAGATTATTTGGTCAACAACTGGACTTTTTTTAAAGTAAATATTACATCCAAAAGAAAAAAGCACCTCAAATTTGAGGTGCTTTTTTAATGCACATTCCTAATTCAAACGAAATTAGAAACGTAAAGTTGCATTGATGTTGAACGCTTGAACGTCATCGCCAAAACCAACTTGACCACCGATTGCTAGGTTCGGGTTAAGGAAGTATTTTGAACGAATAGCGAAGTAATCTGTATCTTCTTCACCGTTATCAACGATGCTATAAGCAGCGCCAACGCTAAATGCTTGGTCGAAGTAGTAGTCTGCACCAATCGTAACAGCATCTACATCACCAAAAGCACCATCTGCTTCAAGGTTGATGTATTGACCATTGTTCAACGGCGCAACATATTTTGCTTTTACAGCAAAACGGTTGTCTTCGTCTTCATCGTTGTCGCCTTGATAGCCATCAATACCTGCAGCAAGTAATAGGTTTGATACAGGAAGATAACCCACTAATGCACGGTAAGTAGTCACATCGTAGTCTTCATCATAAAGAGTTTGACCAAATTCAGTTTCTTTTTGATTGTATTGACCAAGACCAATTTCACCATTGATATAGAATTGATCGACAAAATATTCAATACCTGCGGTTAAGTGGTGAGTATCAGATTCAAGTTTTGAACCAAAAACTTCATTACTTTCCCAAGTGTTATATGAATAACCAAGATAGGCATTGCTGTTATGACCTAGAAATGCAGCTTCATTTAATGGACCATTACCAGTTTGTACTGAGTCAAAATACAAAGTACCTTTTAGGTTGAATGTATTATCAGTATCAGTAAAATCATCATCCCAATCTGTATAAGTAAAACCGCCATCAATTTGGCCGTCATAAGCAAAACTTGAAGATGCGATTACAGCTAAGCCTAGTGCAAGTAATGTCTTTTTCATAAAACCCTCGAAACATTATTGTTGTAAAAAAAATGTAATAAATAGTAATGCGAGCGTATTGTTCATATTATGTGCATTGAAGTCAATGATTTGGATGATCAATCTGGCTGAAACTGTGCAAATTCTCTGTGATATAATAGGCGGCTATTTAAGCCAAATTTTTTGATTGAGAGTAATTCACGTGGAAATTAATCCGTATCTATTACAGCTAAAAGACTTAAACGACCGTGGTCAAACATTACGGGGGTATCTTTGACTACGATCTGAAAAAAGAGCGTTTAGAAGAGGTTCTACGTGAGCTGGAAGACCCAGCAATTTGGAATGATCAAAGCCGTGCGCAAGCAATGGCAAAAGAAAAAGGTGAACTCGAAAACGTCATTAACGTGCTCGAAGGGCTTTCAACTCAACTAGAAGATGCCCAAGCGATGCTGGATCTTGCGGTTGAAGCAGAAGAAGAAAGCTTACTTGCAGATGTGCAAGCAGAGTTAACTTCAGCGGAAGCAGAACTTGCGAAATTAGAATTCCGTCGTATGTTCAGTAATCCGATGGACCCGAACCCATGCTATGTTGAAATCCAAGCAGGTTCAGGTGGTACTGAAGCACAGGACTGGGCATCGATGTTACTGCGTATGTATCTACGTTGGATTGAACGGCATGGCTTTAAAGCAGAAGTGATGGAAGAGTCTGATGGTGATGTGGCAGGGATCAAGTCTGCAACGATCCGTGTAGAAGGTGAGTATGCATATGGTTGGTTACGTACAGAATCTGGCGTACACCGTTTAGTCCGTAAGTCACCTTTTGACTCGGGTAACCGTCGCCATACTTCATTCTCAGCGGTTTTTGTATCCCCTGAAATTGATGACAATATTGAAATTGAAATAAATCCAGCTGATGTTCGTACTGATACCTATCGTGCATCTGGTGCGGGTGGTCAGCACATTAACAAAACAGACTCTGCGGTACGTTTAACTCACGCTCCAACAGGGATTGTGGTGGCATGTCAGAACCAACGTTCACAGCACGCCAATCGTGACCATGCATGGAAACAGTTACGTGCAAAATTGTACGAACTTGAAATGCAAAAACGTAATGATGCGGCACAAGCGTTGGAAGACACCAAGTCCGATATCGGTTGGGGCAGCCAAATTCGTTCATACGTTTTAGATGACTCGCGTATTAAAGACTTACGTACCAGTGTGGAAAGTTCAAACACTGGTGCAGTGCTTGATGGCGATTTAGATAAGTTTATTGAAGCCAGCCTCAAACAAGGTTTGTAATTTAAATTTATATAGAAAACAAAGTTCTATCTGTTTTCGATCATCATATCTAAAAAAATCGATATAAAAATCGAAAAAATACGATATGATGTATTCAAGATGCTGAATAGAACTTTGTTGTCCAAATTTTTATTTAATTAAACCCGTTTAAATTATGGATATTGATTTAATTTTTAAAGCACTTGCCAATCCGACTCGACGTCAAATCTTGGAATGGTTGAAAACACCTGAACAATTTTTGTCAGAAGAACAATGTGGCGGCTTTAATCGTGGTGTATGCGCTGGCAATATCGAAAAACTCGGTAATGTTTCGCAGTCTACGATGTCTAATCATTTGTCTGTGTTACAACAGGCGGGCTTAATTCAAGCCGAGAAATATGGTCAATGGTCGTATTTCTCACGCAATGAAGAACTCATTCAGCAATATATCGATTATCTGCAAAACTCACTTTAAATCATTTTTCGCATTTGAAGTGTCAGGCGAGACATATATGGCTGAACTTAATACTCCTCTCATTTTGGGTGATTTACACCTCAAAAATCGCGTTGTAATGGCGCCACTAACCCGTAGTCGTGCAACCATTGACCGTGTTCCAACGCCGATGATGGCTGAATATTATGCACAGCGTGCAAGTGCTGGATTAATCATTTCAGAAGCAACAGTCATTTCAGAAGCAGCTAATGGCTATTTGCAGACGCCGGGTTTATTTACCGATGCTCAAGTTCAAGGCTGGAAACTGGTGACCCAAGCCGTACATGAACAGCAAGGTTTAATTGTGGCGCAATTGTGGCATGTCGGACGTGTCTCACATCCAGATCTGTTGGATGGTGATACACCAGTGTCTGCCAGTGCGGTACAACAGGCAGGTTATGTCAGTCTGCTTCGTCCAAAACGCGAATATGTCGTGCCACGTCCATTAGAAATTGCAGAAATCAAAAGCATTGTTGAGCAATACAAACAGTCTGCGATCAAAGCCAAAGAAGCCGGTTTTGATGGTGTGGAATTGCATGCGGCCAATGGTTATTTGATCGATCAATTCCTACAAAGTAAAACCAATCTACGTGAAGATGAGTATGGTGGCTCTGTCGAAAACCGCGCACGTTTATTACTTGAAGTAGTGGATGCGCTGATCGAAGTGTGGGGGGCAGGTCGTGTAGGTGTGCATCTTGCGCCGCGTGGTGATGAACACGACATGGGCGATCATGATCCACGTGAAACCTTTGGCTATGCCTTAGAGCAGTTGGGGCTGCGGAAGATTGCATTCTTCTTTACCCGTGAATATCTGGCGGATGACAGTATTAGTGACTATCTGAAACAGCGCTCAAATGGTGTGCCATATATTGCCAATATGCGTTTAAGCCGTGAAGATGCTGTAGATTTATTGGCCTCAGGTAAAGCCGATGCGGTGTCTTTTGGTAAAGCCTATATTGCCAATCCAGATTTGTTTGAACGTTTGCTAGCGAATGCTGCACTGAATGAATTGCAGTTGGAAAACATGATTGGAACAGATGTTGCCGAAGGCTATATTGATTATCCAAGCATGAAAAATAAATTTGGTTCAGGACGTTCAACGTATTAATCGACACTTGAATACGCATTATCCATTAACATGTGGATAATGCTCTGATATATTCTGCCGATTCAAACCGTTTTTGAGCGTAATAATTTGACTACTCCTTTTTGGTATAACGCAGCTTTGGCGCTGATTAAGCCGCTATATCAATGGCGCATCAAAAAACGTGCTGAAAATCTCCAACTATATCAGCAAGAGTGTCTTGAGCGCTTTGGGCCATTTCAGCCGGTTAAAAACCGCAATGCAATTTGGTTTCATGTGGTTTCCGTAGGAGAAACCAACGCTGCACAGCCGCTGATTGAACATTATCTCAAAGCAGGTCATCCGGTCTTGGTTACCAATACGACCAAAACCGGACAAGCGCGTGCGAAACAATTATTTTTAAAATCACCGTATGAATCGCTGTTTCAGGCCGTGTATTTGCCAGCAGATCAAAAAAAATTAGTCTGTCGTTTTATCGAAAAATATCAACCGAAAATGTTGGCTCTGGTCGAAACAGAACTCTGGCCAAATTTGATGATTGAAGCCGATCAGGCTAACGTTCCGTGTTTATTGATTAATGCCAGATTATCTGAAAAATCGGCGAAGGGTTATAGCAAAGTCCCGAGTTTGACGCAGCCGATGCTAAAGAGTTTGAAACAATTATTGGCGCAAGATCAGGCAACTTTAGCGCGATTTATTGAGTTGGGTGCAAACCCCCATACCAGTCAGGTCGTGGGAAGTATCAAGTTTGATATTCATGCACCCGATAGCTTTGTGCAACAAGCAGCGCAGTTGCGTGAAGATTGGGCTTTGCAAGAGCGCAAAATCATTACCATTGCCAGTACGCATGCGCCAGAAGAACAAAAACTACTCGCAGCGCTGCAGCCGATTTTGCAACAACAGCCTGAGCTGTTATGTATCGTCGTACCACGGCATCCTGAACGCTTTGATGACGTTTTTGTAGAAGCGCAGAAACTGAATTTACGCACACAGCGCCGCAGTTTAAAGCAAACGATTCAGCCTGAAACGCAAGTATATTTGGCGGATAGTATGGGCGAATTATGGCTTTGGCTGGCACTGAGTCAGGCGTGTTTTGTCGGTGGTTCTTTAAATGAACCGGGCGGTGGACATAATATTTTGGAGCCTATCGCGCTGCATGTCCCGACAGTATTAGGTCAGCATTATTTTAATTTTCAGACCATTGTGGATGAGTTCGTTGCTGCTCAAGGCGTGAGAGTAGTGCAAGATGCAGAACAGGCTGCTCAGGTGTTGTTTGAGTTAATCGAAGATAAGCTTCAAGCTCAGTGTTTGAATGCTGCAGCGCAGCAGATTATGCAAAAGAATACAGGGTCATTGGCTCAACATATTCAAGTGATTGATCAGTACCTTTAAGTTTTAATTTTGCGATACATTAATTTTTATTAGGCAAGTTTTATCACGGCCTTATTTTATGGTGATCGTTGAACATCCTATTCGTAGGCATAATCTACTTTTAAAGGATTAAAAGTAGCAAAAATCCTCTGTACGCTGAAGGTACTTCCTGTACCTCAGCGCACAGGCGACATCCATGTCGCCTGTCCTCAATGACATATGCTTTGCGTGAATTGATATGGTTATTTATGAACATCGTCTTGCTTGATCCTCGTCAAACTGAATCTGAACTTTGGAGTATTAGCGCCAAACGTCAAATTGAGCATTTAAAAAACCATGTGAATATACAGGTGGGCGATACACTCAAAGTCGGTATTCGGGAAGGAAGACGCTATTTAACCCAAATCGTCAGTATCAGTGATGAGCGCATTCAACTTAAACCCTTACAAGAAGAAGAAGTACCTGCAAAGCATCCGGTGACTTTAATTGTGGCAATGCCTCGTCCGAAAGTGTTGCGCCGTCTGATCATGGATGCCGTCACCTTAGGCGTAGAAAAAATCATTTTGCTGCACAGTTATCGCGTGGATAAAAGCTATTGGCAGACCCCATTTTTACAGCAGCTCGATCACTATGTGACCTTAGGTTTGGAGCAGGCAGGTGACACCATTGCGCCCAAAATTGAACTGTATAAACGTTTTAAACCCTTTGTGGAGGATGTTCTACCGAGCATGATCTCGTCAGACTATCCCGCTTATGTGGCGCATCCTTATGTCGAAGATGTGATGCCTACAGGAATTCAACATGGATGTACGATCATCATTGGACCTGAAGGTGGATATATCCCTTATGAGGTCGATTTACTCATAAAAAACGGCTGCCAAGCAGTCAGCTTAGGCAACCGAATTATCCGGACAGAAACTGTGATTCCGTACGTTTTAGGGCGATTATTTAGCTGTTGACGCTTCTGTCTCAGCTTGATCACCACGGTAAACTTTAACTTCCTGTACAGGGTAAGGAATTGAAATACCATTTTGATTGAATGCTTGGATAACGTGTTCTTGCACTTCACTGATCGAGTTCGCAGTGGTGGTCTCTGTGGTATCTACCCACCAACGGACATTCAGATTGACCGAGAAATCAGCCAAAGCATTCACGTTTACGGTAAACGCAGGTTGGCTCAAAATGGTTGGGTCTTTGTCCAAAATAGCCAAAACAATATTTTTAGCTTTTTGAATATCATCTTCATAACCAATACCAACCACAAATTCACAACGACGACGTTGATAAGCGGTATTCACCGTTACCGCACTGGTGTAAACCGTCGCGTTTGGAATCACGATACGACGACCATCGGGAGAACGTAGGAAGGTTGCACGGATCTGAATATCTTCAACCGTACCTTCCATTCCTGACACAATAATGTCGTCACCGATTTTAAACGGTTCACCGAGGAGAATCAAAATACCCGACAGTAAGTTCTGGAAAATATCTTTAAACGCGAAACCGATTGCGACCGAACCAATCCCCAATGCACTCATGAGCTGACCCGGTGTGAACCCAGGAATCGCAATGACCATTGCAATTAGGAAACCGAAGAACATAATGGCTGAGCTACCCACACGGTTCAGGACCAAAACTAGATTTTGTTTTGAATAAGAACGGTCAGTGAGCGCTTTACGAACAAAGAATCTAAAGAGTTTTGACAGTAGATAGAAGATCGTAAAAACAATTAATGCGATACAAATATAAGGCAGGCGTTCCCAAAATCCATCGACAAATTTATCGATCGTTGAGTATGCGTCATTATATTTAGAGGTATGTTCCAGCACGGTTTGTGCGGTTTTTTCTGTTGCCTCTTGCAAAAGTTGAGTCGTGCCTTGAGTGACATCACTCAAGGCATTTTCTTTTTCAGCCACGAGTTTTCCAAATGTTCAGATTTTTCGCTATTTTGCCTGAAATTAGTGGCGAAAATAACCCTCATTTACAGGCTTGCGAACAGATGTATCAAAATTCAGACAGGCTCAAATTCGGTCAGTGGCTTAGAAGTATTCAGTACCTTGTTGAATGATTTCTGTAGGCGATTCAATTTCTCCGCTACCCATCATATACGAGGTGATGCTACCTGTAGCCAAGAGCGACAAGACACTGATTAAAATCATCAACCATGCCAGAATTTTTTCCCAAACCGCAGCAGGGCGTGGCGCGCCGTATTGATTTACGGTCGGTGTGCCTGAGGCCAATAATAAATACAGGATAAAGAACAGATTGATCACGGGGATAAATAATAATAGTAGCAACCAACCGGCTTTATTGAGGTCATGCAGCCGACGCACGACAAAGACACAATAAAAATAAATGTAGAGAATAATAATCGCCAAATAGGCGAGGCCAGATACCCCTGTGAATATGCCAACAAATTGCTCATTTAACGCCATGGTATTGATGTTGAAAATACCCACGGCAAGGCTTAAAGCGATCAAGGCAAAAAAGCTGATGATATTGAGAAAGCCATACCAACCAATCATGCTCAGTCGACCAAAACGTCCATCTGGTTTCAGGGGATTATCCGATGTAGTGGTCGTCTGACGGGAAAAGAAAGAAGAGTCATTGGTATTCATGCTTGGGTCAACTCAACGTGTATGGAAGAATAAAAAAGTGGAATGCTGAGTAAAATTACCTTTGCATTATAGGTTCAAATGAACTGATCAGATACTGAATTGAAACATGTTTTTGTTGAAATTTTGCTTATAGATGTGCTTTAAATGGGAAAGAATAATACGACCAAAGCATGATTGCTGCGATTAAAAATTAATCGTCATACTGCTGTGATGCAGAAATTATAAAAGTAGAAATGTGGCATGGCATCTCGTGATGAGATGAATCAGATCAAGGAAAATACAATATGAAAGAGATCTATCCAGTACCTGAAAGTTTTAAAAAAACCGCGCGCATCAATGAGTCGGAGTACTTTGAGCGTTATCAAAAATCGATTGAACAACCAGATGAGTTTTGGGCGGAGCAAGCGCAAAAGATCGATTGGATCAAACCGTTTACCCAAGTTAAAAATACAAATTTTAAGCAAGATGATTTCAAGATTGAGTGGTTTGCTGACGGTGAACTGAATGTCAGTGCCAACTGTCTCGATCGACATTTAAAAGAACATCCACATAAACCAGCCATTATTTGGGAAGGAGATCATCCTTCACGGCATAAAATCATTTCTTTTGAAGAACTGCATGATGAAACTTGCCGTTTTGCTAATGTGCTGAAAAAACATGGCGTGGGCAAAGGCGACCGTGTGGTGCTGTATATGCCAATGGTGCCAGAAGCGGCAATTGCGATGTTGGCCTGTACCCGAATTGGTGCAGTACACTGCGTGGTTTTTGGCGGGTTCTCACCAGACTCATTGGCTAGTCGTATTGATGATAGTCAGGCGAAAGTCGTGATTACTGCGGATTGTGGGATGCGTGGTGGTAAGCCCATTCCACTCAAAGAAAATGTCGATCTTGCACTCGACATTGAAGGCACATCTTCGGTTCAAAATGTCATTGTGGTGCACCGTACAGGTAATCCGATCGAAATGAAAGCGGATCGTGATTTGTGGTATCACATGGAAATCATGTCGGTTAATGATATCTGCCCACCTGAACCCATGAATGCCGAAGACCCGCTGTTTATTTTATATACATCAGGTTCAACTGGAAAACCGAAAGGCGTATTGCACACCACGGGTGGCTATTTGACCTATGTGAATTGTACTTTCCGTGAGGTTTTTGACTTAAAACAAGATGATGTGTTTTGGTGTACTGCCGATGTTGGTTGGATTACAGGACATTCTTATGTGTTGTATGGCCCATTGTCGAATGGTACTACCACCGTGATGTTTGAAGGGGTGCCGCAATATCCAAGTTGGGCACGTACCGGACATATTGTCGATAAACATAATGTCACTATTTTATATACGGCACCGACTGCAATTCGCGCCATGATGCGAGAAGGGGATGCCTTTGTCCGAGAAAGTGACCGCAGTAGTCTGCGTTTACTAGGTTCGGTGGGTGAACCCATTAACCCAGAGGCATGGAATTGGTACTACACCGTGGTAGGTGAAAGCCGCTGCCCAGTGGTGGATACATGGTGGCAAACAGAGACGGGTGGTTTCATGATTACGCCATTGCCGGGAGCAACCGATTTAAAACCGGGTTCAGCGACGCGTCCATTCTTTGGTGTACAACCTGCGATTGTCGATGCTGAAGGCAATGAGCTTGAAGGTGCCGTAGAAGGCAATTTGGTGATTAAGGATTCTTGGCCGGGACAAATGCGAACCATTTGGGGTGATCCTGAGCGCTTTATTGAAGCCTATTTCTCCACTTATCCGGGGACGTATTTTACAGGTGATGGCGCACGTCGTGACGAGTCTGGCTATTATTGGATTACGGGTCGTGTGGATGACGTCTTGAACGTTTCAGGGCATCGATTGGGAACGGCTGAAATTGAAAGTGCGCTGGTTGCACATGATGCTGTGGCAGAGTCTGCTGTGGTGGGTATGCCACATGATATTAAAGGGCAAGGGATTTGCGCCTTTGTGACCTTACAAGCAGGGACAGCAGAGACGGATGAGTTACGTCAGGAACTGGTGGCTTGGGTACGCAAAGTCCTTGGACCAGTGGCAACGCCAGATGCATTGCATTGGGCGCCGGCCTTACCGAAAACCCGTTCTGGTAAAATCATGCGCCGTATTTTAAGAAAAATTGCGGCCAATGAGTTGGACTCTTTAGGTGATACCTCGACCTTGGCAGAACCTCAAGTGGTTGAACATTTGATTGCTACGGTTTATCCGAAGTCATAAGAACAATTTGAGCGTGAGTGATCACGTTCTGATGAAAGTTCACTATGGCTTATATGAAGGATTATTAAAGCAATAATGAACGTCCTTTCTCCTATAAAAGTTGATTAGGATGAAGGGACGTTCATGATGGATTTTATCCATCCTAAATACGACGTATAAAATGATCAAATTATAAGTCGCCTGAATCTTGGTGACTTAGATTTCATAAGATATAGATTTTACAGATATAGACTGCAGGCATTGAGATAAGCTGAATGCCTCTACTTTGTTAAGCTAAAACGGTAACAGAATAATCAGACAGATATATGAACGCTTCAATTCCATTGACTCAAGATCCGATCGACATTGCCAAAAAACTGGCGGCAGAATTTGCCACGACGGCTGCTCAGCGTGATAAGCAGGGGGGAAATCCCAAAGCTGAACGTGATTTGATTCGTCAAAGTGGTTTGCTTGCACTGTCCATTGGACAGCAATACGGTGGACAGGGTGCAGATTGGCAGACGATTTTTAAAACCATTCAAACCATTGCCCAAGTGGATAGCTCATTGGCGCATGTTTATGGTTTCCATCATTTATTGATTGCAACGGTACAGTTGTTCGCGCAGCCAGAGCAATATGGCCCGTGGTTTGAACAGACTGCACGTGAGCATTTATTTTGGGGTAATACCTTAAACCCTTTGGACCGTCGTACTACAGCGACGCAACTGTCTGAACATGAATATGTGTTTCATGGCGATAAAAGCTTCTGTTCGGGTTCCATGGATTCAGATATTTTGCTGTGTTCCGGGTTCAATGACGATGGAAAATTATTGATCGGGGTGATTCCTACAGCACGTGAAGGCGTCAGTTTTCTCGGCGATTGGGACAATATGGGACAACGTCAAACCGACAGTGGAAGCAGCCATTTTGAACAGGTCAAAATTTCCAAAGATGAATTACTACTGAACCCGGGGCCTTTGAGTACACCGTATTCAAGCTTGCGTCCGTTGATTGCACAGTTGATCTTTGTGCATATGTTTTTAGGGGTGGCAGAAGGGGCTTTTGAAACAGCAAAACAGACGGTTCAAAACCAAAAGGCGTGGTCAAAATCTCTGGCTGAAAATGCAGTGAATGACCCATTTATTCAAAAGCAATTTGCTGAGTTTTATGTGCAATTAGAAAGTGTACGTTTATTGGCAGATAAAGCGGTTCAGCGTTTGCAAGGGGCTTGGGAGATTGGTGAAGCTTTGACGGCGGAACAACGTGGAGAAGTCTCTATTGCGATTGCAACAGCCAAAATTGCAGCCACCAATAGCTCGCTGTACATTACGCAAAATATTTTCCAAGTGATGGGTGCACGTGCCACGACGGCCAAACTGAATTTAGACCGCTTCTGGCGCAATGTGCGTACCCAGACCCTGCACGATCCGATTGATTATAAATATCAGGAAGTTGGTGAATGGGTGCTCACAGCCAAAGTGCCAGATCCAAGTTTTTATTCTTAAACGTATATTGCAAATGAGCCAATAAAAAGCCTCCGAAAGGGAGGCTTTTTGCAATGTGCTGTCAGTCGATTTTAACGCTGATGAATATTTTCTAAGGTATCGACTAAGGTTCGCGTTGTTTGATCAATTTCATAATTCACGGCATCACCGACTTGGACATCTTTCCATGTAGTGAGGCGCAGTGTTTCAGGAATGAGATCGATTGAAATTTCACTATTGGCACGATCAACACGGTTCACAGTCAAACTGCAACCATTGAGTCCAATAAAACCTTTGAGAAAGAAATATTTAATATTGCCTGCCGGAATGTGAATATCGAGATGAAAGGTTTCCCCACGATGTTCTAAGTTTTTGATCGTGGCTGTGCCTTCGATATGTCCATATAGATTGTGACCACCATTTTCTGCGCCAACTTTGGCTGAGCGTTCGACATTGACCTCATCACCGGCCTTGAGAGCTTTTAGCGTGGTGAGTTGATTGGTCAAATCTGAGACATCAAAATGTACTTGGTTGGCTGCCAAATCAATATGTGTGGCCGTTAAACACACGCCATTAATCGCTACACTTGCTCCGATAAAGACATCATGAAAAAAATTCTGATGATTTGAAATCACCAAGGTTGTGAAGCCATTGCCTTGACGAATGTCTAAGACTTTTTCTAAACCTTGCACGATGCCTGTATACATGTGAGCGTCTCTAAAATGATTTGCGTTTTCTATATTGTAGGGACAAAACGACCGATCGGCTATGCCTTAGAGTGACCATTTCAGTACAGCGTTTTGATCCCTAGCAGTTCGATCTTGGCAATGGCCTACAATGCTCGGAAAGTTTCAATTGCAGCTAAGCGAGACTGCTTTAAATCGACGATCGGTTGAGGGTAGTTCAATTCTAGTTGAGGATTTTTGGCAAAGGGTTGGTGAATTTGCTTTGCATCCAAATCTGCCAGTTCAGGTAGCCATTGACGTAAATAATCCCCGTTCGGATCAAATTTCTGAGATTGGCTGATCGGGTTAAAAATCCGAAAATAAGGTACAGCATCTGTACCCGTCGAGGCGCACCATTGCCAACCGCCATTATTGGCTGCTAAGTCACCATCGACAAGGTGCTGCATAAACCATTGCTCCCCCAACCGCCAATCGATCAGTAGATTCTTACTGAGGAACATGGCACAAATCATCCGCACCCGATTATGCATCCAACCCGTAGCCAGTAGTTGACGCATCCCAGCATCGACAATTGGAATGCCTGTCTGACCTTGCTGCCATGCAGCCAAGTCTTGTGGTGCATGGCGCCATTTTATTTTTAAGGTTTTGGTTTGAAACGGCTGGTGCTGAGATACCTGCGGGTAGTCAAATAAAATGTGTTGGTAAAATTCACGCCAAAGTAGCTCATCGAGCCACGTTTGTTGCCCTCTGTGGTCGATCTGGAAATAGCCACCTTGTTCACGAAACAGGGCTTGCAGACATTGGCGAATAGACAAGATGCCCAAGTTGAGATACATGCCAATTCGACTGGTTCCATTGAGCGCAGGAAAGTCCCGATCATCAGCATAACGATGTAGATGTTGTTCAATAAATTCATCTAAGCACTGTATTGCGTGATCTTCTCCAATCGGCCAAAGCTCGATTTGAGCAGCTAACAGCGATGTGGGATAAAAAGGACTTAAATCAAATTGATTTTGCCACAGCGGATGCGAGGCGAGAGCCGCTTGGGCTTCAATAGCGGGATAACAAGTAGGCAGACTGATACTCAATTTTTCGTAGCAATTTTTCTTAAATGCACCGAAAACTTGATAAGGATGTCCAGATTGATTGCGAATACTGCCAACAGGAAACAGGGTGCGGTCATGGTACAGCTCAACAGAGATGTGCTGCTGTTCTAATAACTGTTGTACTTCGCGATCTCGTTTAAGTTCATTCACACCATGTTCAATATGTGCATGAACAGTGTGTATATTGAGCTGAGTACATAGGGTTAATAGCTCAGTGGCGATGTCTGACCAATGGGGAATATGCTGAATAATCAGTGGAATATTTAGCTCAGCCAATTGCTGTCGCAAAAGTTCCAGTTGGGCAAGATAGCGATGGATTTTAATGGGGGCATCGTCATGCCTTGCCCATTGTTCAGGAGAAAGCGCAATAAAGGCAATCGTTGGACCAGACTGTGTCGCCTGCCACAGTGCGCTATGGTCATGTCGTCTTAAATCTTGTCGAAACCAAACCAGTTGCATATTTATTGCCTCGTTTGTGTTGGAAATATCACCAGAATTACGGGGGTGTCAATTGGTGATAAAATCATCTAAAAAATATCGATTTTAATAAAAAACCATATAATATCTATCGTTTAACTTAACCGATTGCGCACAATTCTGTCAGCTTAAGCGTACAAGCAACGAAGTTTTTGACGCTAGGCGCACTTTTAAATTTTACCTAAGATGAACTCATACAGGAACAGGACGTTCCGGAACATAAAACAATAACAAAGTGTTCACCATCAGGACTGTGAAGCAAGACAGGAGTCATGCTTAAGTATCCATATAGAAAAAGCCCGACAGGATGTCGGGCTTTTTCTTTGTCTACAGGTCAGCTCATTTTCTAGAATCAGAGCATGTCTTTAAATGGTACTCGAGATAAAAAATCCCCTAAGCCGAGCCTTAGGGGAGGAAAGTGAAGTGAGCCGGTTGTGATTATTATGCTGATTACATGAGCTGTGACTGCATCAACAATTATGCTGATTTAGCCTGCACAACTTGCTGCTGTTGAGCTTCCAGTTCACGAACCAGTGGCAACACTTTTTCGCCAAAGTATTCCACTTCTTCAATGAAGTGGAGAAAACCTGAGAGAACCAAATCGACACCTACACTTTTGAGTTCCACAATGCGTTCGGCAATTTGTTGTGGCGTGCCAATCAGATTGGTTTTAAAGCCGTCGTTATATTGAACCAAATCTTCAAAATTTGATTTTGCCCAGTTACCTTCGCCCTCTTTGGTGGATGCACCTGCTTCACGAGTTGCATCGCCAAAAGCATTGACCGCTTCGGTATTGGCATTGTCGATAATCGCTTGAAGCACCGCTTGGGCTTCTTCCTCCGTATCTCGGGCAATGATGAAGGCATTCACCCCGATTTTGACCTGATGGTTGTTGGCTTTGGCTTTTTCACGAATATCATCGATCTGCTTTTTCAACTCAGCAGGAGTATTGCCGTTGGTGAAGTACCAATCGGAAACACGGGATGCCATGTCACGTGCTGCACGTGAACTGCCACCTTGGAAGATTTCGATATGCGGTTTTTGCACAGGTTTTGGAGATAGGGTGTAGTCTTTAAATTGATAGTATTTACCATCAAAACTAAAGTTATCCTGCGTCCACACGCCTTTTAAGCTACGAATGAATTCTTCAGAGCGCGCATAGCGTTGATCATGCTCGGGCCATTCTTCACCAATCGCATCAAACTCACCACGGAACCAACCACTCACGACATTAATCGCGATACGGCCATTGGTAAGATGATCGATGGTCGCCAATTGTTTCGCAGCCAGAGCTGGTTTCCAAGGGCCGGGTAAAATCGCTGCAATGACTTTGAGCTTTTCGGTTTTGGCCAAAATACCATGACTGAAACTAACCGATTCATGTTGATTTTCCGCGTTATAGCCTGCGGTAAAACGAATTTGAGTCAGCGCATAATCAAAGCCACTTTTTTCTGCAGCTTGTGCCAAACGCACGTTATAGTCGTAGCTCCAATCGGTACGCTGTTCAATATTACTGACCACCAAACCACCACTGACGTTTGGTACCCAATACGCAAATGTAATGTTTTTTTCTTGTACTGACATTTTGCAAACCCTCGGGATCGAATTGTTAAGCTGTGGTGTTTAGGCCACTTGCGTTTTTGGCTTTTTACTATGCAGTCGAGCTTCAGCGGCATCCAAACTTGGAACAGCTGCAGAAGGAAGGACTTCTTCTTGCTCGATTTGCTTATTAATGCCCAAGTTTTGGTTGGCTTGTTGAGACTTGGCTTTCACCACTTCAGCACGCTGACCTTTGGCTGGAGCCCATTCCAAAATCGGCAGCGCACGTGCTACAGCTAAAGTAATGCGGTCACGGAGTAATTCACTATGAATGGTGTATTCAGGGGTGAAATCACGATCTGTTGCATAGACTCCGATTGGTAATGTTTGCGCTTGAAAGAAACTGAACAATGGACGCAGTTGATGTTCAAGCACTAAAGCATGGCGTTCAGAACCACCCGAAGCTGCAAGCAAGACAGGTACATCCACCAAGGCAGTTTGTTCGACAAAGTCAAAGAAGTGTTTAAACAGACCTGTAAATGAAGCACGGTAAACGGGTGTTCCAACAATCAGTGCATCAGCAGCTTCAACGGCAGCAAGGTCATCTTGTACACGTTGCGGCAATTGGTTACGGTAAATCGCGCCACCTAATAAATTGCCAATTTCACTAAACTTAATAAAATGCACATTGATTGGAGTCGCATCACCGAGCTCATCAACAATGGCTTGTACCAAAGCTTCAGTTTTAGATGGATTGTTTAGACCACCTGACACAGCAACAATATTCAGGGGTTTTTGTAGATTAACTTGAGACATTTTTTAAACCTAAAAGTGTGGTTTCTCGGAATGCCTTTTATTAATCCCGATGGGTGGATCACTGTAAAATAACGAAAATCAGAAAAGTTATCTGATTTTTAGATATATTGGAAAAATCACAAGATTCGTGAAATTTCGAATTTTAAACTGTTGATATTTCAACATATAATGCTTAGATATAAGCATTTTTACTGTGTTGATAAAATTTATATGAAAATATGATTAGATTTAAAGATTTATAGAAAATGTGAAAAAAGACGCATTTTAGGTGAAAATCTACATTTTAAATGCAAAAAAATAAGTTCTTGCATATCCTTCACATAGCATGTGTGGTTAGAATAGGGTCATTGTGCACAAGATCTCTCACGTTGCTTATGAATATTTTAATCGTTGATGATCACCCGCTGTTTCGTCATGCTTTAATTCAGGCGGTTCGTTATAGTTTGCCTCAGGCGCAAATTCATGAGACTGCAGCAGTCAATGAATGCTATGAACGTCTTGAAAATGGCCCTGAGCCTGATCTTGTGTTATTGGATTTAAACTTGCCAGGTGCTTCAGGCTTTTCTGCCTTGGTGCATATTCGCGCACAATATCCATCGATTCCAATCATTGTGGTCTCTGCGCATGAAGAAGCGTCGATTATCCAACGTGCGATTGCACATGGTGCGATGGGTTATATTCCAAAATCTGCGCATCCAAGCCACATTGGTGAAGCGATTCGTCAAGTCTTAGAAGGCGAGATTTGGTTGCCACCAAATTTACCTGCCAACATGAACTTTGACCCACGTGCTGCAGATGAAACAGCATTGGCAGAACGTATTCAGTCTTTAACACCGCAACAATTCCGTGTGTTAATGATGGTGGCGGAAGGTTTGTTGAATAAGCAAATTGCCTATGAGTTAGATGTATCTGAAGCAACTATTAAAGCGCATGTAACGGCGATTTTCCGTAAGTTAGGCGTACAAAACCGAACTCAAGCTGTATTGGCAATTAATGCATTGAATATTGAAGAAAAGAAAATCTAAGGATTTTTTCAAAAAAAAGACCTCCATCGTGGAGGTCTTTTTTTATGCTGTTTAAGCGATAGAACAATGCGAATTAAACCAATAACTGATATTACGCACCTAAAAGTAATTTCGCATTTTTAAAATGATTTTTAAGTCAGTTCGACGGAGTCTTACATCTAGGGATTAAATAAAGGGATCAGCCTTCGGCTGGAGGTACTTTTGTTTCGGCAAAAGTACCCAAAACCATTGTCATCCGCAAAACTCGTTCACTTGCGCCAAATTATTCAAAGTATCGCAAAAACATTTGTGATTAGAAGTCGTCCTGTCTCAAACACTTGCGGATGACGTTACCGCGTATCGTTCTTTTATTTGAATCAAATTGTGCTTCTGATGTTACTGCGTAACATCAGTTAATACCTTATATAAACAACTTCAACAATAACTTAAGCAATATAGTCTTGCTTAGGCGTCAGATCGGTACAGTACAAAGGGTTGAGCGCACATTGTAATTCATCAATTTGTTCATCGGACACATAGCCGCGCGCTTTGAGATAATCCGCGACACGGTCATCACGTAAACTCAGGAAAGCCGCATCATAAACACCCAAATCCACAAATAGGGCTGCAGTTTCTAAGCTGTTAAAACGATCCAGATAAACATCATTGTCATACATCAGGAAGATATGGTCTTGCTTGGAGTTGGCATCGACATTCAAACGTTGTGCCAATTCAAATGGCGCTGTTTTAATAAACAGTAAATCAGATAATTCATCAAACTGTGTTTTATCCAGCTGGTTTTTGTCGGTTTTGACTTTACCGAGCCACGCTTTAAACACCAAAACCGCACCACCACGCAGTAGCATGCTCCAAATCTGATGACGGGTGTCCAAACCTAAGCCATTGGATTCTGCTTCTAAATTTTGCAGCAGTAGGTCTTCTTGCTCTGCCAGTCGATCGAATAAGCCAAGGCCTTGAGGTTTGTAGGCATTCGGCGCAAAGACATCAAAATTCAGTTCATCAAACACTTGTAACGCGAGAGGAACGGCACTGCGATAGAGTGTTTCCAACGCTTCGACTTGCACATCACTTAATTTGCTGAACTTAAATAGCTGACGCCAATCGATCTCTGGCAAAATGGCATTGGCACCATACTGACGATGAAACTGTAGATTTTGATCAAAACCATGCGGCATTGTTTCTGAAATATTCACAAGATCACTCCTAATATGCGGGGGAGATCAGCTTCTCAAGTGTTGAGTTATGACGCTTCTTGAATTGGCTTGAAACTGATCAACTTCTTATGAATATTTTTAAAACGAACGGCCGCAGCTAAATATACGACTAAAGTTTTAGTTTTTATTTTTGGTTATAAAAATATGATTTAAATCAAATAGATTTTTAATTGTAACTAAGTGTACAAGTGTTCACTCATGCATTCGATATCTTTTGCCATAGGCAATCTTAATTTGATATTTATGGCTAATAAATAGACGAAATATCGGGGCTATTTTGAATGGTCTTGCCGTTGAGACAAATTTTTTTGCCAGTTAGGTAAGTTTAAGTAAAAGCAAGGTAAACAAAAGCCCATTTCATGTGAATGAAATGGGCTACTTTTCACAGAGCGATGTCCTGTAACAACGCTACTGATTTGAAATTTTTAAACCAGATAACCATGAACGCAGTGAAGCCGGTTTCAATGGTTTTTTCAGTAAGACGATGTTTAACTCTTTTAGACGTTGCGGTAGTTCAGGATCAGAATCTGCGGTAATCAGCGCCACAGGGACATTTTCCTGACGGTTATCTAAAATAAAGTCGAGACCGATCTTGTTGTTATTCAAGTGTTGGTCAACCAACCAAACTTGAATATTTTCTTGTTGAATCAACTCCATGGCCTGTTCAGGTTCAGTGGCTTTAAAGACTTGATAGCCCCATTTGGTCAGTAAGGTCGACATCCCTTCCAAAATGGTTTCATCATTGTCTAAGCACAGAATCTTATAGGCTTTGGTCTTCAGCGGAACCGCTTGAGTCGGTGCAGCGACCACTTTTGGCGCAGCGACCACAGGCACTTCAATCATAAAACACGAACCATGACCAAGTTCTGAGAACACATGCACTGGGTAGTCGAGTAGGCTGGTCATGCGTTGCACGATGGCTAAACCTAAGCCCAGGCCCTGTTCGCCCCAAGGAGAGGTATGTCCACAGCGTTCGAACTCTTGGAACAACTTAATGCGCTGTTCTTCCGCGATCCCTGGACCTGTATCCCAAACGCCAATACGAATATGTCCTGGACGTGCTGAACGTAGCACACCCACCACAACACGACCACGCGCCGTATAGCGTAGGGCATTGCTGACGAAGTTTTGAATAATACGACGAATCCACTGTGGGTCGGTGTCAATCCAGAACTGAGCATCATGTACGGTCAGTTTGATATTACGCTGTGCCGCAATCGATTTAAATTGCAGTTCAAGATCGCTGAGTAAGTCATGCAGCGGATAAGGCTGACGTTTTGGTTGAATGGTTCCACCTTCGAGTCGTGCGATATCCAAGAGGGCAGAGAGCATACTTTCCGCACCATGCAGCGCACGATCTAGTTGCTGAAGCGTTTTACGATCATCGTCATTTTGTACGCTTTGCTCGAGGGCGGTACTAAACAGGCGAGCAGCATGCATCGGTTGCAATAAGTCATGGCTTGCAGCAGCAATGAAGCGGCTTTTCGACATATTGGCTTTATCGGCTTGCTCACGTGCCAATTGTTGTTCGGACAGGGCATCTGCCAACTGTTGGGTACGGTCTTGTACACGCCCTTCAAGCAAGGCTTCATTTTCACGGAATGCGGTAATATCGGCAAAGGTCGTGACGAAACCACCGCCTTCGATCGGGTTCCCGCGCATCTGAATTACACGACCATCTTTACGAATTCGTTCAAATTCGTGTGCGCTGCCGACTTGCATCCAATGCATACGTTTACGCACATGTTCTTCGACTGAACCAGGACCACATTCGCCGCGTTCAGCGTTATAACGAATCAAGTCTGAAATTGGGCAACCGACATAGACAATGTCTTTTGGATAATCAAACAGTTTGAGGTATTGATTATTCCATGCCACCAAACACATATTTTCATCAACCACGGACACACCTTGAGTCATATGGTCGATCATGGTCATGATCAGGTTTTGGTTAAAGCGCTGCCACTGTGAGGCTTGGTCAAGAATATTTGCGACCTGACCGAGTGCTAAACCATTATTGACCATGGCTGTGGTGAGTAGGGTACGGGCAGATGCCGCACCGATGGTGCCGGCAAGATACTGTTCGGTAAAACGCCACCACATGCCGTTGGCGCTGCTATTTTCATTCAAAACGACATTGTTTTGTGCGCAGAACTGGTTGAAGGCGCGCATAGTTGGACCTTCACCGGTAATGCGTTTTGCCAAAGTAATCAGATCACCTACTTTTAAGCGTGCCACATCATGGTGAATATAGCTGATGTCGTTTGATGTACTTTGAGCCGGGAGGGGCTTGGTTTCATAATAAAAGAAACTTTCGGCCTGAATTTGCTCGGCAACACTTGGACGGAAGACGCGGGAAATCCAAATATAGAGGGTGATATTTAAACCGAGTGCCCAAACTACGCCATGGGTAAGTGGATCGAAAGATTCAAACCCTAACAGTGCTTCAGGACGTAACCAACTCAAGCCTAGCGGACCCTGACTTAAAAGATTTTCGGTAAATGTTTTAAATTGTTCAGGCAGGCTACGCAATACGGTTGGTAATAACAGGGTATAAGCCCACATGCCAAAGCCGACCAACAGACCTGCATATACGCCTTGCTTACTTCCGCCGCGCCAATATAAACCACCAATTAACGCCGGTGCAAACTGTGCCACAGCACTGAAGGCCAATAGGCCAAATACCGATAATTGGTCAATGTCATTGAAGAAATGGAAGAACAAGAAGCCCAATAACATGACCGCTAAAATACATACACGACGTGTGAATTTCAGTACGAGTGGTAGGCGTTTGTCATGACGTGACAATAAGCGTGTACGCCACAGTGCAGGCATGATCAAGTCATTACTGAGCATAATCGACAAGGCCACTGACGACACCAACAGCATACCTGTCGATGCTGAAAAACCACCGAGAAACGCAAGTAAGGTCAACCAGTCTTGGTTATAACTCAAAGGCAGTGAGAGCACGGCAACATCGGGGATTGCCAAGTAGGCAGGTGCTGCATGCAGCGCCCAACTGGCAATCGGGATGATCGCGATAATGGTTAAAATCAGATAAATGGCAAACCAACGACGAGCACCACGGATATGCTTTTCATCTCGCAGTTCAACCACCGCGACATGGAACTGACGTGGTAGACAAATAATCGCTAATGCAGCCAATAAAGTTTGAATCCAAAAGCTTTCTGGCACACCTTTGAGCTGAACATCTTTAAAGGTGGTGTTGATGTCATGGCTGATTTGAGCCATGTTTTCAGGTGATTCAAAAACAAAGAAAAATGCGACTGCAAGTAGTGCAAACAGCTTGACGAAAGACTCAAATGCCACAGCCAACATTAAGCCGCCGTGCTGTTCAGTATTGGCAATCTGTCGTGTCCCAAACATCATCGCCAAAATCGCCAATACACCAGTCAAAAACAGCACACTATTGGTGGTGCTGGTCAGACCAGCGGTCGGTTCTAAAATGACCGTTGCACTTAGGGCAATTGCACGTAGTTGCAAGGCTAAATAGGGAATAATGGCAATCACGGCAAGGATCGTGACTAATGACGCTAAGGGGCCACTTTTACCATATCGTGCTGCTACAAAGTCGGCAATCGATGAAATGGCATGATGCTGACGGACACGGCCTAAACGTCGCCAAATATCATAGCCGAGCGCAACAAATAGCAGCGGTCCTAGATAGATCGGCAGGAAAATAATGCCCTCACGAACCGCGGCACCTGTTGCGCCATAAAACGTCCAAGATGAACAGTAAACCCCTAAAGTTAGACTAAAGAGAAGCATTCTGCCGCGAGTACTGAGCCTGCTGGCATGCTTTTCACCAAAGAATGCACATACAAAGAGTAATGCGATGTAAAGGGCCAATACCCCGACGATAAGCCAACTATTCATAGAGCCTGCAGCATATTAATTCTCGCTTAATGATAACGCATCCATAGGCTTAGGGAGGTTATTGCTCAAAATTTAACGACCAAAGTCTAAATTACAAGAGATAAGGAACATTGGTAAGTTTAGCTTCGAAATAATTCGAATTAGAAAATTGCGCGCCAAGGTTCGGCGTAAGGAGAACATTATGGATGAGAGACAGGTAGAACAAATTCTACAGAATCCAAAATTTAAGGAAATGGTTAGCCGTAAAAGTAAGTTGAGCTGGACTTTGACGATCATCATGTTGGTGGTCTATGTCGGCTTCATGCTACTTGTGGGCTATAACAAAGAGTTCTTGATGCAATCCGTGAGTGGTGGTGTAACCACGATTGGTATGCCATTAGGTTTGAGCATTATTGTATTGTCATTCCTACTCTGTGGTGTGTATTCGTACATTGCAAATAATAAATTAGATGCATTAAACGAAGAAGCAATGCGTGAAGTAGAAGCAATTACTCAAGAAAAAGGACTTCACTAAGATGAAATGGAATTCATTGAAAGCAACAGCACTGGCGGCTCCCGCTCTGCTCATGTCAAGCATGGCAATGGCAGGACCAGATTTAGGTGAAGCACAGCAGCAAGCGACCAACTGGCACGCAATTATCATGTTTGCCATCTTTGTAGGTTTTACGCTGCTAATTACTAAATGGGCTGCAAAACAAACTACCAACACTGCAGATTTCTATACTGCTGGTGGTGGTATTTCAGGTTTCCAAAATGGTCTAGCGATTGCCGGTGACTATATGTCAGCAGCATCGTTCCTCGGTATTTCCGCAATGGTATTCAGTTCAGGCTTTGATGGCTTGCTGTATTCATTGGGCTTTATGGTGGGTTGGCCAATTGTATTGTTCTTAGTAGCAGAGCGTCTGCGTAACTTAGGTAAATTCAACTTATCTGACGTTGTATCGTTCCGTTTGGCTGAAAAACCAGTACGTACATTGGCAGCAATGAGCTCGCTGGTGGTTGTAGCGTTCTACCTAATCGCACAGATGGTGGGTGCAGGCCAGTTAATCAAATTGTTATTCGGTCTAAACTACAACATTGCGGTTGTGATTGTTGGCTTGCTGATGATGGCGTATGTAATCTTCGGCGGTATGTTGGCAACGACTTGGGTACAGATCATTAAAGCAGTGATGCTACTTTCTGGCGCAACGTTCATGGCATTCATGGTCATGAAGGGCGTGGGCTTCAGCTTCTCTGAAATGTTCTCACAATCTATTCAAGTTTTCTCTAAAGTTCACGAAGTGACTTTGGCAGAAGCGGGCAATATTATGGGGCCTGGTAAATTGGCTGCAAACCCAATTGATGCGATCTCTCTAGGTCTTGCATTAATGTTCGGTACAGCAGGTTTACCACACATCTTAATGCGTTTCTTCACGGTTAAAGATGCCAAAGAAGCGCGTAAATCAGTGGTTGTAGCAACAGGTTTCATTGGTTACTTCTACCTACTGACTTTCATCATTGGTTTTGGTGCGATCCTTTACGTTTCAAACAACCCACAATTCCTTGATGTTGCAAAAATGGCGGTAACTGGCAAGCTAGAGCTTGTTGGTGGTAACAACATGGCTGCGGTGCATTTATCTGATGCATTAGGCGGTGATTTGTTCATGGGCTTCATTTCAGCGGTGGCATTCGCAACGATTCTTGCAGTTGTTGCAGGTCTAACATTGTCTGGTGCTTCAGCTATTTCACATGACTTGTATGCAAACGTATTCAAGAAAGGTCAAACAACGCCAGAATCTGAACTTCGTATGTCTAAAATCGCGACTTTAGGTCTTGCGATCTTCGCGATGATTTTAGGTATCTTGTTCGAGAAACAAAACGTTGCATTCATGGTTGGCTTGGCGTTCTCTGTAGCAGCATGTGCAAACTTCCCAGTACTTGTATTGTCTATGTTCTGGAGAGGCTTGACCACTCGCGGCGCAGTGATTGGCGGTTTAGTAGGTCTGCTTACAGCAGTGACCCTAATTATCTTATCTAAAGCAGTTTGGGTAGATACATTCGCAATCTCTGAAACACCAATTAACCCATTCAATGGTCCTGCTATCTTTGCAATGCCATTGGCATTCATCTGCTGCTGGTTGTTCTCTGTGACTGATAATTCAGCACAAGCACAAGCTGAGCGTAAAGCATTCGATGCACAGTATGTACGTTCACAAACTGGTATTGGTATCTCTGGTGCTTCAGATCACTAATCTGAATCGCCTAAAAAGCCCCTAATAAGGGGCTTTTTTTATACCTGAGTAAATTATAGGGAGCAGTGGATCATGGACAAATCTCTGTCTTATTTGCGTGTATAACTCTCTCCTTTGACTGACATTTTCCAATGGCCTTGATCATCTTGATAAGGCGAGCGCTGAATGGTGAATTGTTGAGAGAAATTATCCTGACCGATGCTAAAGCTCTGATCACCAAAACTGCTCAAATGGGCTTTTATTCGCGACTGTTCAGCACCACTGAAGGTTTGGTTGGCAATACTTTTTTCAGTATGTTCTTGATGGTGATACGTCACTTCGCCCGACGATTTGATCACTAATTCACTGTGGTTGTTTTGCCAAGTCCCCACATAATTTTCATGGCCTTTGAGGAGCGGACTGTTTTGTGTACAGGCAGAGAGCATGAGCAGACAGAGGGGTGCAAATACGAGATGTTTTTTCATAATGAAATCTACCACGCAGGAGATTTCTTTAAATGTGCGCCTGAATGCTGAAACTTACAATAGGCTTTTTGAGGCTCATAGGTGATAAAAAAATCGAGGAAGAACATTAGGGTGTGTTGACATTTACAGCCGATAAATTGAGCTAAAGAGGCAACCATATAAATATACAAGCTAAAGCAACAGCGCTTTGATAGTTACGTTTTAGCTTATCGTATCTTGTGGCAATTCCTCTAA
>NZ_VPEK01000002.1:0-262698 GCF_013417145.1 Acinetobacter sp. YH16044
CAGCGTTCAATCTGAGCCATGATCAAACTCTTCAGTTTAAAATCAATAGTACTTAAAGGGTACCAATCTTGGCTCATCAATTACTGACAAAAATTTGCTCAAATAAACTTCGAGTAATTTCTACCATCAATCAATGAAAATAATTTCGATCGATCAATCAGTAAAAATCCACACAAGTTGTTCTTCATAATCTCTTAATGATCTTCTTGTTGGTTCGTCACCAGCAAGCTAGGTCGGCTATATTACTCTTTATTTCTAAAGAGTCAACCGGTAATTTAAATTATTTTTAAACTTATCAAATAAAACCCAACTTAATCAATTCAACCAAGTCATTGTTTTACCAGAAGTTTTAATCTTCATCACCGCCGATGGATGTGCATTCTACAGCATTTCACATCCAACGCAACACCTTTTTTTAAATAATTATTTTGAGCGCACATTTTTCGCTCAAATTACATTTTTTCATTCATATTTTGATCAAATTTGGTTTAATAGTAATAAATCAGGATTATTTGAACGTTTTTACTTATTATACGGCAAACATTTTGCCGCGCTAAAAGCGTCAGGACTATATATGCGCCAAACTTCTTTTTTATATGCAGGATTATTGTCACTTGTCGTAACAACACCTGTATTTGCAAATGACGAGGCTTCAGCACCTGTTGCTCAAGACTCAGAAGCTGCCAATAAATCAAAAACACAACAACTTGCGCATGCTGCGATGGTCAAGTCATCTGAAGTTGCAAAAAAATTATCTGTAAATGCCAATGCAGCACAATCAGAAGAAGATAAAGACCCTTTCCAACCGATCAACCGGAAAGTTTACGCATTTAATGATTATTTAGATGTCCATATTGCCCGCCCTGCTGCTGTGCAATATGTAGCAAAAACTCCAAAGGATATTCGTGAATCTTATCGTTTATTCCGTAAAAATTTAGGCGAACCTTGGAATGCGTTTAACCAACTCATCCAAGGACGACCGACACGTGCCGCAAAAAGTCTAGGTCGCTTTACTGTTAATACACTGACAACTTTAGGCTTTGCTGACCCTGCGAGTCGCCTAGGCCTAGAAACCGAAGATGAAAATTTTGGTGCAACTTTAGGATATTACGGTATTCCTTCTGGTCCTTATATTGTTTTACCTGTGCTTGGTCCAAGCACATTGCGCCAAACCGTCGGTCTAGCTGTAGATAGTCAAGGACGTCCACAGAAATATATGCTTGATGGTCATGATGTGGCGTATTGGTCTGAGCAAACTTTACGTGGAATCGATACTCGCGCTCAATTACTGGATATTGAAGGTGTATTGCAAGGCGATAAATACGCTCAAATTCGCGACATCTATTTACAACGCCTGAATTATTCAATTTCTGAGAAAAAAGGTATCGCTGAAGAAAACTTATTTATTGATGAAGAAGATGACGATATTGATGAATCTGAAGATAATTCAACAGATGTTTCATCTGATGATTCTACCGATTTCATTGATGACAGCAGTTCAGATGATACCGACACGGTAACAACTGAATAAATAAAATTTTTCAATTGGCTGGTGTGGTTTTTCCCTCCAGCCATCATTAGCTTGCTATAGTACACTTATTGTCTATCGAAGGATTCATCTAATTCTTTATGTATTTCATTCAACCTACTCGTGATATTCCATATTTAGATCAGGTACTTGATGCGCTTCCTAGCGTACAAATGATTAACATTGAAGATCTAGACTTGTATGATCCAACGATCATTGCAATTGCTGATGTTGCCGACTTTTTAAATCACCAATGGACACTTCCTACCATTGTGCTCGCTTTTGAGCATGAGGGCGCTGCATTGGCTCAAGCGTGGCAACAAGGTGCTTTAGCAGGATGGGTGTGGGACCATATTCCAACCAACCTTCAGGTGGCACTCACTAAAATTGATGCGCAATACAAACGCAATCAAGACAGCCGTGATCTCCCTTCTGCTGCAGATTTGCAAAAACGTTTACTGCCCAACCCGATTGAACTCCACAACTATAAAATTGAAACATTCTTCCAGCCTTCAGCCTATTTATCCGGTGATTGGTACGATTACTGGAAAATCAGCGATAAAGAAATCATGTTTTATCTTGCAGATGTATCTGGTCATGGGGTGACGAGTAGTTTACTGACCTCTTGGATGGCTGCTTTCCACGGTCGTTCAAAAACCCCAAGAGAGTTGATCAAAAAACTCAATGGTATGTTGGTTCAAGAAAATATTGAAAAGCACATTACCATGATTGCGGGGATACTCAATCTCGATACGCATGTCTTGAAATGGTCTAGTGCAGGGCATTATCCGCCGGCCATTTTATTTGAACCTGGTCTTCCCGCAAGAATTTTAAACACCAGTAGCTTCCCACTCGGCTTAACTGAAGACCTAGAAGTGGAAGAGTTTGAATTTACCTTAAATCGTTATTCGCGCTTTGTAATTTGCTCGGATGGCGCACTTGAACCTTTTGACGGTGGATTGAATGAACAGCTAGGTCAATTGGTTTATCACTTGCAAAATCAATCATTTCAAGCACCAGACCATGTTGCTGACGACATTGCCATCCTAAGTTTACGTCGAATCAATTAATCACGAAATCAATCACTTAAACCGAATACGACTTTCTGATCATACTCGGCTACTTGAGTAAGCTGTGCCCCTATGGGATAATTTACTATCCTTCTCTGCAAATGGCATTTATATGTCAACAGGTCATGTTGAATATGCAAGCTTGAACGGAACGCATATTTTTAAGCTTATTGGCGAAGTGCGTGCCCAATCTTGTATTAGTCTAGACAAGTTATTAAACAAAATTGAACAGCAACAAAATGTCGTCGGTGCAATCGTTGATTTAACCCAAACGACATTTATCGATAGTACTGTTCTTGGCATTTTGGCGAAACTGGGTTTGAAGCTCAAACAAGTTCACCATATCCAAGCGGTAATGTTGTCTACAAACTCTGATATCACAACGCTTGCCAATAGCATGGGTTTAGGTCAGGTGTTTGTTATTTTGAATTATTGTGGTGATCCAAATGTATGCACTCGCGCACTTATGGAAGAACACATTACCCATAGCAATATGCTGAATACGGTTTTAGATGCACACAAAACGCTGATGAAACTAAATGATAGCAACCAAAATATGTTTGAGCCTTTGGTCAAACAACTGCAAAAAGAGCAGGACAATCTAGAGCAACCCAAGCAGCAAAATGTCTAATTTAGGTTAATCACAGCAGAGACCCTCTTCGCATGACTTTACTTTCCGTTGCACAAATGAATTCTCAAAATAACATTGAAGATAACTTCAAAGTGATTGAATCATTGATGCAACAAAGTCAGGCTCAAGGTGCGAGTCTCATTGTATTTCCTGAAAATTTTGTCTGCTTTGCCGCAGGTAAACAACGCGAAACCGCGGCGCAATTTGAAAGTATTCAGCAGCGACTAGAACAACTCGCACATCGTTATCAACTTTGGATTGTTGCGGGCACACTCCCATGCCCTTATCGTCCAGATGGTTCAATCATTCAAGATGGCCGTGTCCGTACGGTCAGCCTGTGTATCAGCCCTGAACGTACCGAAGCACGTTATGACAAAATTCATTTATTTGATGTGCAAGTTGGTGACGCTGTCGGTGGCTATCAAGAATCAAAATTCTTTGAACCTGGTACTGAAACCGTAGTTGCAACAACACCTTTTGGCAATATTGGCCTGATGGTGTGCTACGACTTGCGCTTTCCTGAACTGGCTTTGAAACTTCGTAGCCAAGGTGCAAACATTTTAACGGCGCCTGCAGCTTTTACTTATACCACGGGTGAAATGCACTGGCAGTTGTTACTGCAAGCTCGTGCCATGGATAGCCAATGTGCTGTACTGGGTGCTGCACAACAAGGTTGGCATGGTGAAAAGCGTCAAACTTGGGGGCATGCTGGAGCAAGCAACAGCCGCGGTCAAATTTTAGCAATCACCGCAGAAGAAGGCGCTCAACTACTCACGGTTCCTTTTGACTTAGACGAACAGCAACAGATTCGTGCATCTATGCCACTGATGCAGCACCGTGTTTTGGTTCAATATTGATTTTCACACTGTATAAAATTACAAAAAAACTGAATATTATTTAAACAAAATCCCCCACGATATGATTTTGAACCATCATCTGAGGGATTAGAAAAATGACTTTAGAAAAAGCAGTTTATACAGCCCATGCAAAAGCCACTGGTGGTCGTGATGGTCGTGCAACGACATCCGATGGTCATTTAGATGTTCAATTGGCTGTGCCGAAAATTATGGGGGGTACAGGTAATGGTACGAATCCTGAACAACTCTTCGCCGCTGGTTATTCAGCCTGTTTTTTAGGTGCAATGAAATTTGTGTCTAACCGAGATAAAATTTCAATTACCCCTGCTGCCTACGTCGAGGGTGATGTGGGTATCGGCCCTATTCCAACAGGATTTGGTATCGAAGTGACGCTTAATATTCATCTTGAGGGTATGGATGCAAGCGAGGCACAGAAATTGGTCGATGCTGCACATATTGTGTGCCCCTATTCAAATGCGACCCGAAACAATATTAATGTTACTTTAAATGTTTTGACTTAAATCCATTTGTACCTATCTATACAAAGCACTGTTTTAATTCTTATAAAATAGTGCTTTGAGCTTTTTTACTTCTACACATCTACAGCTGAGCTCAAAATAAAATCTTATCCATTTCCAATACATTTAAATATTCATATTCAGTTGCCAAAACCTTGCTAAATTATATAACGATTCTTATTTACATTCATTTGTTGATCTATGAAGCTTAAACATCTCCTTATCAGTACATTGCTCATCAGCGCATCCACACTGAGTTTTGCCGAATTAACCCTGTCTGAAAAAGTCCGTCCTCAGATTAAATCCTTGGTCAATCCAGATATTCAACGTCTTGCGCTACCACCAACACCGAACAACATGTCTTTACCTGCCTATGGTCAAGGCATCATTGGTTGGGGTACAGGCCCAGAAGGTGCTGCAGCACGCTTAGCCAATATCAGCAAAGCCGACGTTGAAAAGCTTAAAACTCAAGATGTCACTTTAGAGATGGTTCAAACTTGGCAAAAGTTTTATGAAAATGAAACGCAGCGCAATGCAGGTAACCCAACCGCGCCTATTCGTGCTGAATTGATGAAGAAAATTGTCAGTTTGTGGTAAGTGAAAGACTGTACAGCCCATATTTTTGGGCTGTTTTTAGTTCAAATTAGAAATAAAAAATCATGAGACATTCGATAGAAAGATTAATGAATAAAATTAAAAAATTGTTTAATATTCAAACTATAATTAACTATACATCCATAAAAAAATTAAAATCATTTTCAGGACTTTACAATGAAAACATACTTTTCGATGCTTTTTCTAAGCTTGGCCTTAGCCGCATGTAGCCAAACACCTGCGCCTGATTTTTCAGGGGAATGGAAACAAACACCTGACACGGAGAGCCTACGCAAACTTTCAATCAGCAAACAAGGCGATGACTATCAAATTAAAGACGAATTTTGGCTCGATAAAAATAATACTGAGCGCACTTCTAGTGCTTCATCCGGTATGGCCGAAGTGAATCATGATGTGCTGAAATATAAAGAGAGTAATAGCATTGAAATGAAACTGAGTGATGCAACTCACCTCACTCTGACAGACAAAGCATATGATGCTGTAATTCATTTTGAAAAGATTAACTAAAGCAAAGCCCCGAATCCTTACACAGGCTTCGGGGCTTTATTTATATTTTACACTGACTATTCAGCCGCTTCATTCGTCACTCTAAGCACTTCTTCAATGGTGGTTTTACCTGCCAAAACTTTACGCAATCCATCATCACGTATTGAACCCGCATTTGCACGGACATGATTTTCTAACTCAAACTCTGCAGCATTACCATGGATGAGGCGACGTGTTTGCTCATCAATCGGGACGATTTCATAAATTGCGGTACGCCCTGTAAATCCAGTATGCGAGCATTGTTCACAGCCTTTAGGTTGAGGCAATTTTAACTCAGCCGATGCATCGAGATGCCTAAATAAGTCTTTTTCAAAATCATCGGCATCATGCCAAGTCGCACAGTGACGGCACAAGGTTCGAACCAAACGCTGTGCCACCACACCGATCAGTGAGCTTGACAGTAGAAAGGGTTCAATCCCCATGTCTTTAAGACGGGTCACCGCACCGATTGCTGTATTGGTATGCAGCGTTGAAAGTACCAAGTGGCCTGTTAATGACGCTTGTACTGCAATTTCAGCAGTTTCTAAATCACGAATCTCCCCGACCATCACCACATCTGGGTCTTGTCGAAGCATGGCTTTTAATGCACGAGCAAAGGTCATATCCACTTTGGTATTGACCTGCGTCTGCCCGATCCCTTCAAGTTGATATTCAATTGGATCTTCCGCAGTCAATATATTTTTTGAACCATCATTTAGATCAGACAATGCCGCATATAAGGTTGTGGTTTTACCCGAACCCGTTGGTCCCGTAACTAAAATAATGCCATGCGGACGATGTACCAGTTGTTTCAATCGATCATAGTCATGCTGCATCAAGCCCAAATGGGTCATGTTTAAACGCCCAGCTTGTTTATCGAGTAAACGCATCACCACACGTTCACCATAGGAAGATGGTAAGGTTGATACACGAACATCGACTTCACGGCCCGCCAAACGCAGTGAAATACGACCATCTTGTGGAATTCGCTTTTCTGCAATATCGAGTTTGGCCATGACTTTGATCCGTGACACCAACAATGGCGCAAGTTCACGACGTGGCTGCACAATTTCACGTAACTGACCATCGACACGTAAGCGGACAGACAGCTTTTTTTCAAAAGATTCGATATGAATATCGGAGGCTCCAACACGAATTGCTTCCGACAATAAGGCATTGATTAACCGTACAATCGGTGCATCATCCTCCTGATCCATCAAATCTTCAGCTTCTGGCACAGAGTCTGCAAGGCTGAGTAAATCAGGATGATCTTCCAGACCCGCTGCAACTTGTTGAGACTCACCGGTGTCTCCGGCAAAGCTTGCACTGAGTAATTGATTAAACTCTTGCTCACTACATAATTGATATTGTGCAGGATGCCCTAAATAGCGACGTGCTTCCTGTAAAGCCAACAGTGGCGTGCTGTCACGACGTACAATAAAAGCTTGATCACCCTCATATCGAAGCAATACGCCATGACGTTTGGCAAAACTATATGGTATTTGTAATTGTTTAAGTACTTGCATCACGCATTATAATGATGAAAAAAGTTGTTTTGAGTGTACTCTAAGCATCTGACAGCGTGAAGTCTGTTTTTAGGATTTATCAGGACAAGGGATATACGCATTGCCATTAGAAAATGATTTGACTGAAAAGGAATCCCCAAAACGTAAATGGTGGGGAGAATATCAATTTGAACTGAATCACCCGCGCAGTTGGCAGTTTGGGTCTTTATTGTTCCGTGTGACGCGCGGCATGCAAGAGTGGCGTATGGAATACCATCGCCCAACCTTTCAGTTTGACTATGAGCAACAATGGCATCCGATACAAGACCCTGAATTTGGTTTTCCACAGCCCATTAAAATGGAACGCTATATGTTCCGCCAAACACATGACAAAATTCAAATCATGCCACGTTTGGCAGATCGGTCTGTGGTGATTAAACCGGTCGATCCGATTTATATTCCAGCCGGACAGCGCGGAACGCTATATATCAGCACACCGCTTTGGATTGCTGGTTTTGTCGAAGGTCTTAGAGAACCCTTGTTTGATATACCTGTTATTCTACCAAAAGATACCTGGTTTGGTCCGAATCATCGAATGGGTGAAATTTGCTATGCCACAGCAGTTGATGGTCGTACAGAACTTAAACAACTCAAACCTCGTGCTTTTCGTGCTGTAACCCCTATTGAGTTTCATAACGTGAGTAATCAACAGATTCGCTTTGACCGTATGAATGTCCCTGTACCGGCTTTGCCATTATTTTATAGTGAAAGTACAGGACGTTTATGGACTTCACAAATTCGGGTCGTGCATGAGGGTCATGACAAACCGCCGCGGGTCAAAATTGAAAACCGTACACCGCCACAAGCAGGTGACGTGATTTATCTGCATCCGCCACGCGAGTCAGCCAATGTGCTGTTCAATATGTTTGATTCATTTTTCTAACGGTGAGCCATGGCAGATTTAAATATTTCGACAGAAATTACCAGCAGCCTAAAAGGAATGGTCGCCAATCTCAATACTGATCGGCTGACAGAATTATTGGTGGCTGTTTTACTGGCAGTCATCGGCTTTCTGATTGCACGTTTTATCTCAAACACCTTTATCCGCACTGTGGGTATGCGTTTCAATGCCCATCAGCAGTTGGTTTGGCGTCGCGGGATTTTCTATTTCATCTTTATCATCTTTGTGATGGCCAGTTTAAAAGAAGCCGGCTTTAAACTCAGCGTCTTCTTGGGTGCAGCAGGTATTTTAACGGTCGCACTGGGTTTTGCCTCGCAAACGTCCGCATCCAACCTGATCAGCGGGATGTTCTTGATCGGTGAAGGGTCTTTTGAGGTTGGTGATACCATTCAATTGACACTGATTCGCGGGCATACCATTGAAGGTGAAGTGATCTCGATTGATTTACTGTCGGTCAAATTACTCACGCAGGACAATGTCTATGTCCGCTTGCCGAATGAACAACTGATTCGGGCACCTGTGCATAACCTGTCTAAGTTTCCAATACGGCGAATTCCAATTACCCTTGCGATTAACTTTCATGAAGACATCATCAAAGTCCGTGAAGTTTTATTAGATGCCGTTAGTAAATATCCATTGGTCTTGGCCGATCCTAAACCTGCCGTGACCGTCACTGCCTTTCGAGAGTCATCCATTGAATTGCTTTTTGCCATTTGGTGCCAAAGAGAGAATTTCCTAAAAGTCCGTGATGAAATGCAGGAACGGATTCGAAATGCCTTTGTCGAAAATAAAATTGAAATCCCTGTCCCGAAAATGGGTTTTGTTGACCACCCGCTTTCTACACAAGCAAGCGATGCTGACGTCGATCAATATGCCAATACACAAGAAATCCAACGAGAGCCTCAACTCAAATAATGGTTTATAGAATTGATATAAAAAGCCCTGCATATCATCAAATGTGCAGGGTTTTTTTATCATGTACTTTTATAGCCAACGACCTCTACAGCTTAGTGATCTAGTACGTTTAAGAACTTCATCATGGTTCAATCTTGTCATTCGGCATGGGGGCAATATAGGCAATCAAAAGCATGGCAAAACCTGCGGCCATAAATGAAATCACTCGCATGAGAGTGCCGACATGAGATAAATCCAGCAAGACCAATTTCAAAGTAACCAAGACCAAAATACTGCCGCCGAGCAGCCAAACTGAACGTAATTGGCGCTGAGTGGCAAAGCGCATACTCACCAAAGCCAATAACACCCACAGCACAGTAAAACTCAGCTGAATGGTCGCATCGCTCCAAATGTCTAAACTGTTATAAGGCGTATCCAGATATATATGTAAGGCGCGGAGCACAACATAGCTACTTAACCAAAGTAGCCCAAGAACACTCAACACGGCAGCCAAGCTACGATCTAAACCAGCTTTTAACTGTTGATTCAACATCCATAAAAAAGCCGCTAACAACAGCAAACTCACTGCATCAAAAGGATTCAGTATCGGCAAGATATATCCCACAAAGGCCTGCTGACTAAATAATTGCGAACTAATGATCCAACTCAAAGCCAAAAACAAGCTGCTACGTGCTTGCCAAAACATTTTCCAGGCCGGTTGCTGCGCTTGCCAATAACACCATGCACAAAATATCAGCGGCAAAATTACCACACTGATATACGGCATACCGGGTATCAGCGTCAGACTGGTCCACGCCAAGCTGCTCAAAATTCCGAGACTGACCCACTCTTTTTCTTCACGCACACCGAGTAATGGTCGTAGCCAAAGCAGCGTCAAGCTCAGCCCAGCGAATGCAAAATACATCTGCTCCATCGTTGAATGCCAAAGTAACTGACCGTTCTCACTCACTGAAATAACTTGGTACAGCCCCATCACATAAACAGGCACTAGACCCGTCCATTTAATGATGGACCAACTCCACGAAGCTTTTCGTTTTAACAAGCCTTCATTCACCAACAGATAAGCCACACTGACGATCAATAGACTCAAGGCCAATTGATGGCTAGTCTGCAGCCAATCTAAGAGCAACATGATGAACATGGTGGTTGCTGAGAGCATTTGCACACATTGAAAGGCAATACTCGAACTTGAAAGCTGTTTATGAAATGCAGGAACAGCATGCGTCACGATAATGGCCGCCAAATAGCTCAAACACACGCCCCAATACATCTGTGCAGGGAAATGTGGCAGTTGAACCAAATAATACAGACTTGAACAACCCGCCATCACCAAGAGCGCCATGCCTAAATAACGGCTGATATTGGACTGCTTGTATAGGGCATATATAAATATCAATGCACCTTCAACTGCCCAACCGACCACACTCCACTGCTCTTTCAATACTATCGGTGGAATCAATGCCAAGAAAATTAAGGTCAAACTCAAATAACTTTGTGCAATCAGTGGGATCACAGCACTACGTTTACTGATGCTATACAGCGCGGCAAATAGCGCCGCAAATAGCAAGCTATACCCCGCCTGCCATACCGTTTCCTCAAAATACATCAAATACAATGCCAGATAAGCAAGCACTGGTGCAGCAAAAATCAGTGCAATATCCAAGGCAGGTTTAAGCTGAAAATGCGCAAGATCCTGTTTCGCCAATAACTGGCTAAAACGAAAACCTAGCCAGATAAAAATCGCAGCGTGGGCTAAAACCAGCACGCTCATCATCTGACGTTCGGTGGTGTATCCGTGGTAAAAAGCATATCCACCACCCATGATTACCGTCATCAAAAAAGCGATTTGATTCAGATATTTCCACGGTCTTAATGTACTCATGACCGCAACAGCAATATTAATCACAAGATAATAGGCAATAAATTCCGTTGCAGTTGCATCACGAACAGGCAAGGTAAATGGCGCAAGATAGGCGATCAGCATTGCCATAATTGCCAGTTCTACCGACTGTTGTTTCAAACTGAGCCAAATCGTCAATGCCATAAGTGCAGCATATAGTAGACAAGCTATGCCAAAGCCCGGAATGACGGCATTGTAATAGGCAAAAAATAAAGTCAAAAACAGCGCTGCAAGACCTAGACCTTCTAGAGCCAAGGCAAAACTGCGATTTTTGGTTTGCAGCCAATATCCCAGTCCGACAACACCAGCACTGCTCAAACTCACAATCAGCAATTTGATGGCCAAGCTTAGTTGCCAATGCTCTGTGGCAAATCTAAGTAATAGCACCACGCCAATCACCAAGACCAGTACAGCCACTTTTAACACGGGATTGCCTTGGAAAAGCCATTGCTGAATTTGACTAGATAGATTTGGCGCAGACTTGGATGGTGTATTAGTAGACGATGAATTGACTACTGCCTGATGTCTAGCTGTACCAATTGCCGTCGCGGGATGTACAAATGGTGTATTGTCAGAATCAAAAATTTCAGGACGGTCTATTGTAGGCGCTGATATTGAAGTAGCTGCATGACTCGATTGCGACTGAAGCGCACGTCCTTGCAATAGATGCAGCTGACGTTCTAATCGTTTCAGCCAACGCAGAAAAAAATAGACCCACAGGCTAATCCCGATCGCAACTAAATATCCCAATTCTGTTAACAGTCCAACGACCGTTAATAACGATGCAATATATAACGGAACCTTTGATGTCACTTGAAATGGTTGTTTGGATGAGCTCAGTGCATCAGCGCCGTGCTGCAAATCATCGACATAATTCATCACACTGAGCATAAAACCGATGCCGCTGATATAACTCAGGATACGGACATCTAAGTACCATGCCCCGATCCCCACCATGATCAGCATCATCAACCAAATCATCTTGATTTCATTATTCTGTTTCAGCATACCTGCTTCGTCATTTTCCTGAATGTTTTGATGATACATGAGCCTGACCGATGGATTAAAACTATTCATCAGTGATTCGGTAAGTTACATATACAATCTAGACTCTGCGTGCGGGCAAAAAATCACGTACAATAAAACCGTTTTCAGGATTAGGAAATTATCCATGCCACCATTTGTCTTGGTCGATGGCTCATACTTTTTATTTCGTGCCTACCATGCACTGCCACCATTAACCACTTCAACCGGTTTGCATACCAATGCAATCCGAGGTGCCATTTCTGCCATCCAAAAATTAATGCGTCGTATTCAACCGACGCATATGGCCGTTATTTTCGATACACCTGAACCAACCTTCCGTCATGAATTGTCCCCGATTTATAAGGGTGACCGTCCAAGTATGCCTGAAGAATTATCACAACAAATTCCATATCTTCATGCATTAATTCGTGCTCTAGGGATTCCGCTGCATATGTTGCCGGGTGCTGAAGCCGATGACATTATCGGAACTTTAGCCAAACGCGCTGAAGCAGCCGGTCATCAAGTTTTAATCTCCACTGGTGACAAGGACATGGCGCAGCTCGTTACTGAGCGTGTCACTTTAGAAGACAGCTTCAAAGATAAACCGATGGACGTTCAAGGCGTTTTTGAAAAATTTGGGGTGTGGCCGAATCAAATCATTGACTACCTAACATTGATGGGCGATGCCTCTGATGGTATCCGTGGTGTACCCGGTGTTGGCGCAAAAACGGCAGCGAAACTTTTAACCGAGTACGGCTCGATTGGCGGCATTTTAGAAAATGTCGACAGCATTAAAGGTAAAGTCGGTCAAAACATTAAAGATAATGTAGAAGGGATTGCTCTTGACCACCAACTGGCGAGCATCGTTTGTGACCTCGACATGGGCCTTAAATACGAAGATCTGAAACTTGCCGATCCAAATATTCCAGCACTGCGTGATTTATATACGGAACTAGAATTCCGTAACCAACTGCAGTCTTTAGATCATCCGAACAACCCCAATGGCGCAACCTACAAACAAGCAGCCAAAGCCATCAACACCACGGCGACTGTAGCCAATGCACCTGAAGTGGAAGATCAAGCGGACAAAACCAGTGTTGATGACTTACTTGGTGAAGCACGTTATCACACGGTATTGACTCAAGAAGATTGGGATGTGTTATTCAAGCGTCTAAGCACTGAAAAGCGTTTTGCCTTTGATACTGAAACCACTAGCCTCGACTACCGCGTGGCACAGATTGTGGGTTTCTCAGTAGCTTTAGATGCACAGGATGCCTATTACGTGCCGCTTGCGCATGATTATGAAGGTGCGCCTCAACAACTTGATCGCGACACGATCCTGAATCAACTCAAACCTTTACTTGAAGATAATGACGTACAAAAAATTGGTCATCATCTCAAATATGATGCACATGTCTTAGAAAATCATGGCATTCATTTGGCAGGTTGGTATTTCGATACCATGTTGGCCTCTTATATCCTTAACTCTGTGGCAACTCGTCATGGAATGGATGACGTCGCACGTTTGTATTTAAGTCATCTCACAACGACGTTCGAACAAGTGGCCGGCAAAGGTGCAAAACAAAAGACCTTTAACCAAATTGAGCTTGAAACGGCAGCCCATTATGCCGCAGAAGATGCCCATGTGACCTATCGTCTATATGAAGTACTCGATAAGAAGTTACAAGCTCACCCGGAGCTGATCAATATTTTGCACAATATTGAAATGCCTGTTGCTCGTGTTCTAACCTCTATGGAAGAAAACGGCATTGAATTGGATATGAACTTCCTCGACCAACTCGGTGTGGAATTTGCCAATACCATTCAAAATTTAGAAACAGAAATTACCGATCTTGCGGGTCAAAGCTTCAATGTCAGCTCACCAAAACAAGTTGGTGAGATTCTGTTTGATAAATTAGGTTTAAAAGGCGGTAAGAAAACTTCTACAGGTCAGTACAGTACCAGTGAAAGTGTGTTAGAAAAAATCGACCATCCGATTACTGATTTAATTTTGGAATATCGTGGTCTCTCTAAACTGAAAAGCACCTATACCGACGGTTTGTTAAAGCAAGTGAATAATGACACACATCGTGTGCATACCAGTTACCACCAAGCGTTAACGGCTACAGGTCGTTTGTCATCTACCGATCCAAACTTACAGAACATTCCTGTCCGTGAAGATATTGGACGTCAAATCCGTAAAGCTTTTATTGCACCTGAAGGTCGCATTTTATTGGCAGCCGATTATTCGCAAATCGAATTACGTTTAATGGCGCATTTCTCGCAAGATCATGCATTAGTCGATGCTTTCAATCATGGGCAAGATGTACATAAACGTACTGCGGCAGAAGTTTTGGGTATTCCACTCGACGAAGTGACCAGCAACCAACGTCGTCAAGCCAAAGCGGTGAACTTCGGTCTGCTCTATGGCATGTCAGAATTCGGTTTGACCCGTCAACTGGGTTTCACTCGAGAAGAGTCGCGTAACTATATTGGTAAATACTTCCAACGTTACCCTGGTGTTTTGGAATATATGGAACGTACTCGCCAAGTTGCACGTGAACAAGGTTTTGTGGAAACCATTTTAGGTCGTCGTCTGTATACACCAGACATTATGGCGAGCAACAAAATGGTGAAACAAGGCGCTGAACGTGCAGCGATTAATGCGCCGCTACAAGGTTCTGCGGCGGATATCATTAAACTAGCCATGATTGCAGTCGATAAAATCTTACCGAAAGATCAAGCCAAAATGTTACTGCAAGTACACGATGAATTGGTGTTTGAAGTTGATGCTGCAATTGCCGATGAACTGTCTGCCCAACTGACTGAAGTGATGCAATCTGTGTTGAAAATTTCCGTTCCACTGATTGTGGAAGTGGGTCAAGGCAATAACTGGGATGAAGCACACTAATTCATTCACGTTCATTCACACCTTTCTCCTTCTAGGAGGAAGGTTGGGATAGAGGTGAGATGTTTCTTAGTTAGTAAAAATATCTTATTTTACACCTCATATTAAATCCACAAAAAAGGACGCCTCGGCGTCCTTTTTAATTTAACTCGTCTTAGCTCAGATTAAAGACCAGTCAATAATGCAATTGCGACTTGCTTCATAATGGTTTCCGCAACCAACAATGCCAAAATCGCAAAAATTGGTGACAAGTCAATCATCCCCATATTTGGAAGAATACGACGGAATGGTGCAAGTAGCGGTTCTGCCAATTCTTGAACCACTTCAATATAAGGCGAACGTGACTGACTAAACATCACGACCCAACTCAAAATAATCGATGCAAAAATTAAGTAACGACAGAAACGGATTAAATCCTGAATCATGGTCACAAAGGTCATAATGATCAGATGGAATGGACTATTCACTGCCACGCCAGACAAATACATCAAACCAAACATTTTTAACAAATACAGAATCACCACCAACACCAAAGCTGCGGTATTGACTCGACCTTTGGCCAAAGTTGGGAAAATTCGGCTAAAGATATCGACAATTTTTGTTGCTTTTGCTGTAGCCAAAACCACAGGATTATATGGACTGACCGCAGCAAGCTGCATTAAAAAACGGAAAAATACGAGCAAAATTGCAACGTTAATAATGATTCCAAAAATTTGAGCAGAGCCCATACTTGAACTTTCCTAAATCAAATCGAATTATTTGGTGCTTTCGCTTAACTCTTGTGCCAACTCTTGGCTACGCTTTTGCGCTGCGGCTAAAGCGGCCTGAATATTTTGTGAAATCTGAGCACGATCAAACACTTCAATCGCGGCTTGTGTTGTACCGTTTGGAGAGGTTACATTTTTACGTAACTCCGCAGGACTGTTAGCACTGGTAATTGCCATTTGTGCGGCACCTAATGCAGTTTGCAAGGTGAGTGCTGTAGCTACTTTTTCATCCAAGCCCATGTTTTTACCTGCACGGATCATACTTTCCATCATATAGAAAAAGTATGCAGGACCTGAGCCAGAAACTGCTGTTACCGCATCAATTTGCGCTTCTGAGTTTACCCAAAGTGTTAAACCCGTTGAAGCCAAAACTTGACTTGCAAGATCACGATCTTCAGCCGAAACCGCTTCACCTGCATATAAGCCATGCGCACCGGTTTGAACTAAAGCCGGTGTATTTGGCATGACACGAACAATACGCTCTGTGCCTAATAGTTTTGAAATCGTTGCAATTTCTGCACCTGCAACAATTGAAATCACCAACTTCCCTTCTAGCAAACCTTGTAATGGTGCCAAAACTTTTGCCAACACCTGAGGTTTAACTGCAAAAAGAACAATGTCAGCATCTCGAATTGCCGCAACATTATCATCGGTCACATGCAAATCTTTTTCAGCCAAAAGCTCACGTACTTTTTCTACGGGATCTGAAACTGTAATACGTGTAGTCGGGACACCACGTGCAATTAGGCCACCAATTAAAGCCTGTGCCATGTTGCCGCCACCAATGAAACTGATATTACAATTTAGAATTGCGCTCATGATTGAAGATCCGATATTGCAGATTTAGCGTTAAGAGATAATGTCGGTTGCCAGCCAGCTTGAGTACAAAATTCAGACTGCGCCAACCAAAAGCCCTGAGGCGTAAAGACGCCTAGCATAACATTATCTCGGCTTAATATTTGAATAGTATGACGCTGCCATGGAAAAATTTGCGCCTGCTGAATGGCTTTTTTCAAAGGCCAACTTCCGACACGACCATATAAATGAATTTTTTCGCCGCCAAGGCGTGGGCGTATCTGCAGTTGCTGCCCCAATAATTCAGGTGATAAGCCAACCTCTGAGGGTTGAATCACAAAATGGCCGGCAGGCAACTTGAGGCACTGACCTGCAACACAAGTTACAACTTCAACCTCTTGAATGGATTCTGCTGGCAGATAATCCGCTTTGGCAATCCGATGAAGTTGCTGTTGAAAGCGCAGATAATAAAATCCATTCCAGTGTAGTGCCGCTTGCGAGTCTTCGCGTGAGTTAATCACTTCTGAAACTAAACGCTGTACCATTTCAAAGCTTGGACGATATTGCCCCTCACCTTTCATCCAGTGCGATAACAACTGACGCTGACGTGCCAGACTGAGCTGTTGTAAAACCACTAAAGATAAAGTTTGCGATGAACCACAGGCTGCCAAATCTTGTTGCAACACCTCGTGTAAAATTTCATCAGCATCTTGCATCAAATAACTGGTTCGACTCAGGGCTTGCTGCATTTTAGGAAATCGACCACTGAGTACAGGCCATAGAATTTCACGACTCCACGCGCGGTCATAGTCGGTATCAAAATTAGTGAGATCTTGAATATTTTGCACATGCAGTTGTGCTGCCCATTGGCAAATTTGCTCACGTGAAAGATCCAATAGCGGACGCCATAAAGCAAAATCTTCACGTACATCGAATTTTTTCATGGCAGCAAGGCCATGGACACCCGCACCTGAAAGTAGCCGCAACATCAGTGTCTCGGCTTGATCTTGCTGATGATGCGCGAGTACCAATATTTCATCTGCTTGTAAATGTTGGGCAAAGGCTTGATAGCGGGCCGAGCGTGCTTGATTTTCAAGGTTACCTTGCGCAACCTGAACTTTTTGTATGATGAATGGAAGATTCAGCGCTGCACACTGAGCACGTACAAACTCCCCCCAAGCGTGACTACTCTCTTGTAGTTGGTGATCAATATAAATTACCCGTATTTTTTCAGGGCACAAAAACGGCATAAGATGCAGCAGCAACATGGAATCCATGCCACCACTACATCCTATTAAAAATCGGCTTTGTTCAGGCAGCGCCTGAATTTGACTTAAGCAGTCAGCCCTAAATTGTCGCTGCCAAACTTCATTAAACGCTGATAACGCGCTTCGCATCGTTCGTTTGCATCCATTGGTTGCAGTTCTTCTAGAGCTTGCTTCAAGACCACTTTCAAATCCTGCATGACTTTTTCAGGGTTTAAATGTGCGCCTTCCGCTTCGTCCACCACGTATTCCACAATGCCCATCTTCTGCAATTTATCTGCCGTCAATGCCAATGCTTCACTTGCTTGTTCTGCTTTCTCTGCAGTTTTCCACAAAATAGATGCACAGCCTTCAGGTGAAATCACTGAATAAATACTGTGAGATAGCATAATCACACGGTCAGCCACGCCAATACCGAGCGCACCACCCGAACCACCTTCACCCAATACCGTTGCCACTACAGGCACTTTGAGTGAAGAAAGCTGAGCTAAGCTGGTTGCAATCGCTTCGGCCTGACCACGCTCTTCTGCACCTACGCCAGGGTACGCACCCATGGTATCAATAAAGGTAAAGACTGGCAGATTAAAACGCTCGGCCATATCCAATAAACGCTGTGCTTTACGGTAACCTTCGGGGTTACTCATACCAAAATTATGCTGTAATTTTTCACGTGTACTACGACCACGGTGCTGACCTACGATCATCACAGGCTGACCATCTAAACGAGCCAAACCACCAATCATCGCACCGTCATCACCAAATAGGCGGTCACCGTGCAAAGCATCGAACTCTGTAAAAATTTCGCCAACATAATCCAAAAACTGCGGACGTTCAGGATGACGTGCGATCTGAACCGTAGTCCAGGCTTTAGATTGAGCTGCTTTATTTTTCATAGGTCGATCATTATCCCTAACTTAACTGGTCTGTTAATTGATAAATTGTTCCGACTGGATATTCAGTTCAATATCCCAATGCTTAAATTGCACTTGCTCATCATGCAAGTCTGCAACCAACAAAGGCCACTGTTTGGCATCACCAGAAACACTAAGTTGCCATTGTTGCGCATTGTCCACGCTTAATTCAATGGCAGGAAGCATCTCATCGCTGCGACTATGATTTAATAAAACTGCTAAACGAAGCAATAGACATAAGTAAACAAGTTTGTTACCACCGACTTTCATCACATCGACACGTGCATCACTGCGCAACTTACGACGATGATGCGCCACTAAATGTGACAAATGGTTTTGATCAATTTGCGAGAAACCCGGAATATCCGAATGTTGCAACAAATAGGCACCATGACGATGGTAACCACTATGACTAATCGCTAAACCAATTTCATGCAGATATGCCGCACGACGCAGTAAATCACTGTCATCACTGGTCAAATTCAGTGCGGTCGCCACACCATTAAACAGTTGTTGCGCGGTATTGACTACACGCTCAGCTTGTTTCACATCTGCGTTGTAGCGACCCATCAACGCATGTACAGAACGATCTCGAACATCTTCATGTTGGAAACGACCCAAGAGGTCATACATCACGCCTTCACGTAATGCGCCATCCGAATAGACCAATTTATCGATATTCAGCACATCAAAGACGGCATATAAAATGGCAATACCGGCTGGCAAAACTGCTCGACGGTCTTCTTTTAGACCATCAAATTCCATTTCATTGACATGCTTATATTTAAGCAATTTATCTTTGAGTTTAAATAGACCGTCACGTGTCAGTTCTTCCTGATCGTTACTCCAGCCCATATTGACACAAATCTGACGACACGCTTTGATCGTACCGCTTGAACCGACAACAGTATCCCAGCCCGCAGCTTTATAAGTGTTAGCAATACCTGCAATTTCCTTGCGAGCAGCATTTACCGCTTTATCAAAACTTTTCAGGTTAATTTCACCATCGGCAAAAAACGCTTTGGTAAAAGCGACACAGCCCATTTGCACGGATTCAGTATGAATCGGTTCAAACTCTTCACCAATAATCAGCTCTGTAGAACCCCCACCAATATCAATCACTAGACGACGACCACTGTTTGCCATGGTATGTGAAACTCCCAAATAAATGAGACGGGCTTCTTCACGACCAGCAATGATTTCAATGGGTTTCGGTAAAATTTCAGCGGCTTTTTGAATAAATTCATGACCATTTTTTGCTTGGCGCAAGGCATTGGTCGCCACAATACGTAAACGGTTGGCTTGGACAGGATTTAAACGCCCTACAAAACGTGCTAGGCAGGCTAATCCTCGTTGCTGTGCGGCTTCGGTCAAATTTTTATTTTCGTCTAGACCTGCGGCAAGCTGTACTTTTTCTGACATTGATGCAACTTTTTTCACTTCACCATGGTCTACACGTGCGATAGCCAAGTGGAAGCTGTTCGATCCCATATCGATAGCAGCAAGTAATTCTTCATCAATCAAAAAATCAGACATTATTCAAAAAAACCTGTTCAGAATTGTGCTTAGATTAATTCACATACATGCAATTTAAAAGCCATTTATGAGTAGTTCGGGCGGAACTTATCGATTTTTTATCTGAAGCAATGATAGTCATACACGATCATCGGCATCGTGATCATCCATTAGACAAACTGACCATTCAGGTCGAAAATTTACATAACCCCCTACATTGTTATAGTTGGCTATGTAATACTTATAAGCATAGAGTCAACTTAAAAATTAAATCCGGAGCAAAATCCATGTCTGGCAATATCGTAAATACAACTGATGAAAACTTCCAAGCCGATGTACTAGAGTCTGATACTCCTGTACTTGTAGATTTCTGGGCAGGTTGGTGTGCTCCTTGTAAAGCCATTGCACCTGTACTTGAAGTACTTTCAACTGAGTTTGAAGGCAAAGTTAAAATCGTTAAAGTAGACGTAACTTCTTGCGAACAAACAGCTGTAAACTACAACATCCGTAACATTCCTGCATTATTAATGTTTAAAAACGGTGAAGTTGTAGCAACTCAAGTCGGTGCAGCACCAAAATCTAAATTGACAGCTTTCATCGAAGAAAACATCTAATATTTTTTCGATAAAAACACTCGAAAATACGCTGTTTTACACAGCGTATTTTTTTGGTTGATAAATTGACAAATGCTGCGTTCTCTCTTATATTGTTTACTCAAGAAATTAAGGATCTCAAATCCTGTCATTTTCTTACAACACACAACACATAAAATGCCGCTCGGCAACAGAATTGTTTTTCACATCTCTCTTCATATAACGAATCAGATCTCTGAATTGTTTTGTGCAAACCAATTGCTATCGTTTCTTGCACGATCGCGGCACATTTGTTGCTCCCTTTTCCAACCTGTACCTCAGAATTTTAGATTCTATCTGACCACCTATGAACTTAACCGAACTCAAGAAAAAACCGATTGGCGAACTCATCAAGATTGCCGAGTTTATGGGCCTCGAAGGAATGGCTCGTAACCGTAAGCAAGATATTATTTTCGCCATCTTAAAGCGCCACGCAATGAACGGCGAAGAGATTTTTGGTGATGGCGTTCTAGAAATTCTGTCGGACGGCTTTGGTTTCTTACGCTCTGCAGCGGGTTCTTACCTAGCCGGCCCTGACGATATCTATGTGAGCCCATCACAAATCCGTCGCTTCAACCTTCGTACTGGTGACACTATTACAGGTACGATTCGTCCACCTAAAGAAGGCGAACGTTACTTTGCATTATTAAAAGTTAATCAAATTAACTACGACACACCCGAAAACTCACGTAATAAGATTCTTTTCGAAAACTTAACACCTTTATTTCCAACCGAACAATTGGTAATGGAATTAGGTAATGGTACAACAGAAGACTTAACTGCGCGTGTGGTTGACTTGGTTGCTCCGATTGGTAAAGGTCAACGTTCAATTATCGTTGCACCGCCAAAAGCCGGTAAAACCATGTTGTTACAAAACATCGCTCAGTCGATTGTTCGTAACAATCCTGAATGTTTCTTGATTGTCCTTCTAATTGACGAACGTCCTGAAGAAGTAACAGAAATGGAACGTACTGTTCGTGGTGAAGTAGTTGCTTCAACATTCGATGAATCACCAGCTCGTCACGTACAAGTTGCAGAGATGGTGATTGAAAAAGCTAAACGTCTTGTAGAACACAAAAAAGATGTAGTGATTTTACTTGACTCAATTACTCGTTTAGCACGTGCTTACAACACTGTAATCCCTTCATCTGGTAAAGTTCTTACTGGTGGTGTGGATGCCCATGCTTTAGAACGTCCAAAACGTTTCTTCGGTGCAGCACGTAATATTGAAGAAGGTGGTTCACTGACAATTATCTCAACTGCGTTGATTGAAACTGGCAGTAAGATGGATGAAGTGATCTACGAAGAATTCAAAGGTACAGGTAACCAAGAAATTACCCTAGACCGTCGTATTGCTGAAAAACGTGTGTTCCCTGCGATGAACATCAAAAAATCAGGTACACGTCGTGAAGAGCGCCTAATGTCTGAAGATAACCTCCGTAAAGTTTGGATTTTACGTAAATTGCTTCATACACAAGACGAACTTGCAGCGATGGAATTCTTGCTTGATCGTATGAAAGAAACCAAAACCAATGATGATTTCTTTGATCAAATGAAACGTAAAGCATCCAACTAAGTTGAATGTTTGACTGAAAAGGCCATCTATAACGATGGCCTTTTTATTTGGTTGACTTTAGTTACACAAAGAAACATTTGATGGATTTCCATGTAAACTTATTTTCAAGTTGATGATTATAAAAAATATATTTTAAAAAACCCTATTCTTTTTAGTGGTTTATTTGCTATTTCCCCAATATAAATCTTTCTCTTAATTGTTATTTTCTGTTAAAAAATGGTCGTTTTTCACCTATTTTTCACGGTTTTTTCAAAGTCGCTAGTAGCATTTCAAAATACTCAGTGATAGCATACACGCAGACCAGTTAGACTGCTCTATGCATTTTTAATACCTATTCAAATTAGGCATAATAAAAGCACACAACAGACTAACGCAGGTTATTTTTTAATCTCATATTTTAGAGAGTGATGCCATGTTATTCAAAAAAATCGCTATTACTGCTGCAGTTGCTACTACTTTAGCTTTCGTTGGTTGTGCTAAAAAAACTGAAGAAGCTGCTCCTGCTGCTGCATCTGAAGCTGCTGCTTCTGAAGTAGTTGCTGCGTCTGACGCTGCTGCTGTTGAAGCTACTGCTGCTGCATCTGAAGCTACTGCTGCTGCTTCTGAAGCTACTGCTGCTGCTTCTGAAGCTACTACTGCTGCTTCTGAAGCTGCTGCTCAATAATCTAACCGATTATTCAGCACAAAAAGAGAGCCCTTTGGCTCTCTTTTTTATTGCCTCAAACTTTAAACCTTAGTTCATAAAAAATAGCTAATATTCAAAATACTAAACCCATGCTTATTGAAAAATAAAAACTGAAGATTTAGCTCAAAGAAAGCCACAATCAATCTTTACGACAACTCAACTCAACTCAACTCAACTCAACTCAACTATATCGTCTCACCTTAAATCGAATATTCTTCAACATGACTTGTGCGATAGATGATGAACACTGCGCCTCCTAAATCAAAGGCAAAAAAAAGCAGATCAATCGATCTGCTCATTTCCAACACGTTGACGGAATTTTTGTCCCGCACGGAAGGTCACTACACGACGGGCAGAAATCGGAATTTCTTCACCCGTTTTCGGGTTACGGCCTGGGCGTTGACGTTTATCACGCAACTCGAAGTTACCGAAACCAGAGAGTTTAACTTGTTCCCCAGAGATTAGCGCTTGGCTAATCTCATCGAAGAATAACTCGACCATTTGTTTTGCTTCACGACGGTTTAAACTCGTGAGCTCACTTAAATGATCAGCCATTTCTGCTTTTGTTAATGCTGTCATGAAGCCCTCAATGTCGCCTGGTAAGTGTTTTCCAACACCTGAAGTATGTTATCCATACCGGTTTTGATTTCAGCATCTTCTAATGTACGTGTTGGATGTTGCCATTGAATTGCAAATGCCAATGAGCGCTTGCCTTCTTCGACACCTTGACCAGTGTACACATCGAATAACCAAACTGCGTCTAAAAGCTCACCGCCGGTTTTTTCGATAAGTTGCTGAATTTCACTAACATTAATCTTATCACTAATTAAAAGCGCAATATCACGTCGAACCGACGGAAAACGTGATAATTCTGTAAAATTAGATACATAAGTTTGCAAAACAGCCGATTGATCCAACTCAGCAACCCAAGTTGTCGCCAAATCCAACTCATCTTCTAAAGATGGGTGTAAACGACCGAAGTAACCAATTGATTGACCATTGACTAAGATTTCAGCAGATTGACCTGGATGCAACCACGTACGCTCTGAACGTACATATTCAACATTTAAACGTGCAGAATTTAAAATCTCTTCTACATCGCCTTTAAAGTCAAAGAAATCCATTGGCTGTGCTTTACCATGCCAAGATTCAGTCGTACGCGAACCTGTTGCAACCAGTGCAAATGTTGGGATCTGTTTAAGATCATGAATGCTGTTCGCACCTTGATAATCAAAACGTAGACCAAGCTCATAGAAACGCACACGGTTTTGTTGACGGTTCACGTTGTATTGCACACATGGGATCAAACTTGATAATAAGGTTGAACGCATCACTGCAAGGTCGCTAGAAATCGGGTTTGCAAGCGCTAGTGGTTGAACCTGTGGATTCAATTGTTTCTCTAGTTTCGCATCTGCAAAGCTAAAGCTAATCGCTTCTTGATAACCCAAAGCCACTGCAGTTTGACGTAACTGAACCAATTCAAATTGGTCTTGGTATTTCGCTAGTTTGACATCAATCACCGGCAAGCTAATTTGAATATTGTCGTAACCGTGAATACGTGCTACTTCTTCGATGAGGTCTTGATAAATCGCCATGTCAAAACGATGTGATGGTGGTAAAACAGTCCACTCACCTTCTGCTTTCACAGTAACATTGCAACCCAAACGCGTTAAAGCATCCGTAATAAATGCAGATTCAACTTTATAACCGAGCAGTTGATCAACTTGCGCTTGGTTCAGTTCAATGGCTTCACGTTTTGGTAATAACTCTACTTTTTCAGCAACAGTAATTGGACCAAACTCACCACCAGCTAAATCAGCAATAAGCTGAGAAGCACGATGCATTGCAGTCATCGGCAATTCAAAGTCTACACCGCGTTCATAACGCTGAGATGCATCGGTATGCAAACCAAAACTACGTGCACGACCTGCGATATAGAGTTGATCAAAGAACGCCGACTCAAGGAAAATTTCAGTGGTATCGTCAGAAACGGCTGAACTTAGACCGCCCATGATCCCTGCAATCGCCAAGGCTTTTTGATCATCCGCAATCACCATCACGTTTTCAGATAATTTAACTTCTTGTTCATTCAACAACGTTAACTTTTCTGCTGCTGTTGCTTGGCGTACACGAACTGCCCCTTCAACTTTACCGCCATCGAATGCATGTAAAGGTTGACCCAATTCCATTAAAACGTAGTTGGTAATATCGACCAAAATACTGTGCTGACGAATGCCTGCACGAGCTAATGCACGCTCCATCCACTCAGGAGTTGGTGCTTTGGTATTGACGTTTTTGATCACTCGACCTAAGTAACGTGGGCAACCATCAGTTTCAACAACAACTTTCTTCTCATCAGTAATTGTTGCAGCAACTTCTTTAATTTCAGGGGCAGTCACAGGGAGTTGATTAATCACACCAATTTCACGTGCAATACCACGAATACTGAAGCAGTCACCACGGTTTGGCGTGATGCTGATATCAATCACATTGTCATCAAGATCTAAATATTCACGCACATTTACACCAACAGGTGCATCGGCAGGAAGCTCTAATAGACCGTCGATTTTATCTTCAAGATCAATTTCAGACGCACCGCACAGCATGCCTTGTGATTCAACACCACGAAGCTTGCCTTTTTTAATTTTGAAATCGCCCGGAAGTACTGCACCAATGGTTGCTACAGGAGCTTTCATGCCTACACGTACGTTTGGAGCTCCACAAACGATTTGTAACGGCTCGCCTGAACCGATGTTTACAGTAGTGACACGTAAACGGTCAGCATCGGGATGTTGAACCACTGTTAAAACTTCACCGACTACTACACCAGTAAATGGTTTTGCAGCAGGAGATAAATCATCAACTTCTAAACCTAACATGGTCAGTTGGTCAGAAAGTGTATCGCTATCAATGGCTGGGTTAACCCATGTACGCAACCAATTTTCGCTAATTTTCATTGTATAAAAACCTATTAATTCTAAATTTCTAATCCCCTCTAGCGCCCCTTTAAAGAAAGAGGACGAACCCTAAGTCATGATGAACACCCCCTCTCCTTTTAGGAGAGGTTAGGGAGAGGTATAAAACTGTTTAAGCAAATTGGCGTAAGAAACGCACATCATTTTGGTAGAACATACGCAGGTCATTAATGCCGTAACGCAACATGGCAAAACGCTCTACACCTAAACCGAAGGCAAAGCCTTTGTATTTTTCTGGGTCGATGCCAGCGGCTTGTAAAACGTTTGGATGCACCATACCGCAGCCCAAAACTTCCAACCATTTACCACGTTCATCCATGATATCCACTTCCGCACTTGGCTCTGTAAATGGGAAATAAGATGGACGGAAACGTACTTTCAAATCTTTTTCAAAGAATTCATTTAACAAGTTAACCAACAAACCTTTTAGTTCTGCAAAGCTGGTGTTTTCAGCCACATACAAACCTTCGATTTGATGGAACATTGGCGAATGCGTTTGGTCCGAGTCACAGCGATAAACACGACCAGGACACACAATACGGATTGGAGGCTGCTGATTTTCCATCGTACGAATTTGCACGCCTGAGGTATGCGTACGAAGTAAATGATTCGCATCAAAATAGAAAGTGTCGTGCATCGCACGTGCAGGATGATGACCCGGAATGTTCAATGCTTCAAAGTTGTGATAATCATCTTCAACTTCTGGACCAGTCGCAACAGTAAAGCCAGCTTTGGTAAAAAATTGGCAAATACGTTCTTGAACTTGGGTCACAGGGTGAATACTACCCACCGTTTGACCACGGCCGGGTAAAGTAATATCAATCGTTTCGCTAGCAAGCTTTTGTTCTAATGCAGCTTTTTGTAATTCAGCTTGACGAGCAGTCAGTGCGCCAGTAATCGATTCACGAACGGCATGAATTTGAGCACCAAAAACTTTACGTTCTTCTGGGTCCATTTTACCGAGCGACTTCGATTGTTCCGCGAGCTGGCTTTTCTTCCCTGTAAATTGCACTCGCACTTGGTCGAGTGTAGCAAGGTCCTCTGCTGCTGCAATCGCAGCGAGCGCTTCAGTGGTCAGGGCTTCCAGTGACATAGTAACTCTCAAAGCAACAATTTAAAAAAATAATATAAACCCCTTATTCTAACAGTTTTTAGCCGTTATGATGAAGCGCATTCACAAGTTAAAATTGCATTAGCATCAAGTTTTAAAAAAAGTATAAGATAAACACAATATCAATGGGATCCAATCTTTATGGCACTCGATCCAATCTGGAAACAACAGCTCACACTCGTCACTTATGGCAATGAATTTCTCAACCAAGGTTTGAGTTTTCAACGTTGGTTGAATCACCACATTTTTGATCAGCACAGTTTCCATTTTCGTGATTTGCTATCACAGCATTTATTGGCTCAACATTTCCAAATTTGGCTAGAAGGCTTAAAAAAACACGGGGTACAACGCTTAAGCTTACATAGCTCTAGCTTGCTAAATGATGAACAAAATCCGAATGCTAACGTTGAACTTCTTCCCTTTGCCCATTTTATTGTGAGCCACGAACAAAATAAAAAGCAGGCATGGATTTTTGGTAAAGAACTTGCCGAGTGGTATAACGCAGAAAATGACTATGAAGCACCTGTATCCCAACAACTACAAATACGTCGCGAAACTTTTTGGCGCTATGAGCTGAACCATAAACTCATTAAACGCATTGAAGCGGATATGCAGTTACCAAAATGGGATGATATTCATAACTTCACTGAAGCAGAATTATTTTTACAAAAACCTGCGGAAGGTTTTATTGAGCCGGAGGTGTTAGGCACACCTTATTATGGTACGCAGCCCGATCTAAGCAGCGAATCAAATGAATCCGCAAAACTCGCACTCTTGCCAACGGATACACAAGCAGATTTCGCACATGACAGCTTACATCGCTTAGATGCATTAAACCGCCATATACAGTCTAAAATTCAGCATCCCTATCATGCAGATGGCAGCATCTATACACCTGAAGAACAGTTAAATTTACGCCATTTTGCTCAAAAAACTGAAGATTTAACGGCTAAATTTATTGTAAAAGTCGCCAATCACTATAAAACTGCACGTTTAACTCCTGTGGTCGAAAGCTCTCCTCTGGATGGATTTAAAACTGAGCAAAGAAAATCAAATCCTCAGCATGCACACACGCCAAATCCAACCCATAAACCCGGTGCAGGTGGAGTGATTACCTTAATTATTATTACGGTAGTGATTTGCTTATTGGCTTATTACTTCGGACTTTAACTGTATAAATGTGATCAACACTAAAAAGCCCTTCTCATGGAAGGGCTTTTTTATGAACATGCTTATGTATGAAAGACCTCAAAATTATGAGGTCGTTAAATAATTAAACGGACGAATTTCTAATCGAACGCGATGCTGATCGGCATGTTGATTAATATAATGACTGACAGAGACTACTTCCCCCTCAAGCTCTGCGTCTGCACCATACATGATTTTGACTGCCTCACCTTTGCGGGGAATCATTTCGAGCTCTACAGTAATGCTACCTTGACCCATACCAACTATTTCAGCCAACATTTTATTTTCCTTTTGTTCTTTTCTATCCATACATTAGGCATGTCGCAAAGCGCGGTATAAAGATTATTTCTGTAACTTAACTGCACTTTTTATTGATAAAACATCAAAACTTAAACATCAAAAACATAAGAGTCCAATTGTTCTAAAAATGCATCAACTGCATTTGCAGACTTTAAACGAATCCATTGAATATGTTGATATTCAGGTGCATTCATCATCTGTAGATATTTTTCACGATTCTTTTTATGGGTCTTAATCATCCACCAGACAATGGAATCTCGACCAAACATCCGCCATAAACTTTCCTGATTATTTGAATCTGGCCAAAGATCTTGTTTGGACTTAGCCCGAGAAAATGCGCGCTTTACAGAGCGGTATAAATTGACTGGAAACGGAAGGTCTAACCATATCACCGTATCTATTTCCGACCATTTCACCGGAATCGCCCGAGTATAGTTGCCATCAATAACATAACCATTTTTTGCTTTGGCAATTTCAGCTTCGATACGTGCAAAAAAGATTTCGTCAGGACACTCCTGCCAATCATCCAGCCAAAATAGGTTATCCAGTTCAATATAATGTAACCTTAATTTTTCCGCCAAAGCTCTGGAAAAGGTTGATTTTCCAGTGGCTGATGTACCGACTACGTTTATTCTTTTCATTGTCATGATGATCTACTTGAGTCTGGTGAATCTACTCCAAGATAACAGCATTGGATCTGTAGGTTAACTTTTATTCTTTACGATAATCCAAAAGATCTGCATCGATATTGATAAAATCAGGCTTTGGGGTTTGTTCAAATTGAACGGCTAATATATCTGACTGATTAGAAATGCAGGCTTTCGCGACTCGATGCATCCCATCCATCACTCGACCACTGGCACATAAAATAATGGGATAACTTAAGTCTGCATCATTTACCAATTGCAGATGTTCAATAATTTGCTGTGTGGTCGGTACAGATTTTGGAAACCAATATGCTTCATTTAACTCTTGAATGTCATTTACAGGGATTTGCTGAATCTTAAAATTTTGACTGAGTTTTACTAAACGATGTACATCCCAAATATACGTATCATCACCTACTTGGCGGAAGTGATACTGTTTGCGCACCAGGCCGTTACCTTTTGAATCAAATTCAAGCTAAGATAACTTACAATTGAAAAATAAAAAAATGATTCATTATGCTAGATCATTACGAGCAATTTATTCTTGGTTTGCAATATAACGCTCAACGCTTTTTTAACCAGAAAATTTACTATGACGAGATTTTGCACCCATGGTGCGGCCAAGCTTGCGACATTTTCTTGATTCGCGATTTTAAAACCAATGCATTACTACATGACTCAATTGATCATTTGATCATGTATATGGCTGAAAAGCGGATTAGAACATGCTCACTTTATCCATTTGATCTTCTTTTTGAGCATGCAAAACTTAATCAACATCCTCATTTTGACTTTGTAAAAACCAACTACCCTCTTGCTGTTTTCCACAACAATTTAAATCAAGCCTTTGCACTGGTTCAAATCCAATCTGAAACGAAAATTTTAGATATCAGCCCTATTGGTGATCCTCGGGAGTTTTGGGGTGCAAGTTCCACACAATTTCATGACGCATTCGGGCTGTTTACATTGATTGAGCTCAATCAACAACAGCGGAACGAATGCTTTTGCTTTGATAAAAAATCGAGTTGGAGCAGTTTAGTAAATAGCATTCAACTGGATTTATTTGAACATCCGTTTTCTACCCACACTCAGCCTCAATTTAAACTGATCCATAATTTGTATTATTATGACCTTCAGGATGATTCACTCCCTCTTCTTTTGGAGAATCATCAAGCTTCACCTCAAGTTGGATTAAGTCTGCTTAAAATGCTCAATTCAATCGAAGCTGCTATCAAAAATTTAAAACATGTAAAAAACGAAAGTTCACCGATCCATTTATTTACAACCGAAGAATATGCACAACTATTGGATTATGAGTACAAACTGTCAGAACACCATGTAGATGTCACGTGCTATACAGCCAATCATTTCAAGCACGAAAATTTAGTCAATGATGAAGAGAAAGCTTTACTCAAACAACTACAGAAAAAATACCCCAAAGTTAATTATTTCAAGGCAACATCTGATCAAGCTCTTTCCGCCACCAACACTTCAACAGATAAAGAGCCTGAAAAACCATGGGTTGCATTTTTTTCTTTAGTTTTAATTTTTGCCATGCTATTCGCTTTACTTTATGGCTTTTATTTACTTTTTAAACAATTTGAGTTTATAAAATTTGCCGCAATCACAATTGGCATCATTGTGTTTTTAGCCATATGGTCGAAAAAATAAGATGTCTAATCAAATTCGTCCATAAAAAAAAGACCGCTAAAAGCGGTCTTTTTTTAAGTCATAAAGACTTATGCAGCTAATGCATCTTTAGCTTTAGAAGCTAAAGCAGCAAACGCAACTGCGTCATGCATAGCGATGTCAGCAAGTACGCGACGGTCGATAATCACTTGAGCTTTTTTCAAGCCAGCGATCATACGGCTGTACGACAAACCATTTTGACGAGCACCAGCATTGATACGCGCAATCCATAGAGCACGGAATTGACGTTTCTTTTGACGACGGTCACGGTAAGCATATTGACCTGCTTTGATTACTGCTTGGAACGCTACGCGATATACGCGTGAACGAGCGCCGTAGTAACCTTTAGCACGAGCAAGAATTTTTTTATGACGGCGATGAGCCTGTACACCACGTTTAACACGAGCCATTTATAATCTCCTTAGATGTATGGGCACATACGGCGAACTGAAGCAACGTCACTTACGTGAACCATTACACAGCCGCGTAATTGACGGATACGCTTAGCAGATTTTTTGGTCAAAATGTGTCGTTTGAACGCTTGGTGACGTTTAAAACCGTTTGCAGTTGGCTTGAAGCGTTTAGCTGCACCACGGCGAGTTTTCATCTTAGGCATAAGAACCTCTTTTGAACACCTGTTCGGCACGTCTGCACCATTGCAAAGACGCCCTGCAGGTAAGGGAGCGAGTATTCTAAAGCATCTTTGCTCAAAACAAAAGCGAATCTTTCTACCGAATATCGAACTTAATTAATTTTCTGATATAGATTTTCCGATGATTTTATAAGCGATGCCCAATAAGGCTTATATAATGTCGGCACGCCAACTATTAATGTCCATTATGAAACCTGCACAGGATGCTTTTGCAGCCCTACGTTATCGGGATTTCTCGATTGTTACGCTTAATCAATTTTGTCTGACCTTAGCCATTTTGATTCAAGAAATTATTGTTGCTTACTCACTGTATCAAATCACTAAAGACCCGCTAACACTGGGCTTAATTGGTTTAGCTGAAGCAATTCCTTTTATTGCTCTCTCTTTGTGGGGAGGATACTTTGCAGATCGTTTCAATAAACAGACCATTATGAAAATTTGTCTGTTTTTTTCTGTACCGATGCCACTAATTCTTTGGGGGTTATTTCACCAATATGGTCTCGGCCAAATTGATGTCACCCAACTGTCTTGGGGAATTTATGCGGTCATTTTTGGGCTTGGAACGATCCGTGGTTTCTATAATCCCTCGGCAACGTCGCTTAAACCTTTTTTAATCCCGCGGGAGCTCTATGCCAATGGTGCAACATGGACAACGATTGGTTGGCAAAGTGGGGTGATTATTGGGCCAATGCTTGGCGGTTTTATGTTGGCATTTTTAGGCCGTGAAACCAGCTTACTCAGTGTTGCGGCGCTACTAACGGTCTGCTTCGTTCTCATTAACCTACTCAATAAACGCAGTTTTCCTAAAATTGAATCTGACAATTTAAAAGATAGTTTAAGTGAAGGTTTTCGATTTATCTGGAAAACCAAAATTGTCCTTTGGGCGATTTCACTCGATTTAGTTTCTGTGCTTTTTGGTGGCGTGATTGCCCTCTTACCGATTTTTGCCGAAGATATTTTAAAAGAGGGGCCTGAAGGTTTAGGCTACTTACGGGCAGCACCGTCTATTGGCGCCCTGATCACTATGATTGCATTGACCAAATTCCCTCCAACTCATCATGCATGGCGTAATATGTTATTGGCTGTAGCGGGTTTTGGTGTATTTACCATTTTATTCGCATTTTCAAGCAATCTTTGGTTATCACTCTTTGCACTGGCAATGACTGGGGCATGTGACAGCGTGTCTGTGGTGGTTCGTCAGACCATTTTGCAACTTTATCCACCTGAAAATATGCGAGGTCGTGTTGCTGCGGTGAATGGCATGTTTGTTTCTAGCAGTAATGAACTTGGAGCTTTTGAATCGGGACTTGCAGCAAAATACATGGGCACGATCATGGCGACACTTTTTGGTGGTTGTATGACCATGGCTGTTGTTGCAATCAGCTGGGCAAAAACCCGTGACTTGTTTGGGATCGACATTACCCATCAGTCAAAAAAATAATGGCATATTTTCCATTTAAACCTTGCCAGTATTTCCAATACAGGAAATACTGCGCAGCAATATCGACGCATTCATCACTCACATTGTGATCTTAGAATAGACTTATGAAACAATATCTGTGCTTAACCCTTTTGGCCTGCGCTCCATTTTCTACAGCGTTTAGTGCTTCAACCAAAACCCATCAACTTCCGGCACAGAATATTGAAGTTGCTCCTGCGCATTTAACCACGCGTTTAAATTGGTCGGTTTTTCCAAAACCAGTATATGCCAATGAAGACCTCAAGCAACGTGACCGCGCGGCCATTATTCGTGTCACAGCGAATGCAAAAGGTACAATTACCGATGCAAGTGTTGAAGAAAGTACAGGTGTCGATCAACTCGACCGAATCTTAATTTCTGCTGTCAAAAAAGCTAAAGTCAAACCACATTTAGAAAATGGTGAAGCCAAAGCCATTATTGGCTATCAAGCGTTTAATTTGAGAGTTAAAAGCAATACACCTGAATGTGATTTCAACTTTGATTCAAAAGTTTGGAATGCACAAAGTGCAGATAAGAAAACGCCATTCCAATATGTATCTCAACCAAAATTAGATCTCACTAGTCATGAGTTGAAACAGCATGATCGTAAAGTCAAATTTAACTTTAAAGTGGATAAACACGGACAAGTAAAAAAGGTCAAGATCAAGCAAGGCTCTGGCATTTATGCACTCGATCAGAAAGTCGTTGAAGCACTAAGAAATAGTCAGATCTCGGTTAAACGTACTGCGAGCACCCTTTGGATCTATAAAAAGTCGAACTTTAAAGATGAAATTCAATTTAAAGTGAATGGCTGCTCATAATCTCAATTTTTAGCGGCATTAAAATAATGAATTGGCGTGCCGCGCACTGATGGAATGACTATGTTGAAACAATATACAGCAATAGGTCTAATGCTCTGTGCAAGCACAGTGATGTGCACGCAGTATGCTGCCGCTGAGACTGCGCCCGCCAGCGAAGTAAAAATATTGCAAGACAGACCTGTCAGCTGGATGCGCGCACCCAAAGTTAAATTTGAGCCAGGAGATCTGGAAGGACGCCCTAGATTTGTCAATGTCGCAATTGATGCAGACAACTCGGGCAACATTACCGCAGTCAAAATCATCACCAGTTCAGGCTTGCCAGATTTGGATGATATGGTCATTAACGCGGTAAAAAAGGCACGCTTCAGGCCTTATATAGAATCGGGCATCAGCTATCCCTTCCGAGCGACGCAGCCATTTGAATTTAATGCTGATGACTATTCATCGACACGTAAAACACCAAAAAGAAAGCCCATCAAAACCTGCTGGGCTGATTTTGAGCCCGAGGGCTTGCAGCTCCAACAGTCTGGCCAACATAGAACATTTCAATACAAAGACGTCCCCGCAATGAAGCTGCCGATGACGGAATCTGAAGCAAAACAATTCAGCATAGATTTTAGTTTTAGCGTAGATCGTAAGAACCAAATTTCCGATATTCGTTTAATACAAAGTCCAAGTGATCCAATTGCCCGCTTGCTATTAAAGAAATTTGAACTGGCAAAAATCGAAGCGCCACGTAAGTTTTATCAGATCTTTAAAATTCAATTTAAAGAGCGCATTCAGCTGAAAAATATTCAATGTAATTGAAAAAATAGCCCGTAGATAAACAGATAACGTCCAATTTTGGCGATACTGACCAGTGTGAAAAATCGCCAGAAGTTTTCTTTCATTAAACCCGCGATTAAAGTAATTGGGTCTCCAATAATCGGCAGCCAACTCAGTAGCAAAGACCAATAACCATATTTGTGATAAATACCCTGTGCCTGCTGCATTTTCAGCTCTGACACGGGAAACCATGTTTTATTTTTATAATGTTCTATTTTTAAACCGAGCCACCAATTTACACAGGAACCGAAGATATTTCCGATACTGGCCACCAAAATCAGCAGCCATGGATTATGTTGACTATAGGTCAGCAAGCCGAGCAATACGGCTTCGGACTGTAAAGGAAGTAAGGTCGCAGCCCCAAATGCCGCGAAGAATAAAACTAAAAATGACCACATCGAAACGAATGCTTAGAGACCTAATTTTTTCTTCGACTTCAAATATTCAAAATTTGACCAAAGCACTGCTGCAACAATTACAACGATTCTCGACCATTTATATTGTGAAGAAATCGGTTCAATCGCAGCCCGCATCAAGTTTTGATCTTTGGTATGTAAATCTGCAAGAATATTTTGAACATGCACAATTTCAGCGACAAATAGCACTAAGCAGCCTGCAATACCAAAAATAATACTCCAATAGATTCTTGGGTTATTTTCAACAATACGGGTAAAATTTAAGAAAAAGTCTTTCATCGCAAAATCGTCCAACTAAGCCGTCAACAACGCGTTCTTTTCGGCAGCGCCGCATTCTAACACAGCGTTAGAATTTTCTTCCGTCCTATCTAAAATCTTAAGGGGAGTCTTTCCGCACTTTACTTTTATACATGAGACTTCTAATCTGCCACGCAAATATTGAATAATTTTAACTCACTTTATGAAAAAAATTCTTTGCTTAAGTTTTATCGTGTTATTACAAATTTTGACCGCTTTATATGCACAAAGTCCTTCTGAAGTTGCCAAACAACACGTGATTACACAAGATCAAATGATTTGGCAAAAGCGACCTATCTTTAACTTCAACAATGACGATCTGGGCAATCAAAATCGTGACCTTAGTTTTAAATTGTATGTTTTAGCCACCGGCGAAGTTCAAAAAGCTGAATTAATCAAAAGCTCTGGACTTACACACATTGATAAGCGGGTTGAGCAGTCACTTTTACGTGCCAAGTTCAAACCTTATATCGAAAATGGTGTAGCCTCCCCTTTGTTGCCTTACAGCCCTTCTCACTCAAGATACTGAAAGAAAACCAAAGACCTTGGTGGAAAAAGCTTCTATTCATTCCATAAAAAAAAGAGCATGTTTCCATGCTCTTTTTTTTAAACCTGTATCGCTAAGGCTTTTTGTACCGCTGGACGGGCCGTCAGTCGATCAATATAGTCTTTCACGTATGGATAATCTTCCAGCTGAATTTGCTGCCATTCATGACGCAGTGCCCAAGGCAGAATAGCCATATCTGCAATCGAATACTCTCCAGCCACAAATTTTTGACCAATCAACTGATGGTTCAAAACTTTATATAAGCGTTTAGATTCATTTACATAACGTTCAGTTGCATACGGAATACGTTCAGGTGCAAAACGACTAAAATGATGATTTTGTCCTAACATGGGCCCAAAACCACCCATTTGCCACATCAACCATTGTTCAACTTCAACGCGCTCAAACTCATCTTGTGGATAAAACAAACCTGTTTTACGTCCAAGATATTGCAGAATCGCACCAGACTCAAAAACTGAAATCGACTCTCCTCGTGGGCCATTCTGATCCACGATTGCAGGGATTTTATTGTTCGGAGAAATTCTCAAAAAGTCTGGCTGAAATTGATCATTTTCCAAGATATTAATCGGAAAAATTTGGTATTCCAAACCCATTTCTTCTAAAGCGATGGTAATTTTATGTCCATTGGGTGTACCCCAATAGTAGAGATCAATCATCTATATTCCTTTTTAATTTTCAGTAAGGCAATCTCATTTTGCTTTATGTATAACATGTTTAATCCAGTGAAAGCTTGTCAGTTTTTCTGCAAAGTAACGTTAAAATGTGAATTATCACTTTGCTTTTAAAATCACTTAAGGTACAAAAATTCAAAAAATATAATTTTTTTATAAAAATCCCTTGAAAAAAATCAGCACAGACCGATATTGATACATGTACAAGGATCAAACGATCTTGTTAGTGAACAGTGGATGCCAAGCATCACTGAACATTTCTTATTGTTACAACTTTGCTTATTAAAGAGAGTTCTAATTATGAGTAGTTTAAATCTTAACCCACTTTTCCGTCGTAGCATTGGTTTTGATCGTTTCAACGATTTATTTGATTATGCCATGCAAAGCGACACACCAAATTACCCGCCATACAATATTGAAAAAACGGCTGAAAATAGCTATCGCATTGTGGTGGCAACCGCAGGTTTTACAGAAGATGAACTTTCGCTAAACTTAGAAAATCAAGTGCTAAGCATTTCAGGTAAACCAACTGAAGCGCAAGATACAACTGTGGAATTCCTGCATAAAGGCATTGCTCGTCGTACATTTAAACTGTCTTTACGCTTAGATGAACATATAGAAGTGCAACAAGCCCTATATGAAAATGGTTTATTGACAGTGGACTTACAGCGTATTATTCCTGAAGAAAAACTGCCACGCCAAATTCCAATTGGCAAAAAGGCATTGATAGAAAGTCCTGTCCAAGAAAATAGCGCTGAGTAAACCCTCATAAAAAAAAGACCCTTCGGGGTCTTTTTTTTGAAAAAAATAGTTAAATTCGTAACATGATAAAAAAGAATTAAAATCATCCCATCTCAAAAATATAGTGTCTAGATTGCAAATTTTATGTTCTGATTTTTTATTCCAAACTAAATACTCCATATAGGTGTTTTTAATGAATCCTTGGTGGGTCTGGCTTACAAGCTGTTCATCTACTCTTTTTAAATTTTGACGTATCTTGCAAAAAATAATCCTACTCTGTATTACTATCTATTTATATGAAATGTACTTTGTTCTGATTGCTTTTATGACATGGAATATACGACCTAATATTACCAAGATGAAAATCTATTGGAGGGTACTGAAAACCCCTATTTCACGGCCTGTTTTATGTAAATAGATCTCACATAGTTAGCTCAATAAAAAGCTTTGCTCACTTTATACCTACATTAAAACTAAATTAAAGCATTTCAAAACGTCTGAATCGAAACAACGATTGAATATCAATTAGAATATAATCAAATTTGTCTTTCTTAAAGAAACTTACTCAATACCCTCAGACATAAGTTCGCATTCATGAATTTTGCTCTATTTTCCAATCAATACGCAGCAAAAATTATTGGTGCCCTTGAACATCATTGAGATTAAAAAACCAAAATATAGGCAAAAAAAAGCACTGCAAATGCAGTGCTTTTTTAATGGATACTTACTTTTTCTTTTTAGGACCAAGCAGCATACCCATTTGACGGCCTTCCATTTTCGGGGTTTGTTCAACAACACCATAGTCAACCACGTCAGCTTCAATTTTTTGCAATTGAGCCAAACCTAACTGTTGGTGTGCCATTTCACGACCACGGAAACGAAGCGTGATTTTTACCTTATTGCCTTCTTCAAGGAACTTGATAATGGCACGTAGTTTAACGTTGTAGTCACCAACATCAGTACCAGGGCGTAGCTTGATTTCTTTCACCTGTACTTGATGTTGTTTTTTCTTCGCTTCTTTTTGCTTTTGTTTTAGATCAAACAAATGCTTGTTAAAATCCATGATTTTGCAGACTGGTGGCTCAGCATTAGCAACAATCTCAACAAGGTCAAGATCTACTGCTTCTGCAGCACGCAAAGCGTCAGCAAGAGATACAATCCCTTTTTGCTCGCCATTTTCGTCTACTAGACGGACTTCTTTTGCACGAATTTCATCATTCAAGGCAGGACGGTTTGATTTTCCGCCCTGTTGATTACGGTCAGGCTGTTTAATCGCTTTTACTCCACAATGTACCGGCCGCGTTCGGCTACGGCTGCTTTTACTAGGTCAACGAATGCATCAATTGACATAGTACCCAAATTTTTTCCAGAGCGAGTACGGACGTTTACAGTACCTTCCTCAACTTCACGGTCCCCAAGAACCAATAAGTAAGGAATACGCTCTAAAGTACGTTCACGAATCTTAAAGCCGATTTTCTCATTTCTCAAGTCTGAAATCGCGCGGATACCGCTTTCTTTAAGTTTAGCGACGACTGACTCACATGCTTCAGCTTGTGAATCGGTAATGTTCATCACACATGCTTGAATTGGAGACAACCAAGGTGGCATGAAACCAGCATAGTGTTCAATAAGTATACCAATAAAACGCTCGAAACTGCCAAGAATTGCACGGTGCAACATTACAGGCTGATCACGGTCGTTATCTTCAGTCACATAAGATGCGTCAAGACGTTCTGGTAAGTTAAAGTCACATTGAATTGTACCGCACTGCCATACACGACCTAAGCAGTCTTTGAGTGAGAATTCAATTTTCGGACCGTAGAATGCACCTTCACCCGGTTGAAGTTCCCACTCTAGGCCTGCAGCATCTAAAGCATCTGCTAAAGATTTTTCCGCCATGTCCCAAAGTTTGTCATCACCCACACGTTTTTCTGGACGTGTCGACAACTTCATTTGTACTTCTTCAAAGCCAAAGTCTTTATAAACATCTAAAGTCAATTTAATGAAGTCTGCAACTTCAGTACCGATTTGTTCTTTGGTACAGAAGATATGCGCATCATCTTGGGTAAAGCCACGTACACGCATAATGCCGTGTAATGAACCCGATGGTTCGTTACGGTGACATGAACCAAACTCAGCTAAACGGATTGGCAGGTCACGGTAAGATTTTAAACCTTGGTTGAACACTTGCACGTGACATGGGCAGTTCATTGGTTTTACTGCATAGTTACGGTTCTCTGAGTGAGTCGTAAACATGTTTTCAGCATAGTTTGCTGCGTGACCTGATTTTTCCCAAAGCGTGAAATCAACCACTTGCGGTGTACGGATTTCTTGGTAACCGTTGGCTTGTTGAACTTTACGCATGTATTGTTCAAGCACTTGGTAAATCGTCCAGCCGTTTGGATGCCAGAACACCATACCCGGCGCTTCTTCTTGCATATGGAACAAGTCTAACGCTTTACCAATTTTACGGTGATCGCGTTTTTCAGCTTCTTCAATACGTTTGATATACGCAGCTAACTGTTTTTTGTCAGCCCAAGCTGTACCGTAAATACGTTGCAGCTGTTCGTTTTTCGCATCACCGCGCCAGTAAGCACCAGAGATTTTAGTCAACTTGAACGATTTTAAGAATTTAGTATTTGGAACGTGCGGACCACGGCACATGTCCAAGTAGTCTTGATGGTAGTACAAGCCCATTTCAGTTTCTTCAGGCATGTCTTCGATCAGACGCAGTTTGTATTCTTCGCCGCGTGCAGTGAACTCTTGGATCACTTCATCACGTGGAGTCATTTTTTTGATGACATCATAGTCTTGGTCGATGAGCTTTTTCATGCGCTCTTCGATTGCTGCCATGTCGTCTAAAGTAAAGGGACGTGGCATCCAGATGTCATAGTAGAAACCTTCTTCAATGACAGGACCAATGACCATCTTTGCTTCTGGGAACAATTGCTTAACTGCATGACCCACCAAGTGCGCACAAGAGTGACGAATGATGTGAATACCATCTTCATCTTTAGGCGTGATAATTTGTAGGCTAGCATCTTCTGTAATTAAATCAGACGCATCAACTAAACGATCGTTTACACGACCCGCAACTGTATTTTTTGCTAGACCAGGACCGATGCTTTGAGCAACTTCCATCACAGATACGGCATGATCAAATTCTTTTTGATCGCCATTTGGCAAAGTGATAATTGGCATATAAAAATCCTTAAGGAGTGATGCCCCGTACAATGGAGCATGTCACCGCGAGATTATGATCGAGGGAGACCCTCAAAAGATAAAAACGGTGGATAAATAAAATTCGACCTAAATTTTACACGCCCTGTCAACTTTAATAAACCTCTAATCCCATAGAAGTTGATTTTTCTACCGCCTTTTACAAGACTCCTGATAATTCAAGCAGATTTCAGCCGAAATGCGCTTTATGCTGTCAACATAATAATCACGTTCTCATTCATAACTGATGTTACGCACGTAAAAAAAATTGCGAAACAATTGAACCAAAGAACGTAAGGACGCTTTTTTATTCTCTGAAGGTCTCAAAGGCCATGAATTGATCAGCTTGGTACAACCAAAGCTGTGCAAATTGAGGGATGATCATTTCACTCTGGGTAGGGCGTAAAAAAATATAATCATCTACATCTATGCTGCTTGTCTGTGGAATTTGCACAAGCTCCTGATTACTACTGCGACCATATAACGCATGGGGCTGACTGCCTTGAGGATAAACATAGTCCCCTCGCCAATAGCCTCCATAAATAAATACAGCCTGATATTTTGCCCAACGACTGAGCCATTCTAACTGTGGTAATTCAGTCCGCGGCAACACTTTTAACACAGGCGTGGCGATCCACAAGGCACTTTGGAAAGCTTGTAAATTTTTCAGTTCAAAATCTGCGGGTTTTAATAACATCGAGCCAAACGAGACTTCGTTACAGACACTCTGCTGACAATGAAAACTAAAACTAGGACTACCACCACCATTCCAACAGGTGTGTTCATCACATAAGGTTGGGTAGCGCTGTTGTACATAAGCTTTGAATTGTTGATAACTTTGCTGGGACTGTTGATAAGTCTGTTCAGCAGATTGGATCAGCCGTGGAATCTTCGCCACATGTGCGTCATAGCCCATTAATCCTGAAAATTTTAAATGTTGAGGATGTTGAACGATTACATCCAAAACAGCCTTTAGCTCATTGATCGTTTTTAGACCACCACGATGTAGCCCAACATCGATTTCAATATTGATGCGTAGACACAGTTGATGCTGCTCAGCAAATTTGAGGTATTGGGCTAAACGCTGTTCACTATCAATAAGCCATTGCACTTGCGATTGCGTTGCCTGCAAAAACGCCTTGTCTGCATGGTTCAAGGCCTGAATCGGCATCGGTTTTCCAAACAACACATCGGCTTGCGGTATCGATTCGAAAAGTGTTTTCAGATGTACAAAATGAAATAGCATGAAACGCTGTGTCTTGAGCTGTGTAGCACAGTGTTGAAGCAATGCCATGCACGCCAAGGATTTCACTACCAAGCGCGGATGCAGACTATGTGGTATTTGCTGCTGAGTGATCACCAAGTTGTGATTTAATGCATCAACATCCACGATTAACTGGGGCATCCCCGTCCCGTTTTGCTTTAACAGCGTATTCAACTGTTGAAAATATGCATCCATGCCATCCCCTTTTTCATATCGTTCAATTGGTCTTCAGTGTTTAACCTTCCACGACGCTTATTCAATCAGTAATTGCTGTAGCTCTGGACTGAGCCACTTTTGCTGAGGATCTAATTCTTGTCGAATATTCAAAAAATCTTGCCACTTGGGGTACACATTTTGAAGCTGCCGCGCATTTAGGCTATGCAATTTCCCCCAATGCGGACGCCCGCCATATTTTAAAAAAATCGGCTCCACGAGCTTAAAGATGACTTGATAATCTTGCTTATAGAACTGATGCACCGAAATTGAGGCCGAATCTTGCTGATAAAACGGACTGAGCCAAATATCATCCCCACGTACAAGTCGATATTCTAGCGGGAAAAACATCGGAACCTTATGTCGTCGAAGGGTATGCAAAATTTCTTCTAAACAATTCATCCCGTGTTGCAGCGGAATCTGGTATTCCATCTCATTAAATTTGGTACTTCGAGCAGAAGGAAAAATTCGACTTGACCAGTCTACGCTCATCGAGGGTTTGACAAAAACACCTAATAATTTTTGTAGCCATGGATTCAGTGGTGGAAAAATTCGCGTCAATTCTGCACAAAGTTTGAGTAATACGTCGTCATCTAAGCACTGTTCTTTTCGAGGTTGAAGGTTATCTTCCGTCTCATCTAAGGTTTTTAAAATAACCTGATCGGCATGACTAAATGCCCAGAACTCAATATGTCGATGTTCATATTGCCATTGCTGCATATTCTGCATGACATCGTTCAGTGGACATAATCGCGTCTGTTCTTTGAGTTTATACATCGGTCGATTTTGCAGCTGTACATGCGTCAGCACGCCTAAACTCCCGAGTGAAACACGCCCTGCTTGGAAAATTTCGCTGTTCTGTTCAGCACTGCATTGTAGTAACTCGCCCTGCGCGGTTAATAACTCAAACCCCTTAACCAGTGCCGATAAACACGGCAATTCGAGTCCTGTGCCATGTGTCCCTGTTGCGATAGCTCCAGCCAAACTTTGACGATCAATATCTCCTTGATTGATCAGTGCCTGATCAAAAGACGCGAGCTTCTCGCCCAAATCAAATAATCGTGTGCCAGCTTGGACGGTACTTTGGCAGCGTTCAGCATCGATATCTAGAATACCTTTGAGATGATCTAAACTTACTAAGGTATCTGTAGTTTTTGCCAAAGGGCTAAAAGAGTGCCCTGCGCCAACCATACGAATCTTAGGTTGGGATTGAACCACCTCCATTAACTGCTCAAGATTTTTCGGTTGTATAAATGACTTCGGGATCGACTTCTGAGCACCTGACCAATTTTCCCATGCAATGTCGTGTTGAATTGTCATATTCATCCTTATCGCCATACTTTTTATTGTATTCAGCCGTATTGTTTTATTTTTGATTTCCGCTTTTGCAATGTTGATGCACAAGCCATCTTGATTTTTTACTTAGATTATACGAAGTTCAGCATCTACTCAAATTTAAGTTTATTGTTATAAAACAGCAAATAATCCACGATCAATTAAAGAAAATATCATTCGTTTATATCCCCACAAAGACTATTCAAGGCGCTCTACATTATTCGTTAAGCATCATTCAAACCGAATCAATAAAAAAGATCACACACAGAAATATCTGCCAAATCAGTATAAAAACCAACAACACCTATATATTTTTCAACTAAATTATTTATGCTAAAAAATCAATTTTGAGAACTACAGGGTTCATTTTCCTCACCTTATTGTTTTTATTTTATTCAATTTCAATCACTTAAAAATTTAGTATAAATACTCGACTAAAGCATAAATGCAGAGAAGCTACGGACTGAATTATTGTTAAGTCAGATTTAAAACAAATATATATGGACTTGGAGTACCACGATGGTTAGCGCATACGATGAATTGCCACGGACCCCGGCAAATTTTGTGGCACTTTCGCCTCTACGTTATTTAGAGCGTGCAGCCTATATTTATCCTGATCAGGATGCCATTATCCACGGTAATCGTCATATTTCATGGCGCCAAACGTATAACCGCTGTCGTCAATTTGCACATCAGTTGCAACAATTAGGCATTGGCAAAAACGACACCGTGTCTGTGTTATTACCGAACGTTCCGGCTATGGTTGAAGCACACTTTGCCGTACCGATGGCGGGTGCTGTACTAAATACGCTAAATACACGCCTTGATGCGAAAACCATTGCCTTCATGCTGGAACATGCAGAAACCAAAGTCCTGTTGGTTGACCCTGAATTTGCTCAAGTTGCCACCGAAGCTTTGGCTTTGATCGATCAAGACATTTATGTCATTGATGTTGCAGATGCTGAATTTGAAGGTACAGCACAACCGATTGGACAAATCGAATTTGAAGACTGGTTGGCGCAAGGCGATGCGAACTTTGAATGGCACTTACCTCAAGATGAATGGGATGCGATTAGTTTAAGCTATACCTCGGGTACCACAGGGAATCCAAAAGGCGTGGTGTATCATCACCGCGGCGCATATATCAATGCAGCGAGTAACATCATTGCTTGCGGCATGACGCCACGTGCAACGTATCTGTGGACGCTTCCTCTATTCCACTGTAATGGCTGGTGCTTTGCATGGACAATGGCAGCCAATGGCGGAACCAATATTTGTCTACGTAAAATTGACCCTGAACTGATTTTCAAATTGATTGCAGAACACAAAGTAGATTATTTCTGCGGTGCGCCAATCGTACTTTCAATGTTGATCAATACGCCTGAAGAGAAAAAAGTGCAATTTGACCATCGCGTTGAAGTGATGGTTGCTGGTGCAGCGCCACCTGCAGCGATTATTGAAGGGATGCGTAATATTGGTATTAATGTCACACATGTCTATGGTTTGACTGAAACATATGGTCCATCGGCACTTTGCGCATCGCAAGCTGGTTGGTCTGATCTTTCCATTCAAGAACAAGCACAGTTGCATTCTCGCCAAGGTGTGCCATACCCGCTTCAAGATGGCATGAAAGTCATTGATCCTGAAACCATGTTACCTGTTCCGCATGATGGCCAGACCATGGGTGAAATCATGTTCCGTGGCAACATCGTAATGAAAGGCTATTTGAAAAACCCAGAAGCAACGGCTGAAGCCTTTGCCGGTGGCTGGTTCCATACCGGCGACTTAGCAGTCTGCCAACCTGACGGTTATGCCAAAATTACTGACCGCTCTAAAGATGTGATCATTTCAGGGGGTGAAAACATTTCATCGCTCGAAGTAGAAGAAATTCTATATCAACACCCTGCTGTACTGACCGCTGCAGTGGTTGCAAAACCTGACCCTCGTTGGCAAGAAGTGCCTTGTGCCTTTATTGAATTAAAAGCAGGTAAAGAAGCAACGCCTGAAGAACTGATCGAATTCTGTAAGCAGCACCTTGCACGTTTCAAAGTACCTAAAGATGTAGTGATTACCGAAATTCCAAAAACCTCGACAGGTAAACTTCAGAAGTTCGTTCTCCGTGAATGGGCTAAAGAGCGCGCTGTTGGTGAATTTGGTTAATATTAAAACTCAAAAGCCAAGCATGATTTTTTCAATCATTTAAGCAAAAAAAGCGACCTAATCAGGTCGCTTTTTTGATGTGAAGTCTATAACTTCACGTTTTGCTTCAATGATCAGATCATGTTGAATTCTCTGATCATTGAGCTATCTAAGTACCTGGTTATCTAATCATGCATTAGTTATCAGATAATAAAGCCACTTGTTGAATGTAGTTAAACAATTTCAACTTTGACGCAGTCAGTTCTTCTTCGCTTACATTTTTTGCTATATCACGTTGAATACGCAAAATATGCTGACGAATAGGATGATGTTCAGCAGCATTATGTGCTTTCATGAACTCTTTAATGACTGGTTCACCTTGGGCAATCATACGTTCAGTCCAGCGTTGAAGCTGCGCTGTTTTTTTCGCACCTTGCTGCGGGGTTAAGTAAGATAAAATCATGGTTTCATCTTCATTACGCAGCAATTTACCTACACGTTGAAACTGACGGCGTCGCGCTTCATGTGAAGTAATGGTTTGTGCATCAAGTAGTGCTTCGATCAGACGCTCTTCTACAGGAAGATTTTTAATCTGTTTAGGATTCAGTTTTGCAAGTTCCTCGCCCAAAGCAGCCATACGTTGTACAGCTTTCTTTTGCTCAGTTTTACTTGCACGTCCTTCTAAGGATTCAAAGTCTTCTTCGGTATAGCGGTTCGGTCGACGTGCCACGTTTAATCTGCCTCGTAAAATTTTGCTGCAAACAGTGCTTGAATTTCAGACAAAGCTTTTTCTTCATCTGCACCTTCAATCACTAAGCGTAAAGTTGTGCCCTTGCCTGCGCCAAGCATCAGCAAAGACATAATATTTTTGGCATCTACTAATTTTCCACCCTTACCAATTTGAATCGACGAGCGAAATTTGGTCGTGACTTCGATTAGCTTGCCAGATGCACGCGCATGTAAACCCAGTTTATTAATTACGTCAACAGTTGTGTCGATCATGACCAGTGCTTCATTTCTCTATGTAGAACCTGAATAGACCATTTTGCCTCAAGTGCTTTTTTTAGTCTATCTACGATATATACCGAACGGTGTTGCCCACCTGTACAACCGATCGACACCGTCATGTAATGACGATGCCCTTCGGCAAATGCCGGCAGCCATTTATCCAAGAAATTATAAATATCTTGGAACATTTCATTGGTTTGTTCACTTTGCTGTAAAAATTGACGAACTGGCTCATCTAATCCTGAATACTTACGTAATTCCATATCCCAGTGCGGATTGGGCAAATGACGGACGTCAAAAACATAATCTGCATCGAGTGGAATACCATGCTTATAGCCAAAAGACTGTAAGATCAAAATTAAATTATCTGCCTGTCCAAGTTTAGACAGCAAGGTATGTTTTAAATCATGTACACTCTTATCTGTAGTATCAATATGTACTGTCGAGCGTAATTGAATCGGCAACAGTAAAGATTTTTCTTCCTGTATGCACTCATTTAAACTTTTGAAACGACTTGCCAACGGATGGGGACGTCGAGATGAACTGAATCGCGCAATCAATTCCTGATCACGCGTGGTCAAATAAATAATATCGACTGAGCCATGGCGTTGTAGCTGTTGAAAAACCAAATCGAACTCTTGTAAATCTGCACGTGTACTGCGGACATCCACACCCAGTGCCAATTGTTCAAGATTATTTTCTGAATCAAGTTTTTCAACAATTTCGGGGAGTAAGGCCAATGGCAAATTATCGATACAGTAATAGCCTAAATCCTCAAGTATCTGTAATGCAGATGACTTTCCAGATCCAGATTGTCCTGTAACAATTAAAATGCGCTTCATCGCTTGCTACCCCATAGCCGTTTTAAACTGCAGTATATTTAACCTGCATATTATCAATAAGACGTGTTGCGCCTAATTTAGCCGCAATAAACAACACCACGTCTTGATCAAATTCTTCAATTTTCTGTAATTCAGGTGTACGTGCTTCAACATAGTCCACAACAAAACCCGCTGCTGTCAATGTTGCTTTAATATTCGCTAACACATCTGCAAGTTGAGTTCCAGCATGTAATTCTGCCTCAGCCGTTTTCAAGCTTTGGTAAATCGTTGGTGCAATCGCACGATTTTCCGCACTTAAATAACCATTACGTGAGCTCAATGCCAAACCATCTTCAGCACGAGTAATCGGCACACCAATCACTTCTAGTGGAATATTTAAGTCACGTACAAACTGACGAATCACTGCAAGTTGCTGGTAATCTTTTTGCCCAAAGAATGCAAAATTCGGTTGAACAATATTAAAGAGTTTTGTCACAACAACAGCAACACCGTCAAAATGACCCGGACGCTGTTCGCCACACAAATCATTGGTAATGCCGCCCACGCTAATATTGGTTAAGCGCGGTTTGTTGCCATACATTTGTTCAACAGTCGGTGCAAACACGATGTCACAACCCACTTCAGCCAATAAGTGCTGATCTTGTTCCAAAGTACGTGGATAGTTGTCAAAGTCTTCATTTGGACCAAACTGAATTGGGTTAACGAAAATACTCACCACCACGACATCACACAGTTTACGTGCTTCACGAACTAAATTAAGGTGACCTTCATGCAAGTTCCCCATCGTTGGTACAAAACCAATGATTTTGCGCGCAGCACGTGCTGGATTTAGCGATGCACTTAAACCTTGAATCGTTGTTTCAGTTTTCATGTCTTACAGCTCAATTTGGAATGTATGTTCTTTGGCAGGGAAACTACCATCAAGTACGGCAGTATGATACGCCTTAAACGCATCCACAATTGCTGTTTCCCCTGCTTGCTCTTTCATAAAGTTGCGAACAAATTTCGCCACGTGACTAAACGTCAGTCCCAACATATCTTGTTGAACCAAGACTTGAGCATCCGTTTCTGCACCGGCACCGATCCCAATCACAGGTGTATTTGGGAATAATTCACTAATTTCTTTACCCACTTGGGCAGGAACACATTCCAAAAGTAAAATTGCTGCACCTGCATCAACCACAGCTTTACAATCTGCAATGAGTTGATCCGCGGTTTCGCGTGTACGTGCTTGCACTTTATAACCGCCAAACACATGAACCGATTGCGGAGTTAACCCTAAATGCACACACACTGGAATACCATTACGGGTCAATACTTCAACTGTTTCTGACAACCATGCACCACCTTCCAATTTGACCATCTGTGCGCCTGCTTGCATCACAGTCTTTGAATTCACCAAAGCGTCATTCAAAGTGGCATAGGTCATAAATGGCAAATCAGTCAAAATAAACGCATGTTTATTGCCACGACGCACTGCAGCAGTGTGATATACCATATCTTCAACAGTGACAGGCAAAGTTGAGTCATTCCCTTGAATGGTCATCCCCAATGAGTCGCCAATCAGAATACTATCGACTTCAGCAACTTCCATTGCTTTTGCCATGCTCGCATCATAGCAAGTCAGGCAGGAGAATTTGCGGCCTTCCGCTTTAAATTTTTTCAAGTCACTTAGACTAATCATTTCAATATTCCTCAGATGACGGCTTTCTCAAGTGGTCATACAAAAATTAAAGATGGGCCCAGTTTCCTGCATCCAATACAGTTAAATTTGGATTATTCAAAATAGGTAAATCTTTTAATGATTGTCCTTTAATCTGTAGATTCTCATCTAAATCCAACAAAGGTTTCAACACAAAATCACGTTCTAAAACACCAACATGAGGCACCGTCAAACGTTCATTTTGAATGTGCTGTTCACCATAAATCAGTAAATCTAAATCCAGTGTACGCTCCCCCCAATGACGTAGGCGTACACGCCCCGACTCTTGTTCAAAGCGTTGCAATTCATCCAACAAGGCCAAAGGTGCTAGATCAGTTTCTAATGCAACCGCTGCATTTAAATAATTCGGCTGATCTTGTGGCCCCATTGGCGGGCTTTGATACAGTTTTGAGACTTTCACTTTTCCGAGTGTTGCAAGTTTATGCACCGCTTCACTAAGGATCTGTAGAGAATCACCTAAATTACTGCCTAAACCAATATATGTCAGCGTCATTGTGTTGGCCCAAAAATAACCTGAGTCAAATCTCGTTTCACACGTTTACGTTTTAAAATCGGATGATCTGCACCAATTTCACCACTGGCTGACGCTGCCACGATTGACACTGTCGCTGGACTGTTGGCATGTGATTTAGGCTTACGTTGACGGCGACTTCTGCTTTCTGGTTCATTCACCAGCGGTTCAATTTCAACTTGCTGATGAGTAGAAGTTTTGGCTTCCACATCTTCATGCGCCGCTTTACGACGACTCTTGGCACGTTGACGATTGTATTGGCTAATTGCCAGTTCTTTTTCGTCAGTGCTCATCTGCTGATAAGCATCCCACCACTGGCCCATACCTTGCGTGCTTGTATCGCCCGATTTTTCACGCAGAAGCAAGAAGTCAAAGCCTGCACGGAAACGCGCATGACCTGATAGTGCTTCAATTTGCTGTGGTTTTGGATTCAGCAAACGGGTTTGCATTTCCCAAACTTCACGAATAAATGTTTCTGCAAAGCGTGGAATAATGGTTCGTGTAGCCTGACGTTTCAATACATCCAAGCCTGCTTGAGCACGCGCTTCAGCAGGAACCACACCTTTATTCAAATAGAACGTACAACGTTCTTGGAACGGAATCCACAATAACACGGCATAGAAAAATGCAGGGTTAATGGTTTTCCCAATCGAAATACGTTGATCGGTATTTTTTGCAGCCAACTCAATAAATGGGGTTACGACCGGTTTGATATCTGCAAATAATTGATACCAAATACCAAAATCGATCAGCATCGGTAAGACGCGATTGAGATGCCCCATGGTAAAGAGCTTTTGTGACTCATCGTATAAACGATGTGGAGACACATCACGCAGCAATTGAGTGAGTTCTGGAGTAAAAACATCCAGAATTTTTTCATCAATATTAAAGTTTAATTTGGCTGCAAAACGTAAAGTCCGAAGCATCCGCACAGGATCTTCTTCAAAACGTAATTGTGGATCACCCAATAAACGCAACGTTTTATGCTTAATGTCATCTACTGCATGACAAAAATCTAGCACTTCACCTTTGCGTGGTTGGTAATACATTGCATTGATCGAGAAGTCACGACGTGCAAAGTCTTGCTCAATCGTACCCCAATTATTATCACGTAAAATCATGCCCGCAGCAGAAGTCACGGCTTTTTTAGGTGGCGCACGAAAGGTCGCAACTTCGATCAGTTCACGTCCTGAGTAGACATGCACCAGCTCAAAACGACGACCAATAATTCGGCAACGTCGCCCGAAGACTTCTTTCACCTGAGCTGGTGTCGCATTAGTTACGGCATCAAAATCTTTAGGTGCATGACCCAACATTAGGTCACGGACACCGCCACCCACGATATAAGCTTCATAGCCTGCCTTAGTTAAGGCATCAATCACATCTAAAATGGAAGAAGGTAATTGTGCGGTTGATAAACCACATTTGGACGCGCGCAAAGTTTGCAAAAGACGCTGTCTCCTACGTCTGAACGTAAAATTCTTAAGATGTCGCTAATGATATCTCTAACACAATCAAAGGGCAATTTGATTATCTCAATGCTCAAGCTGAGCTTAACCTAATTCTTTTTTTTACACTTCACTTAAAGTGCCAATTTTGCTTTATTTTTAGCAAACAGTGCAGGACCGATTCCCTTAACCTGTTGAATATCATCAATGCTTTTAAATAAGCCATTACTTTTACGATATTGCACAATGGCTTCTGCTTTTTTCTGACCAATTCCATGTAATGTTTGCAGTTCATCGACTGAGGCTGTATTTAAGCGTACCTGATCTGTTCGACTATTTTGTTGGGTGCTGGGGCGTGACAAATAATAGTTGGCATTGCTCGGTGCAGTTGTCGCTTTGGACTTAGTGGCCTCAGATTGCTTTTTTAATTGTTGATCTTGAGCTTGCTGCATGGCTTTCCATTCCGCGTAGCCCGAAGGGCTTTGCGCAAAAGTTAAATCTGCCATTAAACTCAAAACCAAGACAAGTAGTTGTGTAAAGCATTTATTCTTTAGGATGTAGTGCATATTCAGCCTGTTGTTTTAATTGTTGTTTTGCCTGTTCCCATAACTGATCCATTTCAGTCAGGGACAAGTCTTCTACATGTTTTTGTTGTAATGTGGCCTGTGCTTCAATATAAGCAAAACGGCTTCTAAATTTATGAATGGTACTTAACAGTGCCATCTCACTTGAGATGCCAATCTTACGTCCAACATTCACTAGAGAAAATAAGCAATCACCAAATTCATCAAATATTTCGTCGGATTTTTTGCCTGCCAAGGCCTCTTTTAACTCCCCTAGCTCTTCCTCAAGCTTGCCATAAGCCCCTTCAATATCTGGAAAATCAAATCCAATTTTCGCCACATTTTTTTGGATTTCATCTGCTTGGCTTAATGCAGGTGCATGTTTAACCTCATCTAATCTAGATGCTGATTTCCCTGCTTTTTCTTGTTGTTTAATCTGTTTCCATAGTGTTGCCACATCATCCGCATTGAGTGCAGAAAACTGCTCTGCCTGAAACACATGGGGATGACGGCGAATTAATTTATCTGTAATGGCTTGCACCACATCTTGAAAATCAAACGCGCCTTGTTCGCTATACATCTGCGACTGAAAAACCACTTGCAGCAACAAATCCCCCAGTTCATCTCGCACATCGTCAATCTGACCTGAACGAACCGCCGCTTCAACTTCATAGGCCTCTTCTATAGCATAACGAGTCAGACTTTCTGGGGTTTGCTTTTGATCCCATGGACATTTTTCACGTAATTCTTTCATCACTGCTAATAATTGTTCCATGTGAACTCCAGCTATTTACTCATCAGTACATTGTTTCGATTACAGAATTTGATATGCTCAAAATTCACTCAGGGAATGAGCAACTCAATTCAGGGAAGCATAACATGCAAAGTATTTTTATTAGCGGTGCAGGACAAGGGATTGGCGCAGCAATTGCACGACTGTTCATACAACAAGGCTATAAAGTTGGGCTCTACGACATTAACCAATCTCAAGTCACCTCATTAGCTGCTGAACTCGGTAGCCATGCCAAAGCTGGGCTTTTAGATGTGACACAACCAGAGCAATGGCAAAGCGCTTTAGCTGAATTTGTTGCTTGGGCAGGTCAGCTGAATATCTTAGTCAATAATGCCGGAATTCTGTATTCAGGCAGCTTTGAACATACGGAACTGTCTGCACACCACCGAACGATTGATATCAATGTCAAAGGGGTGATAAACGGTTGCTATGCGGCATTCCCCTATTTACAACAAAGCAATTTTGCTCGTGTGATTAACCTCTCTTCGGCTTCAGCTATTTATGGACAAGCAGATTTAGCCAGCTATGCCACATCTAAATTTGCTGTACGTGGGTTCACTGAAAGTTTGGATATTGAGTGGCAAAAATACAATATTCGCGTTTTAGATGTGATGCCTTTATTTGTTCAAACCGCGATGGTGCAAGACATTGATGCACAAAGTATTAAGAAAATTGGCGTCAATCTTCAACCGAGCGATGTCGCTCAGCAAATTTATGCCTTGGTACAAAAAAAGGATACGGTCTTAATGGCCACACATACACCTGTGGGGATGAAAGCTAAATTTTTATTTAATTTATCGAAGTTTAGCCCGCAATTTGTCAACCGCTTAAGTAATATTTGGATTGCACAAAAACCCAAATAGTAACGTGTTACTAATCATCTAATTTTGCAATCATATTTGTACGCAAATTACACAAAGTTACACAATTGTCACATTTTAACAGGACAAAATTCCTTTTTTTGAATAATATTCACCCGCCCATTACTTTCGGGCGTTTATTTTCTAACAATAAAAGTGAATTATTTCATGAAAAAATTACTTGTTCTTGCAACTGTTACTTCTATTTCAATTTCTGCTTTTGCTACAACTCAATTCGCATCTTCAGAATTAAAAGCGATGGATTGTGCAACTCTTGCTGTTGAAAAAGCGAATGCTAAGCGCTCTTTAGAAGCTGCTGACAAAAACATTGCAAACATCCAAGCATCTGCTCAAGCGCCAGGCAAATCATTGAGCAAATTTGCTGGTTTAGCGGGTGGCGCTCTTGCTGCTTTCGGTGGTAACTCTGAAAAAGCTGCTCGTGCAGGCAACATTGCAAACAGCTTGGCTGGTGAGCAAGATACTTCAGAAGCAGGTAATCTTGAACTTCAACAAGCGAACAAATCTGCTGCTCAAGCAAACATCGACAACATTGGTATCTACCAAGGTTCTAAAAAATGCAAAATCTAATCTAAAGCCAGTTTAGATTAATTTAAAAAAAAGCCCTGTTCAGCCAGAACAGGGCTTTTTTCATGATGATTTTATTTCATACCGATTTATAAGACATTCAACTCAATATTAGGCAAATGAAAGCCTCGGCAAGATTGTTCACTTTGCCATGCCACCGTCAACATGACATGCGGCAGTTGAATATTCTGATAAGCAAAAGTGCCAATTGCGGGATGGCTACACATCCCACCATTCTGCTCAGGATGACACTGTGTATTCAGTTCATTCAGGTTCACTCGAATCCCTAAACCTGACGCTTTAAGTACCGCCTCTTTGGTGGTCCAAACTTTAAACCAAAAATCAGGATCATGCTCACAACTGTCCCAATTGAGCAATTCTTCGGGATGAAAGCTGTGTTGAGCCATCGCATCAAAACAAACTTTTCGATTTAAATCCTCAATATCCACACCAATATTGGCGATTTTTTCACTGCTGGCTAAAACATAATGCTGCTGGCTATGACTATGATTAAAATGAAAGTGTGGAAAATCAGGAAGAAAAGGCTTACCAAATGCAGACTTTGAAAAATCTGAATTTTCAACTGACCTATTTAGCCGCTGCGCAAGTAATTGATTGCGATATTGGTAAATGGCTTGTTTACGCACGGCAATTACCTCTTGACGACTCAAGCCATGCGGCTCCACAAAGAAGTCAGTAATTGCACTATATTCAAGCTGAATTTTCGCCATAAGTTGTTGATCCAATATCTTTTACACTACGTCCATGACGCTATATTTTATGCGACACTCCGACACAAAATACACCACATTACAGATGAGCGCATCGGTCCTTTGACTCGTCGAGATTTTAAAACTCAGTTTAAAAATATTTCTAACCACTTAAGAAATACTTAATATTATAAATATATTCAAATACTTAAGTATAATAAATATTTCAAATACATCTTCAATTAGATAAAATACTCTAGATTCTTATAACTTTAATTTAAAACTCGGGGTAAACCAGATGCTAAGAAAAATCACCTTAATCAGTTCACTTTGTGTCCTACCATGTTTCGCTCAAGCAGGTTTATTGGATGCAGCTGTTGCAGTGATGGGTGCCAAAAATGGCGCGATTATGGACCAAGCTGAAGCTCGTATGAATCAAAGCCGTCAAGAAGCTGCTAACGCCGTGGCTCAAGCAGACCGTGGCTATGCCTCAAATTTCAATCAAGCTAGCCAAACCAACAATAGTGTTTATAGCACCAGTTATTTAAAAACCTTGGATTGCACAGACCTGAGCGTTGAGCGTAAAACTTTCGAACGTACATTGGAAGCATCACAACTGGCATTAAGCCAAGCGTCAGCACAGCAAAATAACCAAGCTTCAAAATGGGCGGGGCTTGCTGGCAACGCGCTATCCGCCTTTTCAGGTCAATCTGAAACAGCGGCACGTATGGGACAATTTGCTACGGCTTTTTCGGGCAATAAAAATACACAACAGGATAGCAACAGCGCTCAGCAAGCCATGGAAGTTGCTCAAGCCAACCTCGATAATATTGATATTTACCGCCAAGCTAAAAAGTGCAAAAACTAATTTCTACATCTTTTTAGATAAATAAAGTGAAAAAAAGCCTGCATATCTGCAGGCTTTTTTACTTATCCAAACTTAGCGTTTGAATTTCTTTTCCGCTTTTTTGAACTTCTGAACATAACGACGTTTACGTGCAGCCGTACGCTCATCGATTTGCGACTTACGACCCTCAAATGGGTTATCAGAGGTTTTAAATTCAATTTTGACTGGCGTACCTTCAAGTTTATAAACTTTACGGAACACGTTTTCTAGGTAACGACGATAGTCATTTGGCGTTTTATCAACTTTGTTACCGTGAATCACAATCGTCGGTGGATTTTGTCCGCCCATATGTGCATAACGCATTTTGATACGACGACCTTGAACCATTGGTGGTTGGTGTGCATCAGTTGCATCATTCAAGATTTGAGTGATTTTCGCAGGTGACACTTTCAAATGCGAAGAATCATAAGCACGATGGATCGATGGATAAAGATCACCAACACCTGTACCGTGAAGTGCAGAAATTAAGTGAATTTTTGCCCAAGGAATAAAGTCAAAACGACGTTCAACATCTAATTTACACTGTTTACGGTCGTAGTCAGACATGTTGTCCCATTTGTTGATGGCAATTACCATCGCACGCCCTGCTTCAAGCGCATAACCGATCAAATGCAAGTCTTGCTCAACGATCCCTTCACGTGCATCGACAACAATAACCACAACATGCGCATCTTTCATCGCTTGTAAAGTTTTCACAATCGAGAATTTCTCGATCATTTCGTCCACTTTACCTTTACGACGTACACCCGCAGTATCGATTAATGTGTATTTACGGCCATCACGTTCAAATGGGATATAAATCGAGTCACGTGTAGTACCTGGTTGGTCAAATGCAACCACACGGTCTTCACCCAACAAACGGTTCACTAGAGTCGATTTACCCACGTTTGGACGACCAATAATCGCTAAACGTAAGCCAGTGTCTTTATCGTGTTGTTCTTCACTTTCATCTTCAGGCACTTCAGCTAACACTTCTTCAAGCATTTGCTGAACACCACGACCATGGCTGGCAGCCACTTGAAGTGGTTCACCCATACCTAATTTGAAGAATTCAACTAAAGCTGCTTCGGCATGAACACCATCAACTTTGTTGGCAACAAGATAAACTTTTTTACCCAGCGTACGTAGGTCACGAGCAATTTGCTCATCAGATGCCAATAAGCCTGCGCGAGCATCAACAACGAAGACAATAATATCTGCTTCATTGATGGCAGTTTTTGACTGTTCTGCCATGTACGAATCGATACCACCTTCAGTTTCGCCAATACCCCCAGTATCAACGACAATGAAAGATTTGTTTTGATAAGTCGCGTCACCATATTTACGGTCACGAGTCAGACCGGCAAAGTCAGCAACGAGAGCATCACGGCTCTTGGTTATCTGGTTAAACAACGTTGATTTTCCGACGTTCGGACGACCAATGAGCGCAATTACGGGTTTCATAGATTAACCTTTATTCCAGATCAGCCAGTTTGGTCTGGTCTGAACATCAGAAAGCTTAGGAAGAATGGAAATAGGATAAATGCCTAAAATAAATAAAAACACGGGGCATTGATGATTCAATCCCCCGCGTTCAAAAATACGGTTTGGCTTATTTTAACATAAGCCGCAGAAAAATTAACGGTTCTGCCAAATACTTAAAGCGCCCTTACGAGTCGAGACATACAGCTGGTTGTCAATGACACGTAATGAGCGAACTTCGCCACTGGTTTTTGAACGACCAACAAGCTCACCTGTGGCTGGATTAATGAGGTGTAATACACCATCTAAATCACCCACCACAAGCTCTTGACCGAGCATGACAGGATTACTCAACTGGCGATTGAGTAACTGATCATTTTCCCACAGTTTTTGACCTGTGGTAATTTCATAAGCCACGATTTTACCATCTGTTTGCGCAACAAACACACCATTACCCACAACTTCAGGGCGTTGAATGCTACTAGCATCATTGCTCCAAATCACTTGCTGACTGGCTAAATCCAGTGCAGTGACCTGACCTTGATAACTGGTGGTAATTAAAAATTGACCTGCTACAGTCGGTTCACCGTCAATATCAATGAGACGTTGTACATCTGAACGACCGTCTGACACTGCAACACGACGCTGCATTTTCGGGATACCGCTCAATGCATCAATCACATAAATATAGGCATTTGAAGAAGCGATGAGAACATGACGCGCATCGAGTGATACCGGTGCTGCCATACCACGTAAACTAAACTGCACATTTGGCAAGTTATAGGTCCAAGTTTGTTGACCCGTTGCCACATCGTTTGCGTATACCGTACCATCATTGGTGACTGAAATAACACGACCTGCTTGAATCAACGACGGTGAAAGTAACGCGCCAGTTAATTGTGCAGTCCACTTTTGCTCACCTGTTGCCTGATCTAATGCAAATAATTGACCTTTTGCATTACCGACAACCACGATACCGTCAGCAGCTTCAACACCTGCAGTCAAACCTTGCTTAGAGATTTTCTTCTGCCATAAACGCTCTTTACCTTTGTAGGCTTGAACTTCACCGTTAGGGTTTACGCTAAAAACAACGCCATTATCTGCATCCATACGTAAACGCAGTGGATCCGCTTCCTCAGTTGAAGCCACACTGTTTGAAAATACAGGTGCTAAAGTTTTTGCCTGTTCCAATTTTGGTAAAGGATTTGGTTTTACTTTTTCTACTTTTCCTTTATTTGCACAACCAGCCAAAGCAAGTGTTAAAACTGTCAGCGCACAGGTAATTTTGTATTTTCTATTCATTCAGTTGCTTCCACTTGTGTATCTATAATCGGACGTTCAATTTCAGGATCATCAACTAAAACGCCTACACTTTCGAGTTTAATTTGTAAAATTTGACGTTCTTCTTGTCGCTCAACCAAAGCATCCCATGCACTTTGATAAACTTTCTTTGCATTTTCGATATCATTTTTCGCAACATAGACATCGCCACGGGCTTCATCTGCAGTTGCTTGAAAAGCAGGTTCTTTAACCGCTTCTAAAGTTTTTAATGCTTCATCAAATTTCTTTTGTGCCAATTGTGCATACGCTAAACGTAATTTCACCAATTGAACTAAGCCCGCATCGTCAACTTTTGAATTTTCAACTTTTTTCAAAGCTTTTTCAGCGTTGGCATAATCCGCTTTATCATACGCCAATTTTGCCATAAGCAACTGAGTTTGGATGGCTTGTGGCGAATCTGGCGCTTCTTTTACAATTTTATCTGCAGTCGCAGAAAGTTGTGTAAAAGCGTCACCCGTCGCCGACTGAGCATCATCCATTAACTGCTGGACTTTGGCTGTTTGCATTTGTGATTCAGCCAAAGTTTTCTTCTGCCAGTATTCCCATCCGAAAAAGGCAATCAACGCAATTAAAATGCCGCTAACAATGGCAGAGCCATATTTTTTAGCAAACGATTTTAAATTATCAAGTTGTTCTTCTTCACTCAATGCGCTCATGAAATTACCTTTTTCCTTATGTTATAGGGATTATTTTGAAGAAATTTTTTCGATAATGAAGGCAACAAAGTCTGCCACATTCACTTCGTGTTGTTCTGCAATCGCTAGCTCTTTTACCAGCACTTGCCCTGCTGCTTGCTCACGTTCACCGTAAATCACAGCAAATAAAGCACCCGATTGGTCAGCTTTTTTCATTTGCGATTTCATTGAACCTTGTGAACCAACTTTTAAGCGAATGTTACTACCCGCTGCTTCAAGTTGATCACGTATTTGTTCAGCAAGCACCAACGCTTTACCTTGAGTTGCAGGATCTGAAACCAAGAATAGCTCACAGTCACGCACTGGGGTATTGTCTTCCACTTGTTCAAGTAGAAGAAGCAAACGCTCCATACCCATTGCAAAACCAACAGCAGGCACCGACTGGTCTGCTTTACCTTTAAGCTGACCGACTAAACCGTCATAACGACCACCAGCACATACCGTTCCTTGAGAACCTAAGTGTGTAGTTGTCCATTCAAAGACCGTTTTATTGTAGTAGTCGAGACCACGAACCAATTTTTGATTGATCACAAAACCAACACCAGCGTCAGTCAAATACTGCTGCAATTGGGCAAAGTGAGCCAACGTTTCTTCACCCATAAAGTCGTGAAGTTTTGGCGCATTTTCCAAAATGCTTTGTGTTTTCGCATCTTTAGAATCCAAAATACGCAGTGGATTTGTGGTGAGACGACGCTGAGAATCTTCATCTAAGTCATTTTTATGTGACTCTAAAAATTCAACCAATGCCGCACGATAAGCTGCACGTTCATCAGACTCACCTAAAGTATTGAGTTCTAATTGAACTTTATCTGCAACGCCCATGCGTTTCCACAAACGCGCAGTCATTAAAATCAATTCTGCATCTTGATCTGGTGTTGCAACACCAAAGGTTTCTACGCCAAATTGATGGAACTGACGGTAGCGACCTTTTTGTGGTTTTTCATAGCGGAACATTGGGCCGACATACCATACACGCGGTGTAGCACCACGAAGTAAGTTATGTTCAAGCATTGCACGTACACACCCTGCTGTTCCTTCTGGACGCAAAGTCAAAGACTCAGGCGGATTACCTTTGTCTAAGAATGTGTACATTTCTTTTTCAACGATATCCGTTGCATCACCAATAGAACGTTTGAACAGATGAGTCTGCTCCACAATCGGCAAGCGAATTTGCTGATAACCATAAGCATCCATCAGGCTAGATAGATGCTGTTCTAGACGTCTCCATGCAGGACTTTGCGTAGGGAGAATGTCATTAAAACCTTTGATTGCGACGATTGAACTCATGATCTACTCAGAAAAACTTGTGCGAATAATCTCTTTAGCTTTAGCGTCTTCAAGATCGCTAACACGTTGACGAACCATCGCTTCGATTTCGTCAACCAACTGATTTGTGTCAATTAAATGGCTCTTTTCGCCATTACGATACACCAGTGAACGCGGACTTGCACCTACTACACCAATATCGGCTTCTTTGGCTTCACCCGGACCATTTACTTTACAACCAATCACCGATACATCCATTGGGGTACGAATATCTTCTAAACGCTCTTCCAATGTTTGCATGACTTTGATGACATTAAATTCTTGGCGCGAACAACTTGGGCATGCAATAAAGTTAATGCCGTTTGAACGTAAGCCCAATGATTTTAAAATATCAAAGCCAATTTTGATTTCTTCTTCAGGCTCTGCGGCCAATGAAATACGCATGGTGTCACCAATGCCTTCCATCAACAAACCGCCTAAAGCGATAGCAGATTTGACTGAACCCGTGCGGTAGACACCTGCTTCAGTCACACCTAAGTGTAATGGGTTATCAATTTGTGCAGAAAGTAATCGGTAAGCATCCATCGTCAGAAAGACATTGGATGCTTTGACTGACACTTTAAATTCATGGAAATTTAAACGGTCTAAAATATCAATATGGCGCATTGCAGATTCAAGCAAAGCCTGACCTGTAGGCTCACCATATTTCTTTTGAATATCTTTTTCCAGTGAGCCTGCATTGACACCAATACGCATTGAAATGTCATTGTGCTTCGCTGCCGCAACCACTTCACGAATTTTGGCTTCAGAACCAATATTACCCGGGTTAATACGCAAACAATCTGCACCAAGGTCTGCAACACGTAAAGCAATTTTATAATCAAAGTGAATATCGGCAACCAATGGCACTTGCACACGTTTACGAATTTCACCAAAAGCTTCAGCAGCTTCCATACTCGGTACAGAAACACGCATGATGTCCGCACCGACGTCTACACAGCGCTGAATCTGTGCCACGGTCGCTTCGACATCACAGGTTTCAGTATTGGTCATACTTTGGATGCTAATCGGCGCATCACCACCGACATACACCGAACCTACTTTAATTTTACGCGTTGGACGGCGCTTAATTGGATTTTCAATCATTGTTCAGTCTGCTCTGTTGTCCCTTAACGTGATAAACGGAAATCTGCTTTGCCGTTTACGGTATATGGTGACAATGAAATATTTTCATTATTTAAGCTTAATGACACTACTGTTGCATCATCCAAACGAATTTGGAATGGTGTTTCACCGTTTAAGTTGAGCGTCGATGCTTGACGACCTGTCGCCAACACCTTACCCGTCGAATCAACAATATGTACTGAAGTCGGGCTACTGAAGGTCAATGTCAATTGATCGCCACTGACCGCTGCATTTCCGCCATTCATGTCGAGGACTTGAACTTCTGAAGCGACATCACTGGTCACAGCGTCTTCATTATCGCTGCCCGAGGTCATGCCTTGAATCGCTGCCACGATCGCACCAATGACCACCAACACCGCCAATGCAATCAAACCACGTTTGATCCATTTACGATTACGGTCACGGTTAGAACCGGGTAATTTACCCATAATTTTAATCGGTGAATTATTTAACGCGTGATTTGGCAACAATCCCGTATCGTTGGCATAAATATCATCAAAACGTTGAATGATATTGGTTGCATCAACTTTTAAATATTTGGCATAAGTGCGGTAGTAACCTTTAATAAAGGTCGCTTCAGGCAATGACTTATAATCATCTTGCTCAAGTGCAGTCAGTGTTTTTAATGGAATATTGAGTTCTGATGCGACAGCTTCAAGTTCCAGTTTTTGCGTAATACGTACTTGACGTAAATACTCACCTGGGCGTTGTACATTTCCTAATGCATTTGGAGCTACGCTCGAACCATTCGATTGCGGTGAATTAGGATTTACTTCCATACGGCCTCAGTACTGTACTGTAATTGCAAATAGCGTTGGTATTCAGGACTTTCTGGGAACAAAGCACGTAACTGGTTAACCAGTACTTGCATACCCAAATTGTCGCCATTGGCACGCGCTGTTCGAATGCCAATCCAGAGTGCGCGCGCACCCTGATTTTTTTGTCCTACTGCACGTACAAATTGTTCATACATTTGTGTGGCAGCAGGGAACTGCTGATTCAAATAAAAGATTTCAGACAACTCTAACATTGAAACATAGGAATCACGATTAGCCTGCAAAGCTTGTTTGAATGATTTTTCAGCATTCGCCACATCACCCACTTTCAGGTAAATTCGACCTAAATTTTCCAATGCTTTGAAACGTTGATCATAACCTAAAGTTGAACCTGCGATGCTGAACTGTTCAATCGCATCATTATAGCGCTCAACTTGGTATAAATACGTACCGTAGTTGTTACGCGCTTGAGAATTTTTTGAGTCTGCTGAAATTGCACGCTTAAAATAACTATCTGCTTTTTCTAAGTTGGCTGGGCTGCCTTCTCGTTGTAGTAAGACACCCATCATCATATTGGCTTGGGAATCGCGAGAATCCACTTCTAAAGCCTGATCTAATGCGCGTTTAGCAGAGTCCAAATCCCCTACTTTCATGTGTTCAACAGCCAATTGCGTTCTGATTTTTACGGCTTTCTCTGGGTCTTTTTTCCCAATCTCAGGCGTTTGACATGCTGTTAATGCCAAAACCGATGCACATAAAGCTGAAACGAAAGTGAACTTATACGTTAACTTTTTCAATTGGCTGCCTCTTTATTATCCTTGTGAGCGCAGTATCTCATTTTGCTGCGCAACTTTCTTTTTCCATTGCTCCGCACGACGAGTACGGTCAGCAACTTGCCCCACGAGTTGTCCACACGCAGCGTCGATATCATCACCACGTGTCTGACGAATCGTACACACAAAACCGGCATCAGACAAAGTTTTTTGGAAAGAAATAATACGGTTACGGCTTGAACGACCGTATGGCGCATGCGGGAACGGGTTAAACGGAATTAAATTAATTTTGCTTGGTAAGTTTTTCAACAGCTTTAACATTTGCTGTGCATGTTCAGGATGGTCATTTACACCATCTAACATCACGTATTCGATGGTCACATGTTTACGTGAACTTTCATTGCCATCTTTGGCGATATAACGCTGACAAGCTGCTATCAACTGTTCCAACGGATACTTTTTATTGATCGGAACAAGTTCGTTACGTAGTTCATCATTTGGCGCATGGAGTGAAATTGCCAAGGCTACATCAATGTCTTGTGCCAATTGGTCAATTTTAGGCACCACACCTGAGGTTGATAAAGTCACACGGCGCTTCGACATACCATACGCAAAGTCATCCAGCATGATACGCATTGAATTCAATACGGCATCATAGTTCAACAGCGGCTCACCCATGCCCATCATCACCACGTTGGTCACTGAACGTTCACGATCCGCAACTGGCACATCTTCCATATAAGAGAAGTTCGCCACCCAAAGCTGTCCAATAATTTCAGCTTGGCTCAAGTCACGTTGAAAACCTTGTTTCCCAGTTGAACAAAATGAACAGTCCAGAGCACAACCCACTTGTGATGAAATACACAAGGTCTTACGTGCGCCGGTTTTATCTTCCGCAGGAATGAGCACAGTTTCAACCAATGAACCTGCACCTTCACCTACACGGAACACCCATTTACGAGTACCGTCTTTTGAGTAATTTTTATGCACCACTTCAGGCGCTTTAATTTCACAAATCTTTTCTAGTTTTTCACGCAATTTACCAGAAATATTGGTCATTTCAGCAAAATCAGTCACGAAGAACTGATGAATCCATTTCATCACCTGCCCAGCACGGAATTTCTTCTCCCCCATTTCTTCGAAGAATTTTTCCATTTGCGGACGTGACATGCCCAGTAAATTCACTTTCTCCACAGTATTTTTCTGCGTCGGAGCGGATGGAGATTGTTGCTGTGCATCAGAAACAGCTGATGTAGCGACTACTTCAGTACTCATGTGTAATTACCTAAACCATGTCTAAAGATCAAAGGAGAAGCTCAGTTATTGAGCAAAGAATTATTCAGAGAATAAAAAAACCAGACAAGCAGTATACCACTTATCTGGTTTGAATACTTCGAATTAACGAGTACGTGGAGCGATCTCAGTTTGAGCGAAGAAGTAGTTAACTTCACGATCAGCAGATGCTACAGAGTCAGAACCGTGAGCAGCGTTTTCGTCGATGCTTACAGCGAAGTCTGCACGGATAGTACCAGGAGCAGCTTCTTTAGGGTTAGTTGCGCCAAGGATTTCACGGTGAGCAAGAACTGCGTTTTCGCCTTCAAGAACTGAAACTACAACTGGACCAGAAGTCATGAATGCAACTAGGTCAGCAAAGAAACCACGTTCTTTGTGCTCAGCGTAGAAGCCTTCAGCTTCAGCTTGAGTCAAGTGTTTCATTTTAGTTGCAACGATTTGAAGACCAGCTTTTTCGAAACGAGCAAAGATGTCGCCGATGTGGTTTTTAGCAACTGCGTCTGGTTTAACGATAGATAAAGTACGTTCAATAGCCATGAGAGGCTCCTTAAGTCAATTTGACGTGAAAAATTTGCCGCATTATACCGAATAATGCGCTATTTTCTGCTTTTGCTATACAAAAAAATTGCTTTTTTCGATGTAGGGATTAACTTGCCTCATCAATCCAGGCCATCTGAATTCCCTCAAGCAGACCTTCAGTCGACTTTTCTGGGTCATCAGTGAAATTTGGCAATGCACATACCCATGCATGTAGGTCAGTAAAGCGAATCCATTGCGGATCAACATCAGGGTGAGCTTCATACAGCTCAATTGCGATATCAATGGTATCTGTCCAGCGTAAACCCATGGGTCTTCCTAACATCGTCTATAGAATGATGGCTTACTTTAACAAATTTCGGCAATTGGACGTGATAAACCCTTTTAATTTTTTTATTACCAGATTTTGCAATTGAGATGTCCACTTCAAACTATAAAATCAAACCAAAAAGAGGTGCACAGAGAATAATTGCGGCACCCACTGCAGCGCCTATAGCAGCACCGACAGCGACATCACTTGGGTAATGCAAACCTAAGATCATGCGAGATAATGCCACCAATAAGCTAAAGGGCAACATTAAGACCAACAACATGGGTTGAATATAGCCCAGCACTGTTGTTGCCATGACCGCATGTAGAGTATGCCCCGATGGAAAACTAAAATGATCTAGAGGGCGTTCACCTAAGCGAATCACTTGATGCACTTGGTACGGTCTTGGGCGCACAGTTTTCTTTTTGAGGAGTTTATAGATCGAGGTGCCGACGAAACCACCCAGTAATACATAGACGATTTGTACACTGTAATACATGCCCTGCACGATCCAGACCGTCGCCAACATGACATACCAAAACACACCATCACCAAGTCGACTCACCATTTTAAATATGTCAGCGACAACTTGTTGATGCGAAAAATGATTGAGATAAATACAGCCTTTTAAATCGAGATGCAGCATTCTTGTTTTTGCATTTTTAAAATTCATCGCTAATCTCCTATCTACAGTCAAAGCCTGACTATGTTGGGGTTGAGCTAGATTTGTGTTGTTATTTTTACAAGTTGAGATCTGTGTTTGACTCAGCTTAAGTTATCTTTTTGACAGTGCAATGATGCTTTGATGACAGTTCGATGAATATTAATTTTTGAAGATGCTCAACTTTTCTATACAACCAATAGCGCTAGCTCCATTGGCTCATCATAGCTTGATCCACCACGCGATATAGCGCGTGCTCAAATTGCTGTACAGGATATTGCCAACCAATTTTAGCTGCGTCGTTTGCCGCTTCGATGCCCATGGTTTTTAATTTGGCGCGTTGCGGCAATTGCTGCATGAGGCGAATAAATTCATCGGTTCGAGATAAATGACATAACCATCCCGTTTGCTGATTTCTCACGTGCAGTTGGGCACATGCGGCATTATATGCAATCACAGGCAATCCGCTGGCCATTGCCTCCAAAACCACATTACCAAAGGTCTCAACCTGACTTGCGAAAACAAAAACATCCGCACTGGCATAGGCTTCCGATAAAGCCTGACCACTTAAACTTCCCATAAAAATAACATCTAGGGATTTTGCCAGTTGCATTAGTCGTTCACGATCAGGCCCATCACCCACAATGACCAATTTCGTTCGTGCATCCATAGCCAACATCGAACGGTAGGCAGAAATCAAAACATCCACCTCTTTTTCAGGAGATAGCCGACCGACATAGAGCATCACGCGGGTATGTTCATCTGCTTGCCACTGTTGTCTCAGTTCTGCTCGATAATGTGAGGGAGAAAATCGACTATGGTCCACACCTCGCCCCACCACCACCAATGGACAACTAAAACCTAATCGATGCAAGGCATCCGCAGTATCTTGGCTCGGGACACAGGTGAGTTGAGTATTGTTATGAAACCATCGTAAATAATGTTGTACAGGCTTCATTAAAAACGCTAAATCAAAGAAGCGACTAAAATCATGAAAGGCCGAATGAAAACCACTGGACACAGGAATCTGTAAAGAACGCGCCAGTTGAAGCATAGCAAATCCCAAAGGTCCTTCAGTGACTATATGCACAATGTCGACTTGGGCTTTTTTTAAAGCTTTACTCAGTTTAATTAGTTGCGGCCAGCCAAATTGTAAACCTGAATATTTAGGAATCGACTGCGCTCGAACCAAACACTCTTGATCAGGTCTGAAATCATGACAACTTTCGGACTGTTCAGGACGTATTAAAAAAATTGAGTTGCCTTGTTGCTGCAAGCCTTTACACAACTGCAATAAAGAATGTGCAACACCATTAATTTCTGGCGCCCACGTATCTGTAACAATGGCGATTTTTAGACCTGGACGGATTAAAGTTGAGACCGTTTGCATATCCATTCGTGATTGCATATGCTTAAATTGGAATTGAAAGCGTGCAGGTTCATCCTGCATACACCCCAAATCGTTAGCCGATTCTGTCATGATCTTACACGCTTCTTATAAATGTATATCCACAGTTTAAGCAGCAATTTTTTGCATTTTGATGATTATTTGATGACAGTTTATTGAAAGAAATTATCTTATTTCATCTACAAAATCATGATTTATCCGTAGTTTTTAATCACTTTTAAAATCGTCTGACCCGCACGAGAAGCTATTTGCATATCTGCGTTCATCCTTTCTAAACACCCACTCATACTACGAAGCCCCACACTCAAACCAGCTTGATTAACCAGATCCACATCCCCCCACGCCATTGTCTTCAACTTCCATTATCAACGCCGAGTTTTCATAATAAATTCGGATCTGCACCACGGTCGCATGACTATGCTTCACAATATTGGTTAATGCTTCTTCAGCTACGCGCTGTAAGCTTAGACATTCCAATGGGGTAACATCCACTTCCCATTTTGCAGGAACTGACCATTTAGCGTGTATATCGAGCTCATCAAATAACTGATTAAAACGGTGTCTAAAGTTGTTATCGGGGAAGCATATGCTGAAATCAAATTTCCTTCATTTCTGACTTTATACGCATAGCAGAAAATTAAGCTACTTAGATTAGAGCCCAAGATTCACCTAAATATCTATCATCAAGCTTCAATCTAGCGGTATGAACGAAATCAGCACTCTGCATTATTCACCTTAGCCATGAAGAAAATCGGTCGCTAAGCATCTCAAAACACCATATTTACAAAGACTGTATCGCGGTAGATTCCTGCAGGTGTCGTTGCATTCACTCGTTCTACCAAACGCACAGCAATCACATAGTTATTTTTGCCAGCGCCTTGCTCGGTAGAAACATTCCACAGATTTTCCATCGCACCTGAAACAGTCATTCGTGTTTTCAGCTTAATCGGGCCATTCGTTACAAAACTACTGCCCGAAGTATCCTGCAAATTTCGGCTATTAAAGCGTATGCGGTATTTACCTGAACAATCGACACTAAATGAACTTGCCGCTTGACTATTATAGTAATTCGCCAAGCGCATATTGGTTTCACTGATTCGTCCCATTTCACAGCGACTCGGTGCTGCAAATGTTATTGAACTAAATAACGCTGCTGAGATGAGTAAAATACTTTTCATTGGAAATACTCCTTTATTTACACTGCAATGTAATTAATTCAGGAGTTTGGTTTTCTACCTTTTTCGGCACTGTTAACGCTGTTTGGCAAGATCGACCACCACTGGTCCTCACCGTCAACTTGTAGTAGCCTTCAACCAAACCATATAACATTACCGTGCCATCTGAACCCACTGGATAAACATCAGCTTCTGGGGTATCAATTGCAACTTCACTTCCTGCCACAAATTGATGACCTTGTTCATCCAATATTTTGACCAATATTTGTTGTGTATCAAATACTGAAAAATTAATGTTATAACCACGCTGTCTTAACGCAACTAAACGATGTGCAGCATTTGGAACTTTGCTTTCGATCGGCAATTGATTTTCATCGAATGAAATATCGTAATTAATATAAGGAACGATATCGTGTACAAAGGCATAGCCTTTTTTATTGGTTTTCGCGACTGGAGACATTGATCGCATGACATCAATATCTTCACGACCACCAACATTCACTAAAGCAAAAGCATTATCGACAAAACTGGTCAATGCGTATTGACCGCCCAACCACACCATAGCGCCACGGTAGCCAACCTGTGTTGTTGAATCATTTTCACTATAGAGATGACTCAAGGTTAAATCACCAACATTAGTGGACAAACCACCATAGGCATTTAATACCGTTTCATCATTACGATAATCCACACCGAGCGCATAATTTGCACCATATTCACCAAATGCATTTTGGATGAAACGTACACCGCCGGATTTATTGGTACCTGCATCAGCCTGAATACGTTTACCACCACCAAAATTATAAGAAAATGTAATAAAGGCACCTGAGTCATCGCTATCACCAAATTCTTTAAAATAATTGGCGGTATACATTAAATTCTGTGTGATTTCGCGACTCACACCCACTGTGAGCATTTTGCGATCCTCTAATTCAAATAAAGGATCATTAGATTCATACTGGGTTTGTTCGATATAGTTCAGGTTTAAATTTTGAAAGAATGGAAAATTAGCAAAACTCAAATACGCCATATTTTCAAATTTTGGAAAAATATGATTATCTTCATAACCCAACGCCCGATAATCATTTGTAGCGTAACGAGAACTCACACCAAAATTGAGTTTCCCGAAATTACGACTGATAGCAAAACCAGCAGAATAGCCATCGTCGTCATCGGTTTTACTGCCTAAAAAAATACTGTCTAAAACAAACCATCGATTGACCGCTTGCGTCCATAGCAGTCCTGCATTTTTTACTTTGTCACTATAGGTTGCACTTGCACCCAACGTGGTACGACTGGTGACACCTCTACGCCAATAGGCTGAACTAAAAAAATCGCGATAATCACTATTTTCTTCGTCATAACTGAAGCGTAGTTTCCCTAATGATATGTTATAATCATTTAAATCTTCTTTAAGCAATTTACTACTAATTAATACCGGGAAGCTTCGAACAGTGGTATTCCCCAATACATCTTGTACAACCATTTGCGCTGTACCGGCACTTTCAATATTGGCACCTGTTTGTAAGTTATAATCTCCAGGTGAAATCTTTTTCTGATAAATATTTACGCCATCAATATATAAATCAACAGTCGAAGGTAAAACCGCACTGCCTTTTAGACTTGGAATATTCCAATACACGAAATCTGGGCGTGACGTATAGTCTGTACCAAAACTCAAACCACCAAATCGCACACCATGAATTAATGCACTATATGCAGAGGTCGTATCACCAATAACCAGTTTGGTCGCACTTTTAGAAAAATCAAACTCAAGACTACTATTTAACCTGACGAATTTTTCTTCACGATAATCATCACCTTTATTATTTCGATAAAAGGCATTATTTCTTAAAATCCAATTGTCTTTAAACACGCCCAGTTCAGGTAGCACACCAAAATTATTATGTTGAGTATTATTTTCAAAATGCATTTCATAATTAAGAAATGCACCAAAATTTGCAGGCATCGGCTGGCTGATTAAGGTATCAGTTTCTAGCCCAAAGAAATATTTTGATGGAAGATTAATTTTGACGGCTTGCAATTGAGGATCAAATCCAGACTGAATATCTTGATCCGTTACCAAACAAAATGAATTTTTAGTTGCATGTCGTTTCAGAATTTCTACTTTGATTTGCAGCTTATCAAGATCTGCGCATTCTATATAAAACTTGTTATTTTCAGTCAGTAATAATACTTCGCTCTTGCGGTCTACTTCGTTTACCCAAATACTGGTTGGAAATAAATCATCAGGCATATCAACGGCTTCTGCATGAGCAGAATTAGCACATAAAATACAATATAGAAGCAATGTAATTCTGTTCATAGCCACTACTCAACTAAATTAAACTCCAAAGGAGTGTCACCTTTATCTGTTTCCACAACGACTTTATAATTACTAGCGCCTTGTAAAGAAACATTCCCGATGTCGTATTGGTTTTTACCTAATGCCAATAAATATTTCATATCGGAAGATTCAGCGACTGTTTTTTTGCTTTTATCGATGACATAAAGTTTTTGGATTTGAATGTGTGATTTTGCTAAATTTTCAACCTGAATAATGGTGCGACCATTCGTTTTTTTGGCAATAAATTTCAAATAAGCGGGTTCTTGTTTGCCGACAAAAAATGGCACATTAATACTTAATAACAGTGCAATTTTCGATTCAGAGTTCGTCACTTGTGGTAGCTCAGTATAAATAATACGCCATGCTTCTTCTTGTTGTAGATTCATACTTTCTACAGATTGAGTAAAACCCACACGAACCATTTGTTTTGAATTTGGTTTTAAAATAAAGTTTTTCGGATTGATAATAATATTGGATTCAGGTGAAAGAACATCTTCCCCTGCGGCATTTTGAGTCCATTTAAATGCTTGAGCCTCAAAAATACGTGGTGTCTCATCATCCCCTTTCGACTCCAAAGTAAATGTCGCACTGCGTTGTTTAGATTTATCGGTTAAATATAACTGCACAGGGCTAATTGAAATACCTGCAAATATTTGAGGACTCAATAAGCAAGTCATTAAACTAAATGAAACGACTTTGAATAAACTTTTCATATACCCACCCCAGTACATTTAAATATTATTATCAATTCAAAAATAAAAAGAAGTTGACCCTAACTGTGTAGAATCAACTCCCTAAATTTGGATTAGTAAGCTACTTTGATATATAAAGTATCTTTGTATGTACCAGCACGTTGAGTACCTGAAATTGTATTTTTTGGAGCTACAGATACAGCAAAGTTATCAACGCTCATACCAGTTACAGGTGTAGAACCGATTGGATAATTCACACCACCTTTTGAAGTCGTGATTTTTGTAAATACTTTGTCACTAGTGGTTTCATGTTTTACAAAAGTATCTGCACTTGAACCCGCGTTTAGCGTAGATAGATTTAATGTATATGGAGTGTTCGTTGTAACTGTAAAGCCACTAGCACCCCTATAACTGTCTTCAACGAGTTTGATGTCTTTACCTACCAAAAGCTCACATGCTTTAAGAATCTGTAACTCGATGTCGATTTCGCCTTCACACGGCGCACCGCCACATTGTTTAGATTCTTTTTTACCACCAGCGATTGCAGATGTTGCTGGAAGTGCTACGAACAATGTTGCAGATAGTACTGCGGTTAAAATTTTAGATGTAGACATTTCACTTCTCCATTCTCATATGAGATTTATTAGTATGTGCATCAAAGGATATTTATTAAGAAAAACTAATTAATCTTACTTTCCCTAGGTGCTGATTCATTCTTAATCATGTGGAGAAAAAAAGAACCTAATGCGGAATATTCACACGAATATTCATGTAATATTATTTTTTACGAATATTTAAATTATGTGGTTGTAATATATTAAATATTTTTAATTTTTATATTTTTATTTAATTTTTCTCTTTATCCCAAATTTTGGGGATTTTTTTCATATCCCTATTTTTTGGTATAACATATCTTATTGTTTTTATTAATTTTAGTAACATTAAAAATAATATAGGCTGTTACATATTTCACCAAATATTTGTGAAATAGTTCAAAATAATTTTCAAACAAACCAATACTACATGAATATTCAACCATATTAATAGTAAAGACCGATTAAATTTAAATTTTAAATAGAATCTCAAATGTATAATCACCACTTTCAGGTATGTCTTTTGAAACGCAATACAAGAATTACGTCACCAAATACTGAGCCTTTGTATTAAATTACAGGTTTTGAAACACGTCTTAGTTTCCAATGTTAAGCTTTTGTAAATCATATTTTCTTTCTTTAAATTTCAGATTTTTGTTTTTCAATTTTTTAGAATCTCATTTATTACATGAACTATCACGCATATTGAAATTCAGCTCCTCTCTTTCAACGCACTTTTTACTTTGATTTTTTATTCAAAATACTGAATACCTCTTTTAAAACTGCCTACATTCTTCTTTAGAAAATTCTATAAATAAAAAAAGCCCCAAGTTATGGGGCTTTTTAAAAAATTTAACTTACTCACTGACTGGATAAAGCAATCCTTGATCGACTCGAAAGATTTGACCTGATCCAAAGTCGATCTGCTGCAACTCTCCTTTTAATTTTGGGAAGCCTGCAATTTTTTCCAATTGTGGTGAGCGCTGAAAATTCTTCGTTTTAGGGTTGTACATCCAATAAATAAATTGCTTATCTTCTATTTTTCGACCATCAGAGGTATCTGAGAGTACAACATCATAGTATCCATCAAAATTAACATCCAAGAATCCTATACTACTCCCAAAGGCATTAAAGCCTTGTAAAGACTGTAGTACTGTGCCATTTGACTTATTAATCACATCTACGCGTTTTAGAGACTTCCCATAAGGTTGGTCTGCGGATTGCACCCCATAAAACTTAAACAGCAGGATAGGTTTATCTACAGCTTTAAACGCAGGCTCAAACTGTAGATAACTTGTAGATGGTGGTGCCGTTTGTTCCGTCAGTTCAGCTTTAAACGAGCCTGTATTTGCATTCAATGTTCCTGCTAATCGATAAGCTGTTGCAGCACTTTGTTCAGTCACAACATTAACTGAATTCAAGTCAATAAAATCAGCTTTTTGAGTCCCTTTAAAGTTAATTTGTTTGGGCTCTTGCAGATCAGTCAAAGTCCCGTGCGGATTCCATATTCCAGCATACAAGTCTAAGAAATAGCGCCCTTCAGTCGAACGAAGCATCCGCTGCATGGATATGCGAACATCAGGTAAAGGCTTTAACTCAGGCTGTGCTATATCTGCATCTTGTGCAAAACCCACCACAGGTAGACAAAGAGCGAGTAAAAGAGAGAGTTTTGATATTTTCATTGCAATTACACACTCCATACAGCATGAATAATGCCTACTCTATCACAACCTAAATTCAACACAGATGACACAAATATAGGAGTTTTGAAACTATCTATGACTCAAACCATTAGATTAAATTGGTGCCGCTTTTAAAGCCCATGTTTCCAATCTTTGGCATCCCCATTAAAAACATCTTTTTTGACTGAGAAATAAAATTTTGTTCTTTTATTGCTCTACAACTTTTTTTACTTGAATACAAGGAAGAAAAAGTACTGCTTTGAATGAAGCCCAAAAAGCAAATCACCGTTGTGGACGCAAAGAGGCCACGTACTGCCTTTTATCCTTTCTAGGTACTTAGCAAATTTAAATACCACTCAAATGAGTGGGCTTCCACATTCAAATCAATTGATTGGAGAAATTAGTTTTTCTCTTTATCAACGGTTTTACTTGCCTTTATGCTGATTTCAGTAAGGCATAAAAAAGCCCCTGTTAAAAACAGGGGGCTTTTTGACTTAGAAATCAAAACTTAGTTCTTTTCTTTGTCTACGATTTTGTTCGCTTGAATCCAAGGTATGAGCAAACTCAGAACACTGTTCTGAGTGAAGCGCAAGGAATAAAAGCACTGCTTACATCATTTGAGGCACGCAGCCTTGATACCGTCTTTTGTAAGGCATAAAAAAGCCCCTGTTAAAAACAAGGGCTTTTTGACTTAGATATCAGAACTTAGTTCTTTTCTTTGTCTACGATTTTGTTCGCTTGGATCCAAGGCATCATTGCACGTAGCTTACCGCCAGTTACTTCAATACCATGAGCAGCATTTTGACGACGACGAGCAGTCATAGAAGGATAGTTCAACGCACCTTCTTGGATGAACATTTTCGCGTATTCACCAGATTGAATACGTTTAAGCGCATTACGCATCGCTTCACGAGATTGTTCGTTGATTACTTCAACGCCAGTTACGTATTCGCCATATTCAGCATTGTTTGATACTGAGTAGTTCATGTCCGCGATACCGCCTTCGAACATTAAGTCAACGATCAATTTAAGTTCGTGTAAACATTCGAAGTAAGCCATTTCTGGTGCATAACCAGCTTCAACAAGAGTTTCGAAGCCCATTTTAACCAATTCAACAGCACCACCACAAAGGACTGCTTGCTCACCGAAAAGGTCAGTTTCAGTTTCTTCACGGAATGAAGTTTCGATAATACCAGTACGGCCACCACCAACACCTGAAGCGTAAGAAAGCGCAACGTTACGTGCATTACCAGAAGCATCTTGGTGAACAGCGATAAGATCAGGTACACCTGAACCACGTTGGAATTCTGAACGTACAGTATGACCAGGCGCTTTTGGAGCAACCATGATTACGTCAAGGTCAGCACGTGGAACAACTTGGTTATAAAGAACAGAGAAACCATGAGCAAATGCTAGCGTTGCACCTTGCTTGATGTTTGGCTCAATTACGTCACGGTAAAGTTGTGATTGGAACTCATCTGGAGTCAAAATCATAACTAAGTCAGCTTGAGCTACAGCAGCAGGAACTTCTGAAACTTTAAGACCAGCATTTTCAGCTTTTTTCCAAGAAGTAGAACCAGCGCGTAGACCTACAGTTACGTCAACGCCTGAATCTTTAAGGTTAAGCGCATGAGCATGACCTTGTGAACCATAACCAATGATTGCTACTTTTTTGCCTTGGATGATAGATAAGTCTGTGTCTTTATCGTAAAAAATTTGCATTGCTGTCTCCGCTAAAATGCTTTCGTTTCCTTTAACTTGATACCGTGATTCTGTTTGATTATTCACGTTTCAAGTACCTCACCCATAGGAGTGAGGTGAATATATAAAATTAGATAGTTAAAACTTTTTCGCCACGTGCGATACCTGAAACACCTGAACGTACAACTTCTAGAATTGTATTTTCAGCTAAGGCATCAATAAAACCATCTATCTTTTCAGTTGTACCTGCGATTTGAATGGTATATGTCGTTGGCGTTACGTCTACGATTTGTCCACGGAAAATATCCGCAGTACGTTTAATTTCGGCACGTGCTGAACCGAGTGCTTTGACTTTAATTAACATCAATTCACGTTCAATATGAGCACCTTCAGACAAATCAACAACTTTAACAACTTCGACAAGCTTGTTGAGTTGTTTGGTGATTTGTTCAATTTTATGCTCATCGCCATACGTGGTTAAAGTCAAACGCGAAAGCGTCGGATCTTCTGTTGGCGCTACGTTTAATGTCTCAATGTTATAACCACGCTGAGAGAATAAACCTACCAAACGTGAAAGCGCACCTGCTTCGTTTTCTACAAGTACAGAGATAATATGTCTCATTGTGTGCGCTCTCCTTTGCCTAACCACATATCTTTCATTGACTGGCCAGCAACCAACATTGGATATACATGCTCTGAACGGTCAACCATCACGTTAATAAACACGCACTTGTCATTGATCGCCATTGCTTCAGCAAGCTTCGATTCGAGTTCATCTGCATGATCAATTTGAATACCCACATGCCCATACGCTTCCATTAATTTAGGGAAGTCAGGAAGTGACTCAACATAAGAACTTGAGTGACGACCTTCGTAGTTCATGTCTTGCCATTGCTTAACCATACCTAATGCACGGTTATTCAAGCATAGAATTTTTACATTCAAGCCATATTGCTTACATGTAGAAAGTTCTTGGATACACATCTGAATCGATGCTTCGCCAGTAATACACACTACTTGTTGATCTGGGAAGGCAAGTTTAGCTGCCATAGCATATGGCAAACCTACACCCATGGTTCCTAGACCACCTGAGTTGATCCATTGACGTGGACGTGTGTATTTGTAGTAAAGCGCACCAAACATTTGGTGTTGACCAACGTCTGAAGTAATGATGGCTTGACTATTGGTAATTTTATCCAAGGCTTCAACAACTTGCTGTGGTTTCATTGAACCATCAGTTGGTTTGTCATAGTTCAAACCATGAACTTGACGCCATTCATTGATTTGTTTCCACCAAGCCGCGATATCTTCAGGATTTGGTCTAGACACATTCAATTGCTTTAATTGAGCCAACATTTCAGTCAATACAGGCTCTACTGCACCCACAATTGGGATGTGCGCCATAATTGTTTTTGAAATCGTTGCTGGGTCTATATCAATATGAATGACTTTCGCATTTGGACAGAATTTCGCTGGATTATTGGTTACACGGTCATCGAAGCGCGCGCCCACACACAGAATCACATCTGCATTGTGCATAGTCATATTGGCTTCGTAAGTACCATGCATACCCAACATGCCGATGAATTGTTCATCATTGCCCGGATACGCACCAAGACCCATTAGGGTACTGGTTACTGGATAACCCAGTAAATGTGCAAGTTCTGTCAACTGTGCAGAAGCATTGCCTTGAACCACACCGCCGCCTGAATAAATAATTGGGCGTTTAGCATGAATCAATTCATCAATTGCTTTACGAATTTGACCTGAGTGACCACGATGCGGCGGTTGATACGAACGCATTTTCACTTTTTCAGGATATTCGTAAGCAAATTTCTCTGCAGGATTCGTCGCATCCTTTGGAATATCAACGACAACAGGACCCGGACGACCACTTGAAGCGATATAAAATGCCTTCTTAATAATCGAAGGGATTTCGCTTGCATGACGTACTTGGAAGCTGTGTTTTACGATTGGGCGCGAAATACCAACCATATCAGTTTCTTGGAACGCATCCTCACCGATAAGATGGCTTGCAACCTGACCTGACAAAATCACCATTGGGATTGAGTCCATATAGGCAGTTGCAATTGGAGTTACGGTATTTGTTGCACCCGGACCAGATGTCACCAGTACGACACCTGTTTTACCTGTGACACGTGAGTAAGCATCAGCCATATGACCAGCAGCTTGCTCGTGGCGCACTAGGTAATGATTGATTTTTTCTTGTTGAAATAGCGCATCATAAATATGCAGTACTGCGCCGCCTGGGTATCCAAAAACATGTTCAACGCCTTCGTCCGCTAAAGCGCGTACGAGCATTTCACCACCAGATAAAAGTTCCAACGTGATTCACCCTAATCTTTTTTCACGCACAAATGGAGGGCATTTGTCGTGGTTAATTCATTAACTGTGTGCTCTGTTATAGCACACAAATTTCATAGTTTTCATAGCAATAAGAAAAAAATCTGACCTGCTTGCTGTTTGAGCAATATGGGGTCTAAAACATGTTGGGATAAACATATTTTGTTGGCTTTGTTCAACTTCTCGGCTAGAGAAGAAGTCCATTGCTAAAATGCACTCATTCGAAGGGTGATCGATCTAAGGCATATAAAACTAAAGACAGCATTTTTGTAGTTTCAACCATTAAAGTCAAGTTTAAAAATCGGCTTTTTTCTGATTACTTACAGACCGTTTGTTTTTTAAGCATACTCCCGTTCTTTGCATTCTTTGTAGTTTGTTTATTTATAACCAGTTAGCATGCATTTAATAAAATACTTTTATAAATCTAATAAATAAATTAAATGAATGGCTGTGGGTTTTTCATTCAATTGCCTCACTTTCAACTTAATGCATGGATTGGATCATAAGAACCCAACATTTTTATTGCTCATTAATTCCACAATTCATCATTCACAAAGTTACTCATCCCACGCGATGCCCCTTTTATCCTTTGTGCTAAAAAATGCATAGATTCTGCTGTCAAAAAAGCGCAAAATTTTCAGCATAATTTTGCATGATCACTATAACTTTGGGACTGAATTTATGATGAAGACGACGATTGCACGAACTGCCTGTATTTTATCTAGCATGGCGTTTTGCCTGACCAGTTTGGACCTTTCAGCGAAAGAATATTACAAATGGGTGGATGCTAAAGGTTCAACGCATTACACCACCACGCCACCGCCAAAAAATGCGCAGCGTAAAGGTAAAGTAAATACCTATGGCGCAACAACGACTACGCAATCAACTCCAGCAAAAAACCAAGAAGAGGTTTCACGTGAAGCCGAACAGTCGAATGAACAAAATGAGCAACAAGCAGAACAACAACGCGAAGCCAATGCAGCACTCCGCCAAGCTCAAGCGGTAGCTGCCGCAGCACAATAATTCACGCCAAAGTCCTGCTATATCGACTTAAATTATTTACATCTAGGCAGCATCGCAAAATTCACTCTAGGCGTATTTTGCGCTATGCTGTAGCACAAACTTTTTAACCGTTATTTCTATTTACGTTTATGACTACTCACATTGACCCTGAATATCAAGCCAGTGCGATTGAACCTACAGTCCAACAAGACTGGGAAAATCGCAAAGCCTTCAAAGTTGCCGACCAAGTAGAAGGACCACGTCGTTATATCCTCTCTATGTTCCCTTATCCAAGTGGCAAACTGCATATGGGTCATGTGCGTAACTATACAATTGGTGACGTGATCAGCCGTTTCCACCGCTTACAAGGTGAAACTGTACTACAACCAATGGGTTGGGATGCTTTCGGTCTACCTGCTGAAAATGCTGCAATTGCCCATCAAGTCGCTCCTGCAAAATGGACTTTTGAAAACATTGATTACATGCGTAATCAGCTTAAAAAGTTAGGTCTTTCTGTAGATTGGGATCGTGAATTTGCAACTTGCACACCTGAATACTACCGTTGGGAACAATGGTTATTCGTACAGCTTTATAAAAAAGGTTTAATTTACCGTAAGCTTTCAACAGTGAACTGGGACCCTGTAGACCAAACTGTTTTAGCAAACGAACAAGTTGAAAATGGTCGTGGCTGGCGTTCAGGTGCATTGGTTGAGAAACGTGATATTCCAATGTACTACTTCCGCATCACTGACTATGCGCAAGAATTACTTGACGATTTAGAAACATTAAAAGACGGCTGGCCACAGCAAGTTTTAACCATGCAACGTAACTGGATTGGTCGCTCACAGGGTATGGAAATTACCTTCCCTTCAGCGAATCCAAATGTTTATGCAGATGGTTTAACTGTATTTACCACTCGTGCTGACACACTCATGGGTGTGACTTATGTTGCAGTTGCAGCAGAGCATCCAATGGCACTTAAAGCTGCGGAAAACAACCCAGAGCTTGCTGCATTTATTGAAGAATGCCGTATGGGTTCTGTTGCAGAAGCCGATCTTGCCACTGCTGAGAAGAAAGGTATGGCAACAGGTTTGTCAGTTAAGCACCCAGTTACAGGTGAAGAAGTTCCTGTTTGGATCGCAAACTACGTCTTGATGTCTTACGGTTCCGGTGCGGTGATGGCGGTTCCATCACACGATGAACGTGACTTCGAATTTGCGAATAAATATGGCTTAACCATTAAGCAAGTGATTGATGCCAAAGGTGCAGACGATTCAGACTTTGACGCAACCACTTGGCAAGAATGGTACGGTTCTAAAGAAGGCAAACTGGTGAATTCAGGCGAATTTGACGGTTTAGATTTCCAAGGCGCGTACGATGCATTCCTTGCAAAACTTGAGCCTCAAAAGCTTGCAAATGTAAAAGTTCAATTCCGTTTACGTGACTGGGGTGTTTCTCGTCAGCGTTATTGGGGTTGTCCAATTCCTATGATCAACTGTGAAAAATGTGGTCAGGTTCCAGTACCTGAAGAACAACTTCCAGTTGTATTGCCAACGGACGTGGTTCCAGACGGTTCAGGCAATCCACTCAACAAAATGCCTGAGTTCTATGAAACCACTTGCCCATGCTGTGGTGGCGATGCTCGTCGTGAAACAGATACTTTGGATACCTTTGTAGAATCATCTTGGTACTATGCACGCTATGCATCTCCAGATTTCACTGACGGTATGGTGAAACCTGAAGCGGGTCAAACTTGGTTACCTGTGAACCAATACATCGGTGGTGTTGAACACGCAATTCTTCATTTACTTTATGCACGCTTCTTCCACAAATTGATGCGTGATGAAGGCGTCGTTCAAGGTAACGAACCATTCACTAACCTTTTAACACAAGGTATGGTGCTTGCGGATACTTACTACCGTGAATCTGAGTCAGGCAAGAAAACATGGTTTAACCCTGCTGACATCGATTTAGAACGTGATGAAAAAGGCCGTATCATTTCTGCGAAATATCAAGGTGATGGTCAAGATGTCGTGGTTGGCGGTCAAGAAAAAATGTCGAAATCGAAAAACAACGGTATCGACCCGCAAGCGATTATTGATCAATACGGCGCAGATACTGCACGTGTATTCATGATGTTCGCGGCACCACCAGATCAATCACTAGAATGGTCTGACGCAGGTGTTGAAGGTGCAAACCGTTTCTTAAAACGTGTATGGCGCCTAGCATCTGGTTTCCTTGAACAAGGCAACTCTGCTGCAAACATCGACAAAGCGACACTATCTACCGCTGCACAAGACTTGCGTCGTAAAACACACGAAACCATTCAAAAAGTGGGTGATGACATTGCTCGTCGTCATGCCTTCAACACCGCCATTGCTGCGATGATGGAACTTTTGAATGCAAACAATAAGTTTGAAGCGAAAGATGACAATGACGTTGCCGTTGCACGTGAATCAATCACAACCCTTCTAACTTTACTTGCTCCGTTTGCACCACATTTAAGCCAAACCTTATTGGCTGAGTTTGGTATCGAATTAACATCAGCACGCTTCCCTGCGGTAGATGAATCTGCGCTGACTCGCAATACACAAACGATTGTAGTGCAAGTGAACGGTAAACTTCGTGGCAAATTAGAAGTGTCTGTCGATGCCTCTAAAGATGACATTCTGGCGCAAGCAAAAGCATTACCTGAAGTTCAACAATTCTTGACTGGTCCAACCAAGAAAGAAATTGTGGTGCCGAATAAATTAGTGAATTTGGTGGTTTAATTTAATCCCCCTAAATCCCCCTTTATAAAAGGGGGACTTCCCGCTCCCAACAAAAAATCGGATCTCCTCCCTTTTTTAAAGGGAGGTCGGGAGGGATTAAAAAACAATTCCCAAACAAAGCCCGTTGCGAGTCAACGGGCTTTGACTTTACAATCCACACAGGATTTCAACATTATCCCTTCGGGAAACAGAGGACACTTTATGCACTTGGTTCAACGTGTTGCTGCAATTGTATTAACTATGGGCCTGAGCGCAGGCATGGTCGGTTGTGGTTTTCATTTAAAAGGCACCAACCCTGCTGCTGTACCTGTAGCCTATTCCAATATGCGATTGGCACTTCCTGAAGATACGGATGACTTACATGAAAAGTTAGCGATTTATTTAGGTTCTGCAGGCGTGCAATTGAGCAATAATCAAAATGCCTATGTCTTACATGTGTTGGATTACACTCCACGACGTTTAGAACTCAATGGTAAATTGGTTGAAACTTTACTGCGCTTGAATGTGACGTTCCAAATTGAAGATGCTCAAGGTAACCCTGTGACAGAACCACGTACATTGATGGCAACACGTAGCTACCAATACGACGTAGCAACCGTGAACACTGATGACCAAGAAGAAAAATATTTAAAACAAGTGATTATTGATGACATTGCACAACAGATCGTGCGCCAAATTTCATCAAACCGCTTACCAAAAGCAAACCCACTAACTGCACCGACCAAAGCTGAGTAATTTTGATTTATGAAACTTGACTATCTTCAGGCATTAAAACGTGTAGATGAAGCGCAAGGTGCCTGGGTGCTGCATGGTCAAGAGCCTTTACTTGAACAAAATCTCCTGGATGCATTTCGTAAGAGTTGGAACACTCGAGAAGTCGAGCGTCAACGGTATGATATTAGCTCTGCTGCTGATTGGAAACATGTCTTTAATGCTTTAAATAGCTTGTCATTATTTTCCAGTCAACTGGCAATTGAGGCACATGGCAGCATTAAACCCGATGCCAATGGACTAAAATTGTTAAAAAGCTATTTGCAGCAAAATGAAAGCAACTTGCTGCTCGTGGTCATGCCAAAGCAAGACAGTGCGAGTTTAAAGACCAGTTTTTTCCAAACCATTGATGCCAATGGAGTCAATGTTGCACTGACTGCAAACTACCCTAAAGATCGTCAGCAAATTTTGGCCGTTGAAGCACAAAAGCTCGGCATTAAACTCGCCAATGATGCTTGGCAATGGCTAGAACAGCATCATGAGCACAACTTACTGGCTGCAAAAAATAGTTTAATGCGTGTCGCAGATACTTTTCCTGAGGCAGAGATGATCCAGATAGATCATCTGTACTCTTGCTTACAAGATCAGTCACGCTACACCACCTATGATTTAAATGATGCCATGCTGCAAGGCAATTTGGCGCAATCAATTAAAATTTTTCAATATTTGATTGCCTCTGGTGAGCCAATGTCACTCATTTTATGGAGTATCAGTAAGGAAATGCGTTTGCTAATGCAACTGTTTGAGCAGCCACAAAATGCTTTGCAAATTGGTATTTGGAAAACCAAAGTCGGGCTGTATCAACAAGCGTTACGCCGTTTAAATGCGAACGATTTTTTGACTTGGCCTGCCCTATTACTTCGTTTAGACGCGTCAATAAAAGGTTTAGGTCATGAAAATCCTGAGCACTTGGTACAACAAGCTATTGCCAGCTTGTGTGGGCGCAGACTCTTCTAGTCTAATAAAAGGCTGTAATAACTTGCATTCCAGTATAAAAGAATAATTATCATTACTGTTTGCTCAAAAAGTTCACAATTTATCCGTATTTAAATCTTATAATTCAATCATCTTTATAAACTTTTAACTGCCAATCATGCCAAAAATAAAACCAGCAAAATTGATCGTAGCCATCATCGTTGCTTTGGCAATCGCTGTCACTGCATGGCATTTCCTAAAACCTAAAGAAACTCAGCCGCAATATATTACTGCTGAAGTGAGTCGTGGTGACATTGAAAACTCTGTACTTGCAACAGGTGTACTTGAAGCAACCAAAATGGTGAGTGTTGGTGCACAGGTTTCTGGTCAGGTGAAAAAGATGTATGTGCAACTCGGTGATGAAGTGAAACAAGGTCAGCTGATTGCCCGTATTGACTCGGTACGTCAGGAAAATGATTTAAAAACTGCAGAAGCCAGCATCAAAAACCAACAAGCGCAATTGGCAGTTAAACAAGCAAATCTTGCAAAAGTCCAAGCTGAATATAATCGTCAACAAGCAATGTACGCTCAAGACGCGACTAGTCGTGCAGAACTTGAATCTGCGCTAGCAAGTTATAAAACTGCGCAAGCTGATATTGCAGCCATTAATGCACAAATCGAACAATCACGTTTAACTTTAGCGACTGCAAAAGAAGACTTAGGCTATACACAAATTGTTGCACCTATGGATGGAACCATCGTGGCGATTGTGACTGAAGAAGGTCAAACCGTAAATGCCAACCAAAGTGCGCCAACCATTGTGAAATTGGCAAAACTCGACACCATGACCATTAAAGCTGAAATTTCTGAAGCCGATGTGATGAAAGTCCAAGAAGGTCAAAACGTCTATTTTACAACCTTGGGCGACAGTGAAACAAAACACTATGCTACCCTGCGCCAAGTTGAACCTGCGCCAAACTCAATTAACACCGAAAGTAACAACAACACCTCTTCGTCTTCAAGTACTGCGGTTTACTACAATGCGTTATTTGATGTCCCAAATGAAGACGGTAAATTGCGTATTGATATGACTGCTCAGGTGTATATCATTTTAGATGAAGCCAAGAATGTCTTGACTGTACCTGCCGCAGCCGTTCAAACCTCGAACCGTCCACAACGTAGCCGTAATAATGCATCTGCAAATGGTGAATCTACTGATAAAAAAGCCATCGCAGAAGCTAAATCGAATAAAGATAATCCAAACCGTCCTAAACGTTTAGAACTGACTGAAGCTGAAAAAACATTGGTCAAACAAGGTAAAGCCAGCGTTGCGATGGTTCGTGTACTACAAGCCGATGGTTCAGCTCAACCACAACAGGTATTACTCGGTTTAAATAACCGTGTGACCGCACAAGTGATCCGTGGCTTAAAACAGGGTGACAAAGTCGTGATTGCCGACGGTTCAGATACCTCTAATGATTCAGCGAAACGCAGCAACCGTGGTGGTGCTGGCGGCCCAATGAGAATGTAATGATGAGTCAAAATCAGACGCCTCTACTCGAGGTCAAGAATCTGACTCGTGAATTCCCTGCCGGTGAAAGCACAGTCCAGATTCTAAAAGGGGTCAATCTTGAGATTTACCCAGGTGAACTGGTAGCAATTGTAGGTCAGTCCGGTTCTGGTAAATCTACCCTCATGAACATTTTGGGGTGCCTTGATAAGCCAACCAATGGCAGTTACAAAGTCAAGGGGCGTGAAACCCGTGAACTTGAACCAGATGAACTGGCACAGTTACGCCGTGAATATTTTGGCTTTATTTTCCAGCGCTATCACTTACTCGGTGATTTGAATGCTGCAGGTAACGTTGAAGTTCCCGCAATCTATGCCGGTGCAGATGCAACCGAACGCAATGCACGTGCCAAGCAACTACTAACCGATCTTGGACTGGGTGAAAAAACCCAAAACCGTCCGAGCCAACTCTCGGGTGGTCAGCAACAACGTGTATCGATTGCGCGTGCCCTCATGAATGGTGGCGATGTTATTCTTGCCGATGAACCGACCGGTGCACTAGATAAGAATAGTGGTATTGAAGTGATGCGGATTTTGCGCGAACTCAATGCCAAAGGTCATACCATTATTTTGGTCACGCACGACCATAATGTTGCAAAAAATGCGACTCGAATTATTGAAATTTCTGACGGTAATATCATCTCAGATCAGCCCAATGTACCTGAAACAGATGATGAACCTTTAGAAAAACAGCAACTCGTTCCAAACACACAGAAAAAAACTTCAAGCTGGCGCTCTGCCGTTGACCGTTTAGGTGAAGCCTTCCGTATGGCGATCCTTGCCATGAATGCTCACCGTATGCGTACATTTTTAACCATGCTCGGGATCATTATTGGTATCGCTTCTGTGGTTTCTGTTGTGGCTCTTGGGAATGGTTCACAAAAGCAAATTTTAGAAAATATCAGCAGTTTAGGTACCAATACCATCACGGTGTATCAAGGTCGAGGCTTTGGTGATAATTCCAGATCCTCCCAAGTAAAAACATTGGTTCCAGCCGATGCGACGGCCCTTGCTGAGCAGCCTTATGTCGATGGCGTTAGTCCTTCGGTCAATTCATCTGTCACAGCACGTTTTAAAGACACAGAAGCGTCGACCACAGTGAATGGCGTGAGTGAAGATTTCTTCTATGTCAAAGGAATGAACTTCGCTTCGGGTCAACCTTTTGATAAAGAAAGTGTGACTGAGCAAGCGCAAGATGTGGTGATTGATAGTAATACTAAAAATACTTTCTTTGCAGATGGCACCAACCCTGTGGGGCAAGTGATTTTATTAGGCAGTGTGCCGAGCCGTATCATTGGCGTGATCGAAGAACAAAAAAGCATGATGGGCAACTCAGATAGCCTGAATGTGTATTTGCCTTATTCAACGGTTATGAGTCGTATGCTGGGGCAGTCGAATGTGCGCAGCATTATTGTCCGAGTGAAAGATGAATACCCAAGTGCCGCTGCTGAAAACGCCATATTAAACTTGTTAGTGCAACGTCATGGCGCGCAAGATGTCTTTACACAGAACTCCGATAGTATCCGTGAAACCATTCAACAAACTACTCAAACGATGACCTTGTTAGTTTCTGCAATTGCGGTGATTTCATTGATCGTCGGTGGTATTGGGGTCATGAACATTATGTTGGTTTCTGTGACTGAGCGTACTCAAGAAATTGGTGTACGTATGGCCGTGGGTGCCCGTCAAAGTGACATTCTGCAACAGTTCCTGATTGAGGCTGTATTGGTATGTATCTTAGGCGGTGTACTTGGAGTTTTATTATCTTTGGGTATTGGACAATTGATTAGTCATTTTGCCGGTGGAACATTCCAAATGGCCTATTCAACGACGTCTATCGTTGCTGCATTTGTCTGCTCAAGTATGATTGGTATTGTGTTTGGCTTTATTCCTGCACGTAATGCCGCACAGCTTAACCCTGTCGATGCGCTTTCTCGCGAATAAGGAAATAATGATGCAAATGACCTTAACTAAACTTGCAAGTGCCTTCATTCTCGGAACTAGCTTAGTCGGCTGTGCCGCTGTGGTTAAGACGCCGTATGAAGCTCCTGCAACACAAATCCCGACGCAATTTCAAAATGCGAAAGCCATGAGTCAGCAAGTTCATGCAGATACGTATGCTGACCAATGGTGGACATTGTTTAATGATGCTCAATTAAACCAGTTAGTGAATCAAGTTTTATCTGCCAATACAGACCTTGCGGTTGCAGGTATTAATTTACAGCAAGCTCGACTACAAGCAGGTTTGGCTGAAAATAGACAAGGGCCACGCGTGAGTTCAAGTGTCTCTACTGGACATAACTTTGACCTTAACTCAGGTGATGACTCATCAAAAGGTGTATCACTCAGTGGTGGCGTCAGTTATGAAGTAGATTTATTTGGTCGTTTGGCTAGCCAGACTGAGGCCGCAAAATGGGAAGCTTTAGCAACTGAACAAGACCTGCAAGCCACTGCCCAAAGTTTGATTGCAACAACAGCAAACCTATATTGGCAACTTGGCTATTTAAATGAGCGCTACAGTATTGCGCAGCAAAATTTGGCCAGTACGCAAAAAACCTATGACTTGGTCAAGGTGCAATATAAAGCCGGTGCTGTGTCAGGTTTAGATCTAACGCAAGCAGAACAGTCGGTCCAAAGTCAAAAATCGACCTTAAGCCAAATTGCCCAACAAAAAGTGGAAACACGTACTGCATTGGCTGTGTTATTACATCAACCTGTACAGCAACTGAATATTGCTGAGCCACAGCGTTTACCTCGAATTGCATTACCGACGATTGCAGCAGGTTTACCTGCCGAGTTGTTGTCTCGCCGTCCAGATTTACAAGCGAGCGAATTAAGATTACGTAAAGCTTTGGCAAATAAAGATGCAACGAAAGCCAGTTACTATCCTTCAATCAGTTTAACTGGCAGTTTAGGCTCGAGTAGTACCTCTTTGAGTAATTTATTACAAAACCCCGCTTTGGCTTTGGGTGCAAGTTTGAGTTTACCTTTCTTGCAATATAATGATATGAAGAAAGACCTTGCGATTAGTGATTTAGATTATGAAAAATCTATTATTCAATATCGTCAGACCCTGTATCAGGCTTTTGCCGATGTGGAAAATGCGCTATCCAATCGTACTGAATTAAGTCAACAAGTTGCTTTGCAAGAGCGTAATGTACAGCTTGCAGAAAAGACTGAGCGTTTGACTGAAGTACGTTATCGAAATGGTGCAATTGCGTTGAAAAACTTGCTTGATGCACAGGAGACCACACGTAATGCGCGACTGTCTTTGGTTCAGACGAAGCAAAGTCAATACAATGCTTATGTGACTTTGATGCAGGCGTTGGGTGGCAGTCCGATTCAGCAGTTGCCTTGATTAATATAAAAAAAGCCCTGAGGGGCTTTTTTTACACCTAAAGGGTTTAAATAACAAAAACTCTCTTTTTGAGATATTAAATTTGCTTTATTCTTTGGCAATATTTTAACAACTCTATAATTTTTAAGAATATGATTAATCGAAAATTCGCTTTTATTTTCCTCTCAAGCCTGACATTAGCGGCTTGTGCTAAAACGCCATCAGAGCCAGCAGCATCTTATCAAAAGCAAGCCAATCAGAAAGTAACTGATCCAAGTTTACAGAGTGAAATTCATGAGCTTGTCGAGCGCACAAAGAAAAATATGGTGAATGTACAAGGTGGTTCATTTATTATGGGGGATTTCGGCACCATCACCAAAGAACTAGAAAAAACAGCTCCAGATAGTGTGGCAGTAACGAATCCCAAAGGCAATGTCGAGACACCTCCCTACAATAGCTATGTAGGTTATTCATCTGATAAAGATAATAAACCACCGCATAAAGTGGTCTTAGACAGCTTTAAGATGACCAATAATAAAATTACTTTGCAAGATTATTTGATCTATCTCAAGGCCACCAATCAGGCACAACCAGATTATTTAGAAGACTATCCAAAAGAAATTTTTCATAAACTCCCAGCAGGTGCAAATTGGTACAATGCACAAAAGTATTGTCAGTGGTTAGGCAATCAAATGGGGCAAAAAATGGATTTACCGACAGAAGCACAATGGGAATATGCTGCCCGAAACCGTGGACAATACCTTCTCTATGCAACCAATGATGGCACCATGAAAAATGGGGTAAATATTGCAAGCTATGAACAACTCAAAACCAATTCTGTTAAATATGGGTATAATAATTATGGACATCTTCCTATATTAGGAAAAGTGTCACCAAATCCTTTGGGAATCTACGATATGGTGACAAATAATACTGAATGGGTCAGAGATTGGTATAGCGAAAACTACTATGCAGAGTCACCTGTTAAGAATCCACAAGGCCCTAAAGTGGGCACAGAAAAAGTCTTGCGCAGCTCCTTTCCACAAGGTGGTGATAATGCTGCTGGTGGTGATGGCATGAATATTTACCGTCAAAAAGCCCCTCCATCCGCTACGTTCAATGAGCATGGCAATACTATTGATGGAAGCCAAGATACCGCATTTCGTTGTATAAATTAATTTAAACTTGATACGTTCCATTTTGGTTATTTGATTCTAGTGAAGTATCAATGATCTCAATATTAGTTGCCAACAGTATTTCGCTATCAGATTTCCCCAAGTCTAGATCATTGGCAAGAATTTCATAGTCATTACTATCATTCATTAGCATGACTTGACCAATAGGAACTGTATCTAACACACTACAACGTAGTTGAATATACTCATCCAATATTGAATTACCTGTTTTCGGTGGTGAGATACAAGAGCGTCCCTCACTAATCGCATCATTCACTTCATTTTGATTGGCCAAAAATTTTCCTTCATTTAAAAAGAAAATGATGCGTGATTCCAAGTGAGAAATTGGCTCTATTGCTTTAGTACCACTCTCTGTCATATGTTGCAAAGTATTATCCCAAGCAGATTTTGTCATAATCGATTTAAATATATTTAAAACTGCACGTTTTCGTTCTGGTAAATGATGTATTTCCATTTTTGAAAAATCATATTCCAATCTATCAAAAGATTTTGAGAACCATACATCTTTTGTCAATGCATAAATCAACACTCCCCTAGTTTCAGGGGTTGCATATAATAATGCTTCCGGATTTATATTGATATTTTGTGCCAATGATTTTAATTCTCTTGCTTCACTGAACTCGTTATAAATACTTTTTATAACACTCCGTATTTCCCTTACAGAAGCATAAACTATAGAAATCCCCTTAATTGCAGCATAAACTTGTAGCATTCCCCAATATTCGAAAGCATCTTTAGCAATATAAGGTAAAATTTTTGTGCCATTCTGTCTAAGTTGGTAAGCAAGACATCGATTAAATTCAACTAATTTATTTGCCCCAACAGCAAGCTCTAACTCACCTTTTGCCCCGAATCCTAAACATAGTGAAGCTTTAACCTTTATCCTAAATTCACCACCAACTAACTTTATTTCAAAATTAAAAGCACCACTTACTCCTGCCTGTGCTGCCATTTTTGGTGCAACGGATGCAATATTTTCAAATTTTTTAGATTCCGGAGAAAGCCATTCCAAACCAGCTCCAATTTTTAATCCACCTTCAATTCCTGAAAAAGCTTCCACTCCAATTTTTGTATCAGCATTTAATCCTTGTTGTGATCCTGATTTGCTGTCCTCTTTTTCAACAACAAAAGTTGGGCGCTTATTTTTGCTATCATAATTCTGAGCAACTGATTGTTTAGGATAAATTACTCCATCACCTGAGAGCTCAGGCTCACCCAAAGCGTTATATCCAAGATTTAAACCAAAACCTATAGCAGCTCTAGCTCCATAAAATGCACTGACCTCTCCAAACACAATTCCCCTTAATGCACCCAAATAAATATCATGGTACTTTAGACTCACACCAGAACGACTTGGTATACATAAATTTGCCTTATAACCAGCTTCCACCAATACAAGTTTAGCCTGTGCTGTAACTTGAACTTTAACCCCTACATCTCCTTTTGCAGGATTCCAATTCATACTTCCTGATGCACCTGCACCACCAATTGCGCGTAACCATTGTGCATCGGTTGAAGAATCAAATGAATTCGACTGTTTTGCTTCTTGATGAAATGCTCCACCCAATGAAATCAAATCGATACTTTTTTCTTTTTTATACCATTCTTGTTTTAAGAGTGTGAGTTCAATTTTTTTTAGTTCATCAAAACCGGCTTTTTTTAATTCTGGGCTAATTTCTTTACTTTTTGCTGATTGAATCAGACCTTTAGTTAAATTATCAATTTTAAAATCAGCAATATTTAAGCGTTTAGCATTATATTTATCTTCATAACTTTTTAATTTTATATAACGACGAATAAAACCGTTTTTGACATCTTTTCCGTTATCAGTTTTATATGAAGTTGCAATAAAAATTTCAACTAAGTCTGCTTTATTTTTAAAGTTTTTATTTAAATGCTCAGCTACCTTCTTTTCATTTTCATCAATCTTCTTTTCTAGAGCTTTTATAACTTCAGCACTCGCTTGCTCACTTATGGCCTTATCTAGTTCTTGTTTACTTAAATATGAGTGGTACAACACTTTATCTAATTGTTTGCTCTCCTCCTCAAATTTTGCAAAATTCTCCGGATCTAGCACACAAGTCTCACACTTTAACAAATTGAATAGAATAGGAATCTTACTCGCTTGCTGTAAGTTTGCTTTAGTATCAACAGGTTTTTCACTGACCGCTTTCACTGCTGGCCATTCAATATCTTGATAATTTTTATTTGAAAATATTGAATAAAACTTTAAGCTATTTATTGGCACACGTTTTTCAATCCCTCCTTTTTCAAATCCAACTAATATCACTTCTCCTTTAATAGAATATAAAACTGGTGTCATTCCATTTTTATTTGTTTTTAAATTTTTTATATCAGTTCGATTGATTTTCTTAAATTTATGTTTTTCATCCAAAGTATAAAGATTAAATTTTATATCTGATAATGGTTTCTTTGTGATCGAGTCAATTAATCTATAACAATAATATTGCTTAACTTGAATATCTAAAGAGATGACATCATGCGTATTCTTAAGAATTTCAAAACCATGTAGCAAAATTCCTTTATCATTACCAACTCGTGAAATTTTATTCTGTACCCTATTATCTGTTATCCAAATTGCATATTTACCCACTGGTAAATCCATAACCTCAGTTATTCCATTTATATCAGTAGTCGAACTTCTAGCATTATAATTTTTTCTTATATTTTCAAGATTAATCGCATTTTTATCATTTAAAACAATTTTATTTGGGACATTAAAAACCTGTTTACTCTTATTAAAATCTTCAAGACTCAACTTTACATCTTTGGAATCAAAGTTTTTAATTCTAGCGGATCCATTCACAGCAGACAGCCGTTCTTTAAAAAACTCAGTAGTAGACTGATCATATTTTGTAATTACATAAGGCTTTGAAGAGAGAGGGATAATTTTGCCACTCGGCAACTCTTTTACAAACAATTTAAGTTTAATTTTGCTCATGTAATGTTTTCTCTCATAATTTCATAGCCATTGGTTTCTTCCTCAGGTAATTCTTCAAGTGTCACTAAAACACCTTGCGGTCCCTTTGTTATAACTTTCTGAGTTCTTCCTAATGAATCAGTTACTCCATGCAACTCTTGCCCATTAGCAAGAGTCATAACATATTTTCTATTAATTATAGGTTTTCCTGCTGAATCTTTTGCAACGTAGGTCATATGGTAATCAGGCAATAAAGCTAACTCTGGTTGTCTCGAATTAACCTTTTCCCCTTCCATAAACTTATGCTGCCCCGCTTTCGCCTCAAATTTTCCACTTGTGGTTGGAAATACACCCGAACCATTTAGTTTGATCTGCGACCCGCCCGCAGTTAAATTAATCTCTTTAGGGCTGGTGATATATACCGTATCTTCGGTTGAAATAACCTGAATGCCCTTACGTGCTATCAGATCCAAGCCATCGCCCTGTGCTTGAATTTCAACTTTCCCTTTCCCTGCAAATGCACGTAAACCCTCTTGAGCAGCAAATAAACTGATTTTTTTGCCTGCATGACCTATTAAAGATTTTTGCGTGGAAATGTTCATACTATCGCCTGCAGTTTGGCTAATCTGGCCATTTGAGGAAATATGTACATCTTCATTGGAACTCATCGCAATCGAATTTGGCGCAGCTAATACCATTACTGCCGACTTAAACTCAGCAGCTTTTTGCTGATCATCCTGACTTAACACCTCAATAAAGGCTTGAAGACTCTCCAATACTTCAAGCGGGTCGGTCTGTTGGTTTTTCGCTACATCACTCAACCCTTTAGCATTATTCAATGCGCTTTCTATTTGAGTATGGGCTTCATGGGTCGCTAAATGTAGCCCACCTGCCTGTGCTTGCTGATGTGTCGACACCAATAAACCTTGTCCAGCTCGTACTGCCCCCCATTGATCGGTCCGCAGCTCAAAACCTTCACCCCGACTTTCACTCTCAGCCTTTTCTTTAGGATGACTTAAATGACCTAAATTCAGTTGTGTTGCACCATGGCTACTTTGCAACTGCGTACTAATTTGCCCCGTGGTGTCATCAAAGCGTAATTGACCAAAACCCTCTCCCGCCACTTCTTTGGAACGAATTCCCGCGAGTTTTTTGGTATCGGGTAATTGTCCTTTATTGTCAAATTTAGTGGGACTACGCTGCGCTTCATGAATACGACCCACGACAAAAGGTCGGTCAATGTTGCCATCAAAGAAATCGACGACAACTATTTCACCAATTCGAGGTAAGAAGCGTGCACCATAGCCTTCGCCGGCCCAAGGGGTCAACACATCAACCCAAGCCGAGTCTGTGTCATTATTGTTCGCACCTGCACCACCATCATGGCTATGATCATCAGAACGGGTAAACAGAAAACGGACTTTTATCCGCCCCCATTCATCAACATGGATTTCTTCACCGGCAGGCCCCACAACTTTAGCACGCTGCGGATGTGTTACTGGTCGATGTGTAAGTGGATTAAATTCAGGAACGGTCGTAATATTTCGACGTTGCAAAGCCAAGGTATTGGCTTGGCGTTCATCCGCATCGCTTTGTTTGACTTGCCACTGACTTTGATGGATCAGCTGGGTCACTTGATCAGTTAAATCTTTAGGTAAATTATTTTGGTTATAAAATGATTTAGATAGAATAAGAAATTCTTGATCTGCACCGTTATGCTGATCAATTTCAGGATGCTCATCCAATTTGAACCAATAACCAACTTGCGTATCACGTACGGTACTTTTAGCAATAAATTGTTTGGCTTGAGCCGCATAATAATCACTAAAATTTTGATTGAGACGTTCAACTTGAGCACTATTAGAAGCTGTTGCAGCATCTTCACCATTCAGATCTTGCATCCATGCAGGGCTCAAATGCCATGCCTGCTCTAAGCTTAAGCTCGCATTATCTTGATTTTGACTATGTAGGTGCTTGCTTTGTACTGCACCACCACCTTCGTCCTGTTCAAGCACATCCGCCTGCCATCGTTGCACATGTACCGACGTCGGTTGCAGACTACGCTGACCGATAAAACTGGTCATACTGTCATTTTTTTCAGTCGCACTACTGCGATGAAAACGGATATTACGTCGCTCTAAAGCTTGATATTGACTATTATCATCAATCAAGCGTAGCTTTTGAGCTGCGATGGGTGTCGCAGACGATGTTACAAAAGATTGAGCTTCATCAACCAACCAATGAATGCCTTCACTGCGTAGTAAGCGGGTAATAAAATCATAGTCGGTTTCATTACTTTGCATCATGAATGGTCGAACGTCATACTCTTTTTTTAAGCCACTTAAGTCCAAACTTAAGCTCGCTGCAAAAAGTGGGCTCTTTTTTTGCCATTCTTTAAAAATAATCTCGACCACATCTTTGACCGATTTATTCATAAACACACGGCTATTACGACGCTTATACCACAATGCCGTTGCATCTTCTAAGGTCAACTTATATAGCGTTAATGCACCATCACTTTGGCCTTGAAATGCTTCAGTAATGATCCCGGTAATACGAAAAAGTTGCCCCGCATCGGTCACCTGATCAATTGCGACTTGTGTGCCAATAAATTGTTTCAGTTCGAGCGTGGCAGAAGTTGAGAGACAGATGAGCTGAACATTCAAACCTTCACTTAAGGCATGTTCCCCATCAATGCGTTGTAAAAATACCGCCTGATTTAATGTCGAATTTGAAAATTGAATATGCAAAGCACGTTTTTGTGGACTAATGCCCAATTTTTCAATTGCAGAATATATATTGTTCAGCATCGTTATTATCTAAAATCAGATTTTTATAAAATATGCGGGGTATTTAATCAAAAAAACTCATATTTTTCTAGGCATAATTTGCCTGCTTTTTTGGGTTTTATGTAAGTAAAAATTCAAATTTCCACATCAATTCTTTATGTTATTTTTACTCTATTTATTTCTGTATTAAAATAAATGTAGAGACCATCAAACTAAACTTCAGGTCTCTTCATACCACCTTACTGCTTTGCATCACGATTAATTGGCATTTAAAAATGCGTGAATATTCTCCAATTGTTCTTGTGCTTCAACATAGCCTTGCAAAGCCGCTTTTTCCAAATATTGCTGTGCAATTTTAAGATCACGCTCTACGCCCATGCCATGAATATAGAAATAACCCAATCGCGTTAATGCCGCAGCATTCATCCCCTGAGCCGCTTGTGCATAATAACTATGCGCTTGGGTTAAATCTTGCTGTACACCTAAACCATGTTCTGACATTTCACCAAGCTGGTACAAGGCAGTCACATTTCCCAATCCCGCCGCTTGCGAAAAATACTGCGATGCTTGTTGGAAATCTTGTGCTCCCCATTGTCCTTTTAAGTTAACCAGACCCAGTTGCGTAAGTGCATCAGGATGACCTAATTTCGCCGCTCTCAACAATGCTCGCTGTGTTTGAGCATCATCAAATGAGAGATCAGGCAAGATATTGTCCACGGCTAAACGGTAGAGATACCAAGCAGCATCCTGCGAACCTTGTTCCGCGGCTTTTTCCAGATAACTCAGACACTGATCACGATGTGCTAAAGGATATTCTGGCAATGCATAAAAACGTCCAATCACATAATTCTGATCGGCGACACAAGTAATGGACATATCATTTAAGTGTCTTGCCGCTTCAACTAAAAGTTGCTGCGCTTGCTTGATATTTCGCTCAACACCGACGCCGTGTAGATAGCATAGGGCCAAACCAACTTGGTTAATGAATAATGGTTTGAATTGATACGCTGTTTGATATAACTCAAATGCTTTTTGCGGATCATCACGAACCAAATACTTTTCAAAATACAGTGCGGCAATAAGACTAATCGCTTCAGCATCTTTAAGTTGAGCAGCTTCGGTCAGAAAGCGAAAACCTAAAGTTTCCTGCTTCTCCAAGTACCAACCATGAAAATGTGCAATACCTAATAATCGGCTGGCTGCAGCAACTTTGTGCTCTTTGGCCTGCTGCAAAAGATCATGATAAACCCGCTGACGCTGATCGACATCGATCTTACCCATCAATACTGCTTGATAATACTCATACAACTGCTGCTGGTGCCCGAGTAGCAATCCTCGCTTTAAATATTGCAATGACTTTTCATCATTTTGCGCAAGATACTTTCCTTGTGCATAGAATTGCTGCAATTGCTGCATAGCCGCCATATGATCTTGTTGGGCAGCTTTCAGTAAATATTCCAATCCCAGAGCAATATTTGGCGTGGCTTGGTTTAAATAGAACTGTGCCAATTGATACTGTGAATTGGCATGTCCATTGTCCGCATTTTTTTGCAACAAATCTAAATGTTGTTGCTCGGCATGTGTCTGATCTTCTGGGTTTAGTTCGGCGAGTCGATATTGCGCATCCAAATGACCGCGTGAAATCGCATGTCGATACCAATACTGCGCTTTTTCAAGATTGGGTACACCGCCATAGATACCTTCTTCAACTTGTCCCAACACATATGCAGCATCATCGCTGTCTAAACTATTGGCTTTTTCCAATAGAGCCAGCGCATTTTCCACACTGACTTCTCTGCCTAAGCCTTGTAAATGCATCTGTCCCATAGCGACATAGGCCTGTGGAATTTCATGCTGTTTGGCCAAATTTTGATACAACTCATAGGCACGCGCATAGTCGGTTGGTGCATCAAGCATTAAACGTTCTGCAAATTTCAGCTGTGCATCTAATTGGTCTATCCACAAGTCATGCCCAACCGCTTTAGCCTGATCGCGTTTCACTGGATCGGGTCTTTTCCACATCCAAAACGCAAGTGCTCCCATCCCCAAAATTAGTATCAGTAAAAACCACATACTCGCCCCAAAAAAATCAATATTTTAATTATTCCAACATTGTGTCTGATTTTAATTCTATATACAAAAAAAGCACCGAATTCGGTGCTTTATTTTTTTCAAAATGAGATAACTGTCATGCTTTTGCTCGTTTTGCATCAAGTTTTTTGAGCACCTCTGACACAGCCACCATCGCAAAGCTGGACGTCACCACTACTGCTGAACCATATCCACCACAACGTAAGCCCGCACTTGGACAAACATCAGCACTGGAAAATGGATTATCAATCGAATAAACACAGGTAATCCCAAACTTTTCTTTCGGCTTTTTACAAATGCCTTTGCCGCGTAATTGTGTGCGCAATTTGGCTAACATCGGGTCTTGCTCTGTTCTTGATAAATCTGCGACTCGGATTTTCAGCGGATCAAGTTTACCCCCTGCTCCACCGGAAACGATCAACGGAATTTTATTAAAACGGCAATGTAGCATTAAGGCAAATTTGGCCTTCACATCATCAATGCAATCTAAAATCAAGTCAGGATCACCTGCCAAAATTTCTTTGACATTTTCAGGTGTGAGATAATCATCAATCAAATTTATTTTGATTCGGGGATTAATCGCACGGCAGCGCTCTGCCATCACTTCAATTTTTTCATGTCCCAATGTCGTGCTCATGGCAGGCAATTGTCGATTAATATTCGATGCAGCAACCACATCCATATCGACCAAGGTCAGCTCACCAATACCTGTACGCGCTAAAGCTTCGACCGCCCAAGAGCCTACTCCACCGACCCCAATCACCATGACATGACTTTTTTCATAATGATGAAAACTTTCATCACTATATATTTTGGCTACGCCAGCAAAACGGCGGTCATATTCATCATCTTGGAGCAGTTCAGTCATAGGTTTGGAGGCTGTGTTAAATGAGCCGCCATTTTAGCAAATTCGCTACTTATTTTCTTTGATAAAACGCAATTCAGCAGTCAGCGCAACAGAGCGGCATTCACATCAGGTCTAAATCCATCAAAATAAACATTTACAGCGAACGGAGGTCTGCTTTAAAAAGTATAACCATAGATCTAAAACTCAAGTGTGTATTGCCATGGACATCCATCCTCTGCCAAATAATTTAAAAATTACCGATGACAAAAATGAAATGGATTTAGACACCGTGCATCGCTTTTTAAGACATACCTATTGGTCAAAAGATATTCCAAAACATGTGGTGAAAAAAGCGATTGAAAACTCTTTGGCCGTGGCCTTACTTCTCGATGATGAACTCATCGGTTTTGGTCGTGCTATTACGGATTATGCAACTTTTGCTTATTTAGCCGATATTTATGTCGCCGATGAGCATCGAGGCAAAGGCTATTCAAAATTAATTGTGAGTACTTTATTTGAAAAATGTGGCTCCTCAGATCTAAGACGCATGTTGCTTGCAACGGCAGATGCACATGGTTTATATCGTCAATTTGGCTTCACTGATTTGGCTCAGCCTGCAAGTTTTCTCGAGATTCATCAAGCCAACATCTATCAACGATAGAGAAAATTTCTCGGATAAAAAAAAGAGGCTTTCGCCTCTTTTTCGATCTCACAACCTTAGTCTTTATTCATAATAAAGAAATATTCACGGTAGTATTTGAGCTCTGCAATCGAGTCTCGGATATCATCCATTGCTAAATGTGAAGCATTCTTTTTCAAGCCACCCATGATCTCTGGGCGCCAGCGTTTCGCCAATTCTTTCACTGATGATACATCGAGATTACGGTAGTGGAAGTATTGTTCCATTTCAGGCATTAAACGATGCAAGAAACGACGATCTTGGCAAATTGAGTTACCGCACATCGGTGATGATTTTGGATTTACCCATTTTTTCAAAAATTCTAAAGTTTGCTGTTCAGCATCTTGTGCTGTCAATTTACTACGACGTACACGTTCGATTAGGCCTGATTGACCATGTTGGCGAGTATTCCATTCATCCATTGCATTGAGCACACGGTCAGACTGATGTACCGCAAGCACAGGCCCTTCCGCCAGAATATTTAAATTATCATCCGTCACAATTGTTGCAACTTCAATAATCTGGTCGTTATCTGTATCTAGACCTGTCATTTCAAGGTCAATCCAAATCAGGCGTGTATCAGGTGTGCTGCTCATAAATGTGCAATCTTATTAGGCTGTAAAAATGAACATAGTAGCAAATTTATTGGGCTTGCGCTGTAAATAGACCCTGCTTTCATGCTATTTTTGCCATCTAGTTTTCATGGTTTTTTAGGATATGAATGGCTTTAATTCGTAAGCGCCGACTGACTGAACAGCAGCAACGTCGCATTCAGAAGCAACATAAATCTCGTCAGGAAGAAATCGATACTTCTGCAGATTTGGAAGGCTTGGTCGTCCAACATTATGGTCGTCAACTTGAAGTTCAAGCGCTGTCTACACCCGACCAACATCCTGAAAAACCAATTGTGCAAGCAGGTGAACCTGAACCCCATTGGAAACCCATCGAATTAGGCAGTGTTTGGCGCTGCCATACCCGTACCAATCTCGAATTATTGGTGACGGGTGACCGTGTCAAATGGCAAGCTGACCCGATCACAGGTTTAGGGATTATTACCGCGATTCATCCACGCCAATCTTTACTGACACGCCCTGACCGTTATCACAAAGTGAAACCTGTCGCAGCCAATGTCAGCCTGATTGTGATTGTATTTGCACCGCTTCCTGAGCCAGCACCTGGCCTGATTGACCGCTATTTGGTGGCCTGTGCAGATGCTGATATTCCAGCCTTATTGGTCTTAAATAAATCAGACTTACTTAAAGACAACGATCCGATCTTAACGCTATTACAAGAATATCGTGACTTGGGCTATGAGGTCATGCAAACCCAATCCGATGGTGACTTAAGCGCACTTTCTGCTCGACTTTCTGGTGAAACTGTCGCATTTGTAGGTCAGTCTGGGGTTGGTAAAAGTACTTTAATTAATGCCATTGTTCCGGATGCTGCGCAAAAAACCAATATTATTTCGGAAAACTCCGCGCTCGGTCAGCACACCACCACCTCTACGCGCTTAATTGCGTTTGGTGAAGGTTCTGCATTGATTGATTCACCTGGAATCCGTGAATTTGGTTTATGGCACCTAGAATTGGAAAAAGTTCAGCAAGGTTTCCCTGAGATCGAGTCACATTTGGGTTATTGTCAGTTCCGTAACTGTACGCATAAACATGAAAAGCAATGTGCGCTTAGAATGGCGGCTCAAAATGGCGAAATTTTGCCGCGCCGATTAGACAGTTATTTACGTCTGATCGACGAAATCACGGAAGCGCAGCAAAAAAATTAATTTTTATTCTGTTCATGCCCTTGAAGGGGTGATTTTGATCACCATATTTATGGGCTATACTCTTGGCAATTTAAAATTGTAGTTAGGTGAATTGTGGAACGTTGGTTCGAATTTATGGGGAATCACCCCTTCTTATTTGGAACGCTGGCTGTATTGGTCGTGCTGTTCTTTATTCTTGAAGGCCAGCGTAATGGTCGCAAAATTTCACCTCAATCTTTAGGGATTTTAGTAAAAGCTAAAAATGCTCAATTGATTGACTTACGTGATGCGAAAGACTTCCGCGAAGGTCATATTAGCGGTAGCCGTAATATTCCATATAGCCAAATTACAAAACACATTGAAGAGTTAAAAACTTCTGATCGCCCGTTGGTTTTTGTATGTAACCTTGGTCAAGTGGCAGGTTCTGCATTGCAACAAGTCGGTCATGCAGATGCATACCGTTTAGACGGCGGCATTAGCAACTGGAAAGCTCAAGGCTTACCTCTAGTTAAAAGCAAATAAGCGCTTCTTAGGAGATTAACATGGCTGAAGTTACGATTTATTCAACAACGGTATGTCCTTACTGCATTCGTGCAAAACAGCTCCTAGAGCGTAAAGGCGTGGCTTATAAAGAAATTAATTTATCAAATGAAGCGCCTGAAGTACGTGTTGAATTGATGCAACGCACCAACCACCGTACCGTTCCTCAAATTTTTATTAATGATCAGTTTATTGGCGGTTTTGACCAACTTTATGCTTTAGAGCGTGAAGGCAAACTCGACGGCATGCTATCTTAATTTTAAACATAAATCGTCACCTCATATTAAGGAATAAACAATGAGTGAAGAACAACAAGCTCAACCACAATTGGCATTAGAGCGTATTTATACTAAAGATATTTCTTTCGAAGTACCTGGGGCTCAAGTATTTACTAAAGAATGGCAGCCTGAACTAAATATCAACCTTTCTTCTTCTGCAGAAAAAGTTGATCCAACACACTTCGAAGTTTCACTGAAAGTTGTCGTTCAAGCGAACAATGCGGGTGACACTGCATTTATCGTTGACGTTACTCAAGCAGGTATCTTCCTGATCGATAGCGTTGAAGAAGAACGTCTTCCGTACATTCTTGGTGCTTACTGCCCAAATATCTTGTTCCCATTCCTACGTGAAGCAGTGAACGATATGGTTACTAAAGGCAGCTTCCCACAATTATTGCTTACACCAATTAACTTCGATGCTGAATTCGAAGCGAATTTGCAACGTGCGCAAACTGCTGCTGAAGGCCAAGCTTAATTACTTGATCTCAGATATAAAAAAGACCGCTTTTAGCGGTCTTTTTTATTGCCTTTTAGCTTCCCCCTTTACTAAAAGGGGGAATGAGGGGGATTTACTTCTACTTAACAAAATCCCTCCCACCCTCCCTTTTAAAAAGGGAGGAGCAAATTACTCAGCATCTGCCATTAGATCAGCGCTCATACCTACAGTATTAAAGCCTGCATCAACATACAGAATTTCACCCGTAATACCATTTGCCCAAGGCGAGCAAAGGAACAATGCTGCATTACCGACATCTTCAATAGTTACATTGCGTTTAAGTGGTGCGACTTTTTCATTTAGGTCTAACATTTTACGGAAAGATTTAATCCCTGAAGCCGCTAAGGTACGAATCGGACCTGCTGAAATCGCATTTACACGAATACCTTCAGCGCCAAGACTTGTTGCCAAATAACGTACGCCTGCTTCTAGTGACGCTTTTGCCATACCCATAACGTTATAGTTTGGCATTACGCGTTCAGAACCTTGGTAAGTCAGCGTCAATAAGCAACCTTGACGTGCAGCCAATAAAGGTTTTGCCGCACGAGCCATCGCAATAAAGCTATATGCGCTGATGTCGTGAGCAATTTTAAAACCTTCACGGTCGGTAATATCAGTGAAATCGCCATCTAAAGTATGCGCCGGTGCAAAACCAATTGAATGCACAACACCGTCTAGACCATCCCAATGTTTAGCAAGTTCAGCAAAAGCGGTATCTATTTCAGCGTCCACTGCTACATCACATGGGAAAACTAAAGTTGAACCAAATTGTTCAGCAAAATCATCTACACGTTTTTTTAATTTTTCATTTGGATATGTAAAAGCCAGTTCTGCACCTTCGCGATGTAAAGCTTGCGCAATACCAAATGCGATTGATAACTTACTTGCAATACCCGCGATTAAAAAGCGTTTGCCAGCCAATAGTCCTTGTGCCATGTGAAACTCACTCAAAATAATTTAACAGCATAATGCCAAGTCTAAAGCATTTTAGAAATTGCATAATGCGCCTTTTTTTAGAAAACCATCATTGTATAAACAATGTGGAGAAAACCTGATTCAATCAAGCAGCGTCAATATTTGTTGCCGCTTAAGCGTTCAAATGCAATGCCTGTAATGAATTAGTCCATAAGATCTGTGCAATCTCAGATTCAATACGGTTTAAGCTCTGAGCTAGCCCCTGCAATACATAAGGCAAATTGACCGGCGTATTGCGGGTACGCCCTTCCGTCGAATGCTGACAACATAAGGGTGTCATATCTGGACAATCAGTTTCTAAGACCAAATGCGCTGCACCCAAAGTCTGAACCACTTGATGTAATTTTTTTGCATTGGGATTGGTGATTTGCCCTGTTACACCAATTTTAAAACCTAGCTTGGTAAATGCCTTGGCTTCTTCAACACCACCACTAAATGCATGTGCAATACCACCGAGCTTAAATTGATGCTTTTTCAACATCGAAAGCACCTCCGCATGGGATTTGCGAATATGCAGCAATATCGGTTTATCAAACTGCTGTGCTAACTCAAGTTGTGCGGAAAAATACTGCTGCTGCTTTTGAAAAAGTTCAGGCTGTTTATGCTGTTTCAAAAAAGTATCTAAACCTATCTCACCGACAGCAACACAATCATGCTGCTTTAGCATCTGTTCCACGTCGAGCAAATGTTCTGCACGATGTTGCTCAATATAAAACGGATGTAAGCCGGGAGCTAAATAGCTTTTGGGAGCATTGGATAAACGATCTAAAAACTCTTGGGTTTGCAGCAAATCGTGAAAACGTGACTGTACAAAACCAATCAATACTAACGCATCGACACCCGCCTGTTTGGCAGCATACGCCAACTGTTCCCGATCAGCGTCAAAATCGGGAACATCAAAATGCGTATGCGTATCAAACAGTGAGTAAGTCATTGAACTAATTAATTTGCTTTTGCGGCTGAGGCTTCAGTAGCTTCAACTGGAGGTAGATATTGCTTTTTCAATACACTTTGCAATTGATCATACGGAATGGTCAAGCGAGGTAAACCCACCACATACGGCCCAATTTCATATTCGGCATATTGCAAAATTAAACCTTGCTGACTCAGATAAAAATTATCAGACAGTTTAAATTTCCAAATCTGTTCGTATTCTTGAATATTGTCTGCCAACTTGGCATCTTTCACCCAAGTTTTAAAGACTTCATAGCCCCGCTTTTCAAGCTCTGCACGTTGATTAGGCAATAATATGTCATTGAGCTGCACCAATTTTTGAGCGCTTAAATCAAAGTTATAATATTGCTGTGCAGAAGAACCATGCGCTCCACCTAAATATGAACTGGTATTTAAAACCACTGTTGCCAAGGGTTTTTCAGCATTCAATATTTTAGGTTTAATCATCAAACTGATTTGCTGATTGGCACTTAAAGATTTCAATTCTTTATCTAAATTTAAGAACGCTTGCATGTAAGGCTGCGTGGCTTTTTCCAATTTTAATTTGGGCGTTTCAACCTTTGCCAAAGCAGATTTTGCTTCAGACGCTGCAGGTACTTCACTTGCAGCGGGAGCGTCTTTGCTCAGCGTTTTATCTTCTAAAGGCGAAACAGACAGGATCTCTCCCAACTGTTTTAAAATTTCCGCATCAATAAATTCATCAATAAAGGCTTGATTACTGTTTAAGCGTTCAACTGAAATTTCAGGACAGACCCCGCCATCACATTCAGGTAAATTCAGTTGTAATTTTTCCGCATCACCAATCAGTTTTGCACTCAAATCTGGCTGTTCAGTTTTGGCTTGATCCGGCTTTTTTTCAGGTTCAGCTTGTTGTGGCTGACACGCCGTGAATGCAACAGAAACTGCCAATATTGAGCTTGCCCAAATTTTATTTTTTTGCACCATTGCTTCAACCTTTCATTTCGAATAATTGATATTTATCTCAGTAAATATCTCATCAAATTAAATACTTTCGTTGTTTAGAACATATGCTGATACACATCAGCTTTCAAGACTTGTTGTGTTTGCGCTTTGCTGAGATAAATATCCAGTTGTGTACTATCTTTGATAATTTCATCTGTACGGTAATGCAAACCGACACCTTCTTGATCAAAGAACCAATCTGCTTGGCCCCAATAGAGCTTTTTCGGTGCCGATTTTTTGACATCCACATCTTGTTCATCTAACCATTTGCCATAGGCTTGCTGCACAATGGCATCCATATTTTGCTGCTGCTTTGCATCAATAATATCTAAGGGTTTGAGATTTTTTTTCGCACGACGGTCTGCCACAAAAAAATAATAGCGCTCTTTGACCGTGATATTTTCCTGTTTGGTATCGACACCGATTTGCAGCAGCACATATTGATTCCGTTGATATGGAACTCGTGTGTACATCGCCAATTCATAGGCTTTATTGGTTTTAAACTCGGCCTGCCAAGCATCTGATTTTTTCACATACGCATCGACAGCTTGTTGGAGATTCATATTCTGCTTTAGTGCAATCTGATCTTGTACGACGCTCGCCTGATTCTTTTCAATCCAGCTATTCAACCACGTATCTACGGTCTGAATGGTTTGTATCTCTAAATCAATACAACTTTTATTTTCACAAAACGGTTTGGCAATTTTAGCGGCTTGCTCTTGGATATTTAAATAAGGCAAAACATCTGGATTGATCACGGCCGCTTCAGAAGCGCCATCATCGGCCGGCTTTGTCGCTTTGTTTTCTTTTCCTGAATCACATGCACTGAGCAGCAAAACACTCCCCAAAAGTGCAAAAACTGTAGCATCCTTGAATATTTTCATGATGTCCTAAACGACCAAATGATTGCGTAATGTATGGATTTAAAAACTCTACCACAAAATAAAACAGCTTCACGAAGAAGCTGTTTTATTTCTGTAAAAGAACAACTTAGTGTTCACGTGTATTACGGAACACGATATCCGGATAACGTTCTTGCATTAACTGTAAATTCACACGACTTGGTGCAAGATAAGTTAAATGACCACCGCCATCGACAGACAATTGGTCATGTGCTTTTTTCTTAAATTCGTTGAATTTTTTCTCGTCATCACACGATACCCAACGTACGGTATTGATACTTACAGGCTCGTAAATACAATCAACTTTGTATTCTTCTTTCAGACGATAAGCCACGACTTCAAACTGAAGTACGCCCACAGCACCCACGATTAAGTCGTTACTGTTTTGTGGCATAAAGACCTGAGTTGCACCTTCTTCTGAAAGTTCTTTTAAGCCTTTTTGTAGCTGTTTTGACTTCAATGGATCTTTTAAACGCACGCGACGGAACATTTCAGGTGCGAAGTGAGGAATACCGGTAAAGTGTAAATCTTCACCAGAAGTGAAGGTATCACCGATCTGAATCGTACCATGGTTATGCAAACCGATAATGTCACCCGGCCATGCTTCTTCAAGGTGCTGACGGTCACCAGCAAGGAACGTCAAAGCATCACTAATACGTACATCTTTACCTAGACGCACATGTTTCATTTTTAAGCCTTTTTCATACTTACCTGAACAGATACGCATGAATGCAATACGGTCACGGTGTTTTGGGTCCATATTGGCTTGAATTTTAAAGACGAACCCTGTGAAGCCCTCTTCAGTCGCTTCAACTTTACGGTCTTGAGTCGGATGTGCTTTAGGTTCAGGTGCATATTGACTAAATGCATCCAACACATGGTCTACACCAAAGTTACCGAGTGCCGTACCAAACAGGACTGGCGTTTGACGGCCTGCCAAAAATTCATCACGGTCTAAAGGTTCATTGGCCATTTGAACCAGTTCCAACGACTCTTCAAATGCAGCCCAAGCGAGATCGCCAACTTTTTCACGCAAATCTGCATAGTCATAACCATCACGGACTTCAATATCCGTAATGGTTGAACCGAAACCTGCCTTATAAACGTAGAATTTTTCTTCAAGTAGGTTAAATACACCCGCAAAGTCACGACCTGTACCCAGTGGCCAAGTAATCGGAACACATTTAATTTTTAATACGTTTTCGATTTCATCAAGTAGTTCTAATGGCTCACGAATTTCACGATCCATTTTGTTGACGAATGAAATAATCGGCGTGTCGCGCATACGACACACTTCCATCAATTTGATCGTACGATCTTCGACACCTTTTGCACCATCAATCACCATAAGCGCAGAGTCAACAGCGGTTAATGTACGGTAAGTATCTTCAGAAAAGTCTTCATGCCCTGGGGTGTCGAGCAAGTTAATCATCTTGTCTTTAAACGGGAACTGCATAACAGAGGTGGTGATCGAAATCCCACGTTCTTTTTCCATTTCCATCCAGTCAGACGTTGCCGCACGATCAGATTTACGGCTTTTTACCATACCTGCAACCTGAATCGCCTGTCCCCATAACAACAGTTTTTCTGTCATTGTGGTTTTACCGGCATCGGGGTGGGAAATAATAGCGAAAGTACGTCGCTGAGCGACCTGTGTCGCTAATTCTTCTTTAAAACTCATGAAAGACACCTACTGCAAAACTCGCAGTGCAAAAGATCAGATCTGATCAATATGGAAAATTGGCGATATTGTATCAGATTGACCATTAAAAATAATCAACCACATCGGGTTGAGTCAAAATCTTAGCGTGGCGTGTCTTGATGTTTTACATTGGATGACGACCTGTTTTTATCGACGATATAACGTATTCCACTGTCTTTTCTTCTATACTCATTGGCAATGCGATCAGACTACGAGGACTTTATTCAACTTTCGCTTTCATGCTTTCTTCAAGCTGTACCACTGGCATCGGCATTCCTAACAAATATCCTTGTAACTGTTGGCAACCTAAACGTTTTAAAATTTCTGCTTGTTGTTCTGTCTCTACACCTTCTGCAGTGACTGTTAGCCCCAGTCGAATTGCCAAGTGAATAATACTTTCTAAAATAATTTCTTCTTTAGAGCCAACGCTCAAATTGCGGATAAATTCACGGTCAATTTTCAGCTCATCTACAGGTAGTTCTTTTAAATACAAGAAACTTGAATGTCCTGTTCCAAAGTCATCAATCGCAACTTTAATCCCCATCTGTCTCAAATGTTCAAAAGTCACGATACTGGCATCGATATGATGCATCGCTGTTGACTCGGTAATTTCAATAATTAAATTTGACGGGTTAATTTCATAACGTGCAAAAAGCGACTCTAAAGTACTAAATAAATGTTTATGCTCAAACTGGATGGCCGATAAATTGACCGCAATCGGATACAGCGGCATATTCAGCTTTTCCCAGTGCTGAATTTGCTTACAGGCTTCTTCAAGCGCCCAATAGCCCATGGCAATAATCAGTCCAGTTTTTTCCGCACCATTGATAAACTTATTTGGCGTCAGCATACCTAAGGTTGGATGATTCCAACGAATTAAGGCCTCAACCCCACAAATTTCACGATCAACGGCATTAAATTTTGGCTGATAAAACAAGCTAAACTGCTGTTCTTCTACCGCTTTATATAAATCATTGATCAGTTTCGTCTGACTTTTTTCTTCAAATTGGTCGGCAGTATAATTAAAAAATGAATAGGTATTACGCCCCTGATACTTCGAACTCAGCATTGCAGTGTCTGCATTGATCAGCAGATCTTGTAAGTTCGCACCATGTTCTGGGTACATCGCAATACCAATACTGCCTGAAATATTGATTTCCTTACCTGCAATCAAGAAGCTTTCTTGCATCAATTCCAATATTTTTTCAGACATTGCTGTGGCGGAGTCATTGCTTGCCGACTCAAGCACAATCAGAAACTCATCGCCACCGATTCGTAGCAATTTGGCTTGATCATCGATTAAACGGTGAATACGCGTAGCAATTTGAATCAGCAGTTGATCACCGACATGGTGTCCAAACACATCATTGACCGCTTTAAAACGGTCAATATCAATATAAATAAAAGCAATTTTATCTTGTCTTAAACGATGCTCTGTAAATAGAAAATGTGCATATTCAGCCAAAAATAGTCGATTAGGTAAACGGGTCAAATTGTCCTGTACCGCTTGATTGGCCAGTTCTCGATTTGCGCGCATCAACTGCAAACTGCGATGTTCTAAACGTTGCTCAAGTACTGCAACGCTAAAGGCCGCCATCAACAATAAACTGGTGACAAATAAGACAATAAATAGCAATAAATTATGGTTAATTTGAGCCGCAACCAATACATCCATCGAGTTTAGCGGTACAAAATCAACAGCTGCCATACCAATATAATGCATAGCGACAATGCTAAATGTCAGCATGACCGCAACAAAGGCATTCATGATGTTACGTTTAGACGAATATTTATTTTTAAACGTCATCCAAAAGGCCAAACCCGAACCACAGATCGCAACTAAAATTGAACAGATAACAATTAAAGGTTCATACCGTTGTTCATAGCCCTGAACGGCTAAACTCAGCATACCGGTATAATGCATGCCGGAAATGCCAAGGCCCATTAACACTGAACCTAAAATTAAACGCGGAAAAGGTAATGTCTGTCGTGTGGTTAACCACACAGCAAAAGTGGAAGCAACGAAAGCAATAAAATAGGATATCAGGGTCAGACTGGTATCGAAACTATGGCTTGAAGGCAAATGGCTGGCTATCATGCTTACAAAATGCATGCACCAGATCGCAGCACCTAAAATTGCACCGCTGAAGAATAAAATGACATTTTCATATCTTGGTCGTGTTCCACGAAACAACATTTGTTCGAGTGAAACAGCAAAGTAACAACTTAATAATGCAACTACGATTGAACCAGCGACCAGACTGTAATCATAATGAATATGAGTCATATCAAGCGTTCCGCTTAGGTTATCGTGGCACTTTCTTTAACCGAATTACCCAATCTATCTCTTCCCTTTAACTTGTTACGTTTTCAATTACTTACTTATTTTCCCTTAGAATCTATTAGTCTACGATAATGGTCAAGTCTTTCTTTCAAGATTTTAAGCAACTGATTAATTTAAAAAAAGAAAGCTTGATGAAGTTCACTAAAACTTAAACTTTTGATAAAAAACGCATCAGGTGGTTTTTATTTTAGAACAGTTTCTAACCATAATAAAATGAATAAGTTAGAATCATTTATAGATTGCTTTCTAGATTTAAATCGAACACCGCCCTACTCACAAAAAAAATAGCGAGCCGTAGCTCGCTATTTCTCAATGGATAAATTCATCTTTTCTGTCAAAAACTCAAGCAATCATCTCAATGTTATTTATGGATGAATTACTTACTTTTTGGCTGTTGTTGTATGCGTTTTGCCTTGTAATTTGGCATAGTCCATTAGCACGTTTGCTGCTTCCGTCACAAAGACTTCTTCTTCAGGCAGTGCTGGACGTTGGTTTGCCTTCATTTTTGCACGTGCCTCCACCAATGCATCCATAGACGCTTGGTAGCTTTCCCAGTTGGCATAAGGTTTTTGACCCACCACTTTACGACGCTGATTTTCAGCATCCAAAGACTTTTGCTCTAATGCCAACAGCTCAGCTTTACGCTTCGCTAAGTCAAGCACCACACGCTTTTGCTCTTCTGTCTTTTTCGCAATCGCAGTACGTTGCTCTAAATATTTAAATTGCGGATCAATGCTGACACGTTGCTGAGATGACTTAATCAAATCGGGAACATAGGCTTGGATCGAGCCTTCACGTTTAAACGGTGCGGTTGGAATAGTATCCCACTGTAAAGCATTTTTCGATTTACGCTCACCAAACTCTTCATTGTAAATATCGACCAGCTTAATATCCGGTACGACCCCTTTATTCTGGGTACTACCGCCAGTCACGCGGTAGAATTTACGTTGCGTTAAGGTTGCTTGACCATAGGCTAAAGAGTCAAGTTGTACCTGCGCTGTTCCTTTACCCGTTGTGGTACTACCAATCACCACACCACGCTCATAGTCTTGAATCGCAGCAGAATAAATTTCACTCGCAGAAGCCGAAGCCAAATTAATCAATACCGCCAATGGGCCTGCATAAGTTTGCGCGCCACCATCATCATCTTCAAACACGCTGACATTGCCATTACCATCACGGATTTGCACCACTGGACCTGATTTAATCACTTGTCCAAGCATACGTGCCACTTCTTCAAGTGAGCCGCCTGGGTTGTTACGCAAGTCAATGATGATGCCTTCAACATTTTGCGCATCTAATGTTTTTAAGGCTTTATTGGTATCTTCCGACACAGAACGGTAGTCTGTACCCGCACGACGTGCACGATAATTTAAATAAAACGATGGAATTTCAATCACACCAAACTTATGTTTTTTGCCATCACGTTCAATTTCAACGGTACGTGAACGCACGCCTGCATCTTCTTCTTGAATTACATCACGTACAATCGTGACATTTCGCGCTTGATTCATGGACGCACCAGCACCCAATAAACGTAAAGTCACTTTGGTGCCACGTTTACCACGAATCAGTCCGACAATTTCATTGCTCGGCCAACCGATCACATCCACCATTTTGTCGCCATCTTGGGCAACACCAACGATGCGATCACCTGACTTGACTTGTCCTGATTTGCTGGCTGGACCACCTTCTACAATCGTTTCAATTTTGGTGTAGTCTTCGTTGCCACGTTCAGGACGAATCGACACCCCAATCCCTTCCAATTGCAACGTGGTTTGACGGTTCAATTCCATCGCATCTACAGGCGGAAAATAGTTACTGTGCGGATCATACGTCAGCATCATGGCATTCAGAGTTTTATCAAGCACATCATCGCTTTTTAAACGACTAATCCGCTCTAACTGACGTGTATAACGCTTAGTTAAGGTCTGTTCAGGAGTTAAATCTTCAGGACCAGTTAAATCTTGACCATTTGCTAGGGCAGGATCATCTTTCAACGCTTTCTGTTTGGCTTTCTCTTCTTCTTTGCTGATGGTTAAATTGATCAGCTGAGAGACCAACATTTTATTCCAATGCGCACGCTGTTCTTCTGTCGACTTAAAGAATGGCGCTTTTTCACGATCGGTTTCGATGTAGCTATTCGGTTGATTTAAATTTTGTGGCTTTTTCAGCTCTTCCAACATATAGGTGTAGAACTGTTTTAAGCGCTCACGATATTGCGCATGAATGGCATACGGCCCTGTTAAATTGCCCGCTTTGAGATTTGCGCCAAAAGTTGGGCCATAACGTTTTTTATAATTTTCAATGTCCGGTGCCAAGAACAACGTATGTTCAGCGTCTAAACTATCAATATAAAAATCTAAAATACGGTTAGAGGTATTGGCATCTAAACGCTGATTTAAATAGTGTTGACGGTCTACCAATGTTGCAAGCTGACGTGAGACCAAGGCTTGTTCTTGAGTGGGTTGAATAGTACCCGCACTCACTGCTTCTGTATTATTGGCAGCAATTGCGTCATTCACCACATGAGTGAAAAAGAATCCACCTGTCGCAATCGCAACGGCACAAGCTAATGTTTGAAGTTTCATAAATAATTTGTACTTCCTTGGTATTAAGACCAATATTACCGTGTTGGTTTTCGACCTGAATTGAATAGATTCAAAATCTTAAACAACTTAATATGTTTATGTCGTGTAGTTTTATCATATTCTCTGCTGACAAAGTGTAGCAAATCATTGCAGAATTCAGGTATTGTTTTTCCTTAAAAATTCCAACACGGACACCGAATATGATTGGCGCATTAATGCTCGACATTGCTGGCACAGAACTCACCCAAGAAGATATTGAACTATTACAGGCACCACAAGTTGGCGGCATGATTTTATTTGGTCGCAACATTGAATCTCCTGAACAAGTTCGTGCCCTGACCGACCATATGCGTCAAATTCGTCCTGATATTTTAATTGCCGTCGATCAGGAAGGTGGTCGTGTACAACGCTTAAAGCAAGGCTTCACACTCCTACCAGCTATGGGTAAGTTTGGAGAACTTTACTTAACTGAACCTGAAAAAGCAGTTGAACTGGCTGAACAATGTGGCTGGTTGATGGCGGCTGAAGTCCTTGCGGTCGGGATCGATTTCAGTTTTGCACCAGTGCTGGACCTAAATAATGTCAGTGATGTGATTGGTGACCGTGGTTTTGCCAAAAATATGCAAGACATCATTCCACTTGCAAGTGCCTTCTTAAAAGGTATGAAACGTGCGGGGATGGCATCTACAGGTAAGCATTTCCCAGGCCATGGCTCGGTGAAAGCAGATTCACATGTCGCTGCTGCCATTGACCATCGTAGTTATGAAGAAATCTATCAAAAAGACATGCAAAGCTTTATTCAACTGCAACCACAGCTTGATGCCTTAATGCCTGCGCATGTGATTTATGAAAATATCGATCCTAATCCTGCTGGATTTTCACCGTATTGGATTCAGAAAGTCTTACGTCAAGAGCTCCAATTTGATGGCATTTTATTCTCCGATGATTTAAGCATGCAAGCCGCTTGTGTCGCTGGCGGCGCAGATGCTCGTATCCAAGCAGCATTAAATGCAGGTTGTGATATGGGCCTCGTGTGTAATAACCGTGAATCTGCATGCATTGCGCTGGATGGCATTCAAAACTTGGCTCTCCCAAATCAAGAACGCCTAGAACGTATGCGCGGTAAAATCCCACAGATTGAGATTGGACAAAGCATTGAACTCGGGGCGGACTGGCAAAACGTGCGTAACCGTATTGTGGATTTTAAAAATCAATATTGCTAATCCAAGACTTTCAAAATTCTAGAAAATGGAGCACGACAAGGTGCTCCTTTTTGATTTATGATGAAGACAAAATAAGTGCTTCGGCGCTATACAAAAATTGCCAATAAAAACAACATTAGGTCAGGACGACATGACACAAAGTTTATCGGAACATCGACACATTTCCTTTACTGCACATTACACCGGCTATATTTGGTACAGCATGGGGATTTCGCATCCCGTTTTTGCCACACGTAAAGGCAAATTTTTAGCACGTTTAGTCCATCCTTTAGAAAGCTGGGCAGAAAAGAATGTGGGCGGTAGCATGCGCTCGACGCTCAAACAGCGCCATGCCATGATCGATCAACATTTAGATCAACTCATTGCCCAACACCCTCAGCTACAAGTCCTTGAAATTGCCTGTGGCCTCTCCCCGCGCGGTTGGAATTTTCGCACCAAACATCCTGAAATTGACTATCGTGAACTCGACTTGCCAGATATGGCAAAAATCAAAACACAGGCACTCAAACAGATTGACCCGCATGCCCCCGAGGTCTTAACTGGCGACATTTTCACACAAGATTTTGAACGTATTTTTCAGAGTTTCAACCCTGAACGTCCTTTGGTGGTGATTAGTGAAGGGCTAATTAATTATTTTGATCAAACGCTACTGAATAAGTTATTGCAAGGGATCACCGAATATGGCGCCTCGTTTCAGGAATTACATTATCTGACCGACATCTATCCAGAACCCGTTAAAAACCGTTTAGCACGTTTTATTTGGGCCAGTAGTAAATTACTCAAAGTCATGTCTCGCAGCGCTTTTACTTTTCATTTTCAATCCCCTGCTGAATTACAGCAGTTTTTCACCCATACAGGATTTGAAGAAGTAAAAGTCGTTCAGCCGGCCTTATACTTTCCACAACAGCAACATGAACAAGTGATTCCTTTCCACGATGCAGAGCAGCACTGTGGCGATTTGGTTTGGATGGTCCATGCCAAAACAAAAAAACAGCGCTAAAGCGCTGTTTTTTTTAGTTGTTCATGTTTTAACTGACGGCTTCTAATAACAATACATCTTCTTTTTGGCGTTGTACAAAGCGTAATAAGCGCTCTGCCAACTCAAAACTACCATGCTTAAACAAAGCGCGAACCTGTGTATCCACAACGTCAAAGATGAGACATTCAATTTTAAACTCACCTTCTTCGTCTTCTAGATGTAAAGCCAAATCTCGTGGATATGCGTGCATGGAGTCCAACATTTCAGCCTGCACATTCAACAACACACCGAAATAATTTAAATCCATAATTTGAGTATCAACCACAAGGTCTGAATGGCGATGAGATAAATGCGTGAATGGCTGTTGTACACTTACACGCGCTTCGCCACGGCGTTCAATATTTTGCATTTGCTCACGGCTCATTGGAATGATCCCGTCCAACTGCTGAATAGACTCACCGCGTAGATAAGTTGCAAACAAATTCATGGTTTCCTTACGGCGTTGCAACTGCGGTAAATGATCCGCATTGGCAATCATAGCAAATTGCATATTCGGACATTGCAATGCAAAGCCCGCATTTTCATGTGGCAAAGTAAAACTGTCGTACTGCCCGCATGACACCAATACATCACACTGTGGAATCGGCACGTCTTGCAAACGCAGCAAACGATTACAGTTAATGTCATAACGCTCTTGTTCGGTATTGGTGAATTCAGCCATTTGTCTAAAGAACAAACGCTTCGCTGTCGGTGACATCCGCGTCACATCCAGTTTGGCATGATTGACCAAATACAAAATCACCGCTTGACCAAATTCATCCATGCGCTGTTCTTTCATTAAGTGCAAGGATTCTTCAAGCAACATGCGCCAGCTCTTGCGCGTTTTTTGCATCACGCCCATTAAAATCATGCGATCAATCAATTCAGGACGTTGATCGGCCAGACCTGCTGCCACCACTGAACCTAGTGACATCCCCATCACGGATACTTTTTCTAGCCCGACGATATCCAACCAAACGCCCAACATCTGCGCCAGATCACCCAACTCTAAAGTCCCTGCTGACACGGCTGTATCGACATTGGTAATTTGCTGGTTTGAGCCCATGGAGGGTAAATCAATTAAAATAATAGGGCCTGCCGCAAATAATTGTTCGACACAATATTTGTAGGAATTAAAGTTTTGAAATGCCCCACCAATAATAACAATCGGGGTGCGATGAATGGTTTCAGGTTGTGCAATGGCCATATATTCGACCTTCCAGCCATCAATCCATGTCGTTCTGGCAGGCTGTTTAAAGCTTTGCTTGTCATACAGATCAAAAAAACTGTAATGCGTACTTTCCTGTACGGTGGGATCCATTTGGATAATGGAATTCATATTCCTTTCCTCCATTCCTGCCTTATTTTTATTGTCAGGAATTCATTTAGAGACTCTGCTCGACTTAGCGTCCTGCTCTTTAATCGTTATTTGTACGACTTCAATGTCGCTATTGTTTCATTCTATACAGAGGTTCATTTTACAAGCAACTGATATCCCCGCCGCTTATCTACTTTTGTTCTAAAAACAATTTCAAAATGTTAATTCTGGTCAGCAAGTACAGTCGAATATGCACTTAAGTGCTTCATTGTTCAGTCACAGGCTGTTAATATCGAGTTGAAATTTCTAAGTGATCAAACCGCTATGCAAGAGTCTATTGAACAATACATGCAAACGGTAGGACAGCAAGCACGCACAGCATCACGTGTGCTCGCAGGGGCTTCTACCCAGACTAAAAATAATGCCTTATCAGCAATTTATACTGCTTTACAAAACAGTGAAACTGCAATTTTGGCAGCTAACCAAGTGGATATGACCAAAGCGCATAACAACAACTTGGATAGTGCTCTCCTTGATCGCTTAGAACTTACCCCCACACGCTTTAAAGGCATGCTTCAAGGTCTAAAAGATGTAATCGCACTGACTGACCCGATTGGCGAAATCACCGATATGGCCTTTCGTCCGACAGGTATTCAGTTAGGAAAAATGCGTGTGCCACTAGGTGTTGTCGGCATGATTTACGAATCTCGCCCGAATGTAACCCTTGAAGCCGCATCTTTAGCGCTTAAATCAGGTAACGCGATTATTTTACGTGGTGGTTCTGAAGCTTTGGAATCTAACCAAGCAATTGCAGCAGCGATTCAACATGGCTTAACTGCCGCTGGCTTGCCTGAACATGCCGTTCAAGTGCTTAATACCCCAGACCGTGCTGCGGTTGGCCAATTAATTACCATGCCTGAATATGTCGATGTGATCGTACCTCGTGGTGGCAAAGGCTTAATTGAGCGTATTACCAATGAAGCACGTGTGCCGGTCATCAAACATCTTGATGGTAACTGCCATGTTTTTGTGGAAGCTCAGGCTGATTTGCAAAAAGCATTACCTATTGCGCTCAATGCCAAAACACACCGTTATGGCGTATGTAATGCCATGGAAACCTTACTTGTCGATGAAAATGTCGCTGAAGAGTTTTTACCACGCATTGCTGAACTTTATGCGGAGAAAAAAGTTGAACTTCGTGGCTGTGCTGAAACGCAGCGCATTTTGGGTGAATCGATTGTTCCTGCAACTGAAGAAGATTGGTATACCGAATACTTAGGCCCGATTTTGGCAGTGAAAGTCGTTACTGGCTTAGATGAAGCGATTGAGCACATCAACAAATATGGCTCACACCATACCGACTCAATCATTACCGAAAACTTCAGTTTGGCGCGTCAGTTCTTAGCGCGTGTAGATTCGAGTTCAGTGATGATCAATGCCTCAACGCGCTTTGCAGATGGGTTTGAATATGGTCTTGGTGCTGAGATCGGTATTTCAACCGATAAAATCCATGCACGTGGTCCAGTCGGTCTAGAAGGTCTGACTTCTCAAAAATGGATTGTGTTTGGTGATGGTCAAATTCGCCAATAACACCCAATAAGACAATGAAAGCTGTGCTTTTCTGATTAAAGGCACAGCTTTTTTTATGGCAATTTAAAAAACTAGACCCAAGGTTCACATATTGAAATATAAGCCTGCAAACACACAGGATCTAGAATCGAAAAACAGATATTTTGACAATTAAATGCTTCAGAAAAATAAGAGAAGTTCAAATTACCTGCTTTTTTGCAACAATTTTAGGATTACAGCGCAGCAACCGCATGTTATGTTCTATGTATATCCCTTAAATCGTATAAATTTTGAGGATTATTTTATTAATAAATGAAAACTATGAACTGATAAATTTTAATTATTATTGTGCTCAGGGTCGATAGTGCTTAAGTCTAATCTCCTAAAGTCTATCTAGGACGATAAAAAAACCCATGATAAAACATCATCACAGATCTAAATTGCATCAATCAATACAACTGCAATCAGATCAACATTATGGATAAGTATTTCAATTAGAATTCGGGTATTTAAACGTGTCTACATCAGTATTAGTAATTAACTGCGGATCTTCTTCTATCAAATATGCGTTAGTTTCTGAGCGCCGTGAAGATCGTATTTTTGGTCTGGCCGAGAACCTAGGTTCTGCTGATGCACGTATTAAAGGGGTCACTACGGGTGGTGCTGCGCTTGAGCTGTCTATTCCACATGCTGACCATGAAAAAGCCCTCGAAACTATTTTAGAGCGTTTGGCTCACCATAATCCTCAAGCGATTGGTCACCGCGTGGTACACGGCGGTACATTAACCAAAGCTGAGCTATTAACACCAGAAATAATTGAACGTATTCGTGAAGCAACTCCGCTTGCTCCATTGCATAACCCGGCTCACTTGGTGGGTATCGAAGCAACCATGCGTTTGTTCCCTGAACTTCCGCAAGTAGCCGTATTTGATACAGCATTCCACCAAACGATGCCGTCTCATGCATACCGTTATGCATTACCAAAATTCTTGTACACACAGCATAACGTGCGTCGTTATGGCTTCCACGGTACAAGCCATGCCTACGTATCTGAGCGTGGCTCAATGTTGGCAGGCAGCTTTAAACAAGGTGGCTGGTTAACTGCTCACTTAGGCAATGGTAGCTCGACTTGTGCGATTTGGAATGGTCAATCTGTAGATACTTCAATGGGTCTAACACCACTTGAAGGTGTGGTTATGGGCACGCGTAGTGGTGATGTTGACCCAAGTATTCACAGTTTCCTTGCGAGCAACTTAGGTTGGGATATCTACAAAATCGACAAAATGCTGAACAGCCAATCGGGCCTACTCGGTTTGTCTGATCTTTCAAATGACATGCGTACATTGATCGAAGCATCAGAACAAGGCAATGAAGATGCCGCGCTTGCCATTGAAGTATTCTGCTACCGTTTAGCAAAATCTTTGGCAGGTCTCAGCTGTGGTCTACCACGTATTGACGGTTTATTCTTTACCGGTGGTATTGGTGAAAACTCTGCCTACATTCGTGAAAAAACCGTTTCATATTTACCACACTTTGGTTTCAACCTTAGTAAAGAATTAAATGACAACTTAAAACGCGGTACGGAAGGTCGTATTGACCACGGAACTGGCCCACAAATTTGGGTTGTTCCAACCGATGAAGAAGGCCGTATTGCCAAAGAAACTGAGCATGTTGTAGACGAGGTGACAGCGTCTGCTACAAAAAAGTCTGATGCTGAAGCTGCGATTGCATAAGCAATCGCATCAGCCCCTTCGCCTTCAATATTAATTTTTAGCTTTAATTTAGACACCGTATGAAAACAATTTTACTCGTGCCAACTGGGGAAGGTGTAGGTTTAACATCTGCATGCTTAGGTTTAATTTATGCTTTGGAATGCCAAGGGGTCAAAGCAGGTTTTCTGAAACCATTTTCACAGGAAAATGTCGCAGATACCGTGGACCGTACAACGGCTCTTTATCGTCATTTATTTAATAATGAAACGGTAGAACCTATTCATCATGCCACCATCGTGAAGCAAATCAGTCATGATGAAAGTGATGAACTGCTCGAAGAAGCGGTTCGTTTGCACCGTGAAATTGCAAAAAAGCATGATCTGATTATTGTTGAAGGCTTGGTTCCAAACAGCCGAGATAACTTTGCCTCAGAACTCAACGCAACTTTAGCAAAAGCTCTTGATGCTAAAGTAATTATTGTCAGCACAGCAGATATTCAAAATGCCACGAAAACGGCTGAGAAAATTGACAGTTCACTACGCCAATTTGGTGGTGCTGCATCTGAACGTACTGCGGGTGTTTTGTTTATGCGCACACGTGGCTTGCCAGAAGAGTCTGCGCAAATTCCTGTCACACTTGATCCAAATCTGCGTTTAATTAGTGACACCAATAAATTTGTACTCGAATTACAACAAAGTAATCCGCAAATTGGTTCTACACAGCTACCTGTTATTGGCCTCGTTCCATTTAGTAATACGCTCAGCGTACCGCGGATGTCTGACTTGGCGACGCATATTCAATCAGAATGGATCAACCAAGGCGATGCTGCTCATCGACGCGTACTACATAGCAGCTTAGTTGCCTCTAATATTGAACATGAACTTCACAAATTTGTGGCAGGTGAACTGATTATCAGCGCCTCTGACCGTATTGATGTGTTGTTGGCTTCTAGCCTTGCAAGTAGCAATGGTATTCCACTTGCCGGTTTGGTTTTGACTGAACACCATCAACCGAACCCACAAGTTTTGGATTTCTGCCAAACCGCGATTAAGCAAGGCTTACCGATTTTACATACGCCTTTAAGCACTTTTGAAACGGCACAACAACTTTCAAATTTAGGCAATGAAATTCCTGTCGATGACGTAGAACGTGCAGAACAAGTGACCCGCTTTGTTTCAAGCCACATCAATGCTGAGTGGATTACTGAAGTATTGAATGGTTCGTATCAACCCCGTTTGTCCCCTTCTGCATTCCGTCATGAATTAGTACAAAAATCTATTGCTGCGAAAAAACGAATTGTTCTACCTGAAGGTGATGAACCACGCACCATTCAGGCGGCTGCCATTTGTCAATCACGTGGCATTGCACACTGTATTTTATTGGCAAAACCTGAAGCCGTGATTGAAGTTGCAAAAGCACGTAATATCGAACTTCCACATGATTTGGAAATTATTGATCCAGATCTGATTCGTGAAAACTATGTGCCTAAAATGGTTGAGCTGCGTAAAGGTAAACTCAATGATCTACAAGCACGTGAACAGCTACAAGATACTGTGGTTTTAGGTACCATGATGCTTGCACTCGATCAGGTGGATGGCTTAGTCTCAGGCGCAGTACATACTACGGCGAATACTGTACGTCCTGCATTCCAATTGATTAAGACTGCACCTGATTATTCACTGGTTTCTTCTGTGTTCTTTATGCTGTTACCAGATGAAGTCTATGTATATGGTGATTGTGCCATTAATCCAGATCCAAATGCAGAACAGCTTGCAGAGATTGCGATTCAATCTGCAGATTCAGCGAAAGCTTTTGGTATTGACCCACGTATTGCGATGATTTCGTATTCAACAGGTACTTCTGGTGCAGGTGCAGATGTCGAGAAAGTGGCTGAAGCAACACGCATTGCCAAAGAACGCCGTCCAGATTTACTCATTGATGGCCCGCTTCAATACGATGCTGCATCGGTGGAAAGTGTGGGACGTTCTAAAGCACCTGACTCTAAAGTGGCTGGTCGTGCCAATGTGTTTATTTTCCCTGATTTAAATACAGGTAATACAACCTATAAAGCAGTTCAACGTTCTGCAAATGTAGTCAGTGTTGGCCCAATGCTGCAAGGTTTAAACAAGCCTGTAAATGACTTGTCTCGTGGCGCATTGGTCGATGACATCGTGTTTACCATTGCATTAACGGCGATTCAATCCGAACAACAAGAAGCTTAATTTTAGTTTCGAGTTCTTAACCACCCTTTCGAAAGACTGGGTGGTTTTTTGTTTTATATAACTTCCATTATATTAAAAATGGCTCAGAATTAGTGGAAATTTCTTTTAAATTCTATGGCTGAATTTTGAGTATTTGGTACATGACCAATAATGTATTCATTCTTCGCTTAAAAAAAGAAATCAAAGCTCTGATACACATATCTAATTTAAAAAATAAAAGGAAAAATTTACATAAATTAGAGCCTGGATATGAAACTAGGGCGTGACGTATTGCTTCAGTTTATGCCAATATTTATCTAGAAAAAGAAAAACATCGAAACAAAGATTTAGTTGGCCGTTACTATTGGATGGGCTTAGGTGCATTTGCTTCAAATAATCTTAGCTGCCATTTTAAACATGGTTTAACTGCATGGGAATATAAATGGATTCCACTAGGGGTAATTCGTGATCCTGTACATACTTTTGCAAAAGGTAACTTATGGCTATTTATGGATATTGCACCTTGGCATTATGCTTTGAGCATGTCTTCATCCTCTTTTAATCAATGCCGAACTCAACGTGATGTTTCCAAATTTACTCATATTAAAGAAGAAGTTATAAACGTTCCTTGGTCAAATTGTTTACCCATAATTAAAAACTTAAAAGCACTTTAGAAATTAAAAGTGCTTTTGAATATCTACCAAAATTGAAAAGTATTCTGCCGAGTTCTTATAATATCAAAAACATGGAAAGAGAATATCAGGGGCGACACGCCGGTGTACTCGATAAGGTACCAGAAACAGTATACAGCGAACCATTATCAAACACTAAAGTAGCCAATTATGATAGCCGTATGGAATGGATTAAAAAAGCAGCAGAAAAATATCATCGTTTAATGCAAAGTGATAAAGGAAGATACTTTTTAGAAGAAGAACTAAAAATTATTGCGAAATGGGGCGATAGCAAAGCTAATTTTACAGTTGGAAAGGATAGTAATGATGGAAAAATTTAATTACTGCATTGTTATTTTTATGGTGGGTTATCTCCTTTCAGCTTGTCAACCTAGTGCAAAAAATACAGAGAATAATGTCATGAATCAACAGCGTTTTAGTTTACATTTAGGCCAACAAGGATTTAAAGATTTTTCTCAACATAATCTTGGGCATCCCGATAGTCATCCATCTGGAGCAGGTTTTAGAGAGTTAGATTTTACACCGCCCAACTTAGGTCAGATTAAAGTTGAAAATGGTGAGAATAGCTTAGTGATAGATCATGTATTTTCAGTTCTAGGAACATCGTTTAATAATGAGGATGGAATACAAGGGCTTGATATTAATGCAGGGCTAAACAAAGAGGAATTTGTACGTCCTGAACAAGCCCACCAAGCTTATGTTGACTTAATGAAACGTATAAATCAGGCCGAATGGAAAAATTATTTCTATCGTTTTTCTGCACGAATAGCAAAGGATGATAATATTCGATATCTAATGAAATCAGGTGATGTCATTGACCCGACTTATATCTTTAATTATGAAGAATGGAAAAAGATAATAAATACAGTTGGAGGGAACTCTATAGGCTACCGATTATATGCCAATGGTATCCTTTTGGATCTGAGTATAAAACAAACTCAAAAAACTGAAGATGGTAAAGAACAATATATGGTTCGTTATGCTTTCAATACGATTCGTTATGATGAAAGAAATTCAATGGATGATTCAGAGAATAATATTGATACTTACAAAATGACCTCAAAAGAGTTAGAACAAGCATTTGCAAATGAGCTGATAAGAAATAAAAAATCAAGAGAAATTGATGAAAAAGAAGTTATAGTACAAGGCTACCATATCGATGAAAATTATGAAGATCCTGATGTTTGGCAATATGTTAAATAATCAAATGTTGTCGCGTTTAGACTCAATTTTAAAGCACTTTTACACAAAATTGATCATTGAAACTAAAGATTTGAAGATTTGAAGATTTGAAGATTTGAAGATTTGAAGATTTGAAGATTTGAAGATTTGAAGATTTGAAGATTTGAAGATTTGAAGATTTGAAGATTTGAAGATTTGAAGATTTGAAGATTTGAAGATTTGAAGAAGAATATTATTTTTATAAAATTTAAAGCAAAAAAAAAGAAGATAAAGCTTTAGGCTTGATCTTCTTGTTGACCGTAGAACCAAGTTGCTGCGATAAATAGAGAAAAACCAATAACTGACAACACTGGAGTAACCATATATTTCACACTCTAACTTTGATGACGTCATTATGTAAAAGTTTTATGACAGTTATATGACAAATATGAAATATTCAAAAACAAAAAATATCATTTATTTTCAATAGTTTGAAAATAAAAACATATCTCTCCCTCTAGTTTTGTGACAAATATTTCATGAAATATGACAGTTAAAACGTCATTTTCAGGCCATTTATGACTGCGAAACATGGCGCTGTTTAAGCCTATTAAACTTTCGGCCAAAGATTAAGCGAAATACCCACACAACTGTGTTTTTGTCTTATAATTTAGCCCGCTAGCTAACAGCCCGCTCAAGAGATATTTGTATGACAACTATTATCAAGCAAGATGACTTGATCACATCGGTAAAAGATGCGCTTCAGTTCATTTCTTACTATCACCCACAGGACTTCATCCAAGCGATGAGCCGTGCGTATGACCGTGAAGAAAACAAAGCCGCAAAAGACGCGATTGCACAAATTTTAATTAACTCTCGTATGTGTGCAGAAGGCCATCGTCCTATCTGTCAAGATACGGGTATTGTGAACGTATTTCTTGAAGTGGGCTTAGACGTTAAATTTGATTTAACCATGAGCCTAGACGATGCAATTAACGAAGGTGTACGTCAAGGTTATCTTGAAAACTCAAACATTCTTCGTGCATCAGTATTAGCTGATCCTGCTTTTGGTCGTAAAAATACCAAAGACAACACCCCTGCTGTAATTCACTACAAACTCGTTCCGGGTAATAAAGTTGATATTACTGTTGCTGCTAAAGGTGGTGGTTCAGAAAACAAATCTAAACTTGCAATGCTTAACCCTTCTGACTCTATCGTAGATTGGGTACTTAAAACTGTTCCAACAATGGGTGCAGGTTGGTGTCCTCCTGGTATGCTCGGTATCGGTATTGGTGGTACTGCTGAAAAAGCCATGATGCTTGCAAAAGAAGCATTGATGGAAGAAATCAACATGGACGAACTCCTTCGTCGTGGCCCACAAAACCAAATCGAAGAACTTCGTATCGAAATCTTCGAAAAAGTAAATGCTTTAGGTATTGGTGCTCAAGGTCTTGGCGGTTTAACGACTGTTCTTGATATCAAAATCAAAGACTACCCATGTCACGCTGCGGGTAAACCAGTAGGTATGATTCCGAACTGTGCTGCAACTCGTCATGCGCATTTCCAATTAGACGGTTCAGGTGTAGCGCATATTCAAGCGCCTAGCCTTGAAGACTACCCTGCGGTAACTTGGGATTCATCAACATCTAAACGTGTTGACTTAAATAACATCACTCAAGAAGAAATGAACTCTTGGCAACCTGGTGACACACTACTTCTTAACGGTACAATCTATACAGGTCGTGACGCTGCGCACAAACGTATGGTTGACATGTTAAACAAAGGTGAAGAACTTCCAGTTGACCTAAAAGGTAAATTTATTTACTACGTTGGCCCTGTTGATCCAGTCGGTGACGAAGTGGTTGGTCCAGCTGGCCCAACAACTGCAACACGTATGGATAAGTTCACACGTCAAGTGCTTGAAGCAACTGGCATGTTCGGTATGATTGGTAAAGCGGATCGTGGTCCTGCTGCTGTTGAAGCAATCAAAGACAACAAAGCAACTTACCTCATGGCTGTTGGTGGTGCTGCTTACTTAGTATCGAAAGCGATTCGTGAAGCTGAAGTTGTAGCATTTGCTGACTTAGGTATGGAAGCGATCTACAAATTTGTTGTAAAAGACATGCCGGTATCTGTAGCTGTTGACGTAAATGGTACTTCTGTTCACGCAACTGCACCAAAAATCTGGCAAGCAAAAATTGGTAAAATCCCAGTAGTTGATGCTGCTGCGAACTAATTTCGCCACATTCAAGATCAAAAAAAAGCACCCCATCGGGTGCTTTTTTATTGTCAATATTTAGACTGTCTGTCGAATGACATTCGCTATTTAATGCTTTCACACACTCAAAAACACGAGCTAATTACATTACCAAGTTAATGGATTCCACAGTTTAAAAGGCTTGGTCAACTGCACATCTTCCGCAGGATCATAATGAGGTGCTTTCAACTTCTGCGCACTTTTCCGCACTTTTCCAGTGTTTTGATCTTCTGCCACAAAGTTAAAACTGTTGGATTTCAACTCTGTAAATGCGATTTCATTTCGACCAATTTTTTCAGGCATGAGCAGCAATGGCCCTGAAACCGTTCTTTTACTGGATAAATTCTCTTCATCATATTTAATGAAGTAAGTTTGACCTGCTTCAACATCAAAGTCTAAATATTTAGGTTTTTGAAAATGATTCACCCCCAAAGGGCGACTCGATGATAAGCGGTAATTCCCCGCAGGTAACTCCACCCAGTAATAATGATTATTCAATAAACTTGGAATACGCTCACTGTTCAGAAATAAGCTGCTGGCCACAATTTCTTGACGATTCCATTTACTGTCTGGACGATATAAATACACAATCGCTGCTTGATCATGCTGAGCTTTCACTTCTTGAAAATGTCGGCCTTGTTTCTGATTGACCCAACCACCAATGGTAAACATACCCAATCGATATTGCTCAATATGACCCGGTGTACTTTCAGGATCCACAGGCTTTAATGTTGAAGCCAATGACGTTTGCTCAACGGCTGATTTTCCATGACAACCCAGCAGCGCTACACTGCTTAAAAGTAGAATTGCAACTCCACGCATGATTATCCCTCACTGCGTCTTTTTTTATTTTTACACTTTTGTTTTCAGTTTTTTACATTCAGGCATCCACGCCATCCTGCTGAGATTAACATTCTGCTTTTATTTTTGGAAATAAAAAACGTGTGCAAATCTTGGATTTACACACGTTTCAGACGAATAGCGCTTAAGCAGATTTAGAGTTCACAACTTTTAAATCTGACCTCGGTGCAGCTTCTTCAGTTTTCTTTGGTTGACGTTCTGATTTAAATTCAGGTTCCGCTTCACCATTAATCACCGCTTCATTGACGACAACCGTACCCACATCTGAACGACTTGGTAGGTCGTACATCGTTTCAAGCAATGAATTTTCTAAAATCGAACGTAGACCACGCGCACCCGTATTACGGTCAAGGGCTTTTTTAGCCACGGCACGTAATGCTGAGTCTTCAAATACGAGGTCAACATTTTCCATTTCAAATAAATATTGGTACTGACGTGTCAATGCATTTTTTGGTTCTGTCAGAATCTGCATCAATGCTTCTTCGTCGAGTTCTTCCAAGGTAGCAATGACTGGCAAACGACCAATAAATTCAGGAATCAGACCGAATTTAACCAAATCTGTCGCTTCAACTTGGCGGAATAAGTCAGATAATTTTTTAGTTTCATCTTTCTTACGCACTTCAGCTGTAAAGCCAATACCTCCTTTTTCCTGACGCTGCTGTACGATTTTCTCTAAACCAGAGAATGCACCACCACAGATAAACAGGATATTTGAAGTATCAATTTGAATAAATTCTTGCTGCGGATGCTTACGACCACCTTGAGGCGGAATCGACGCAACCGTACCTTCAATCATTTTCAATAACGCTTGCTGAACACCCTCACCCGATACATCACGAGTGATTGATGGATTTTCAGACTTACGGGTAATTTTGTCGATTTCATCGATATAGATAATGCCTTTTTGCGCTTTTTCTACATCGTAATCGGCTTTTTGAAGGAGTTTTTGAACAATGTTCTCAACATCTTCACCAACATAACCGGCTTCAGTTAAAGTCGTTGCATCTGCCATCGCAAATGGCACATCTAAAAGACGCGCAAGTGTCTGAGCAAGCAGCGTTTTACCTGAACCTGTTGGTCCAACCAACATAATGTTACTTTTCGAAATCTCTACACCGTCTTCTGGTTTTTTACCACTAGTGCCAACTTTTAGGCGTTTATAATGGTTGTATACCGCAACAGAGAGGGTCTTTTTCGCAACATCTTGCCCAATCACATATTGGTCAAGCGCAGCACGGATTTCATGCGGTTTTGGTAAAGGACGAGTTGCCCAGTCATTTGATTCAACTTGCTGACTGGTCTGAACTAGGTCAAGACATACGTCCACACACTCATTACAGATGTACGCGTCCTCACCTGCAATCAGTTTCCCGACTTCAGACTGCGTTTTACCGCAAAATGAACAATGCTTTTGTCCTTGAGGATGTTCGGACATATTCACTCCAATAATTAATTCTTTAAAACTTATGGGCGTTTAGATAAAACTTCGTCCACAAGACCGTATTCTTTCGCAGCTTGCGCTGTCATAAAGTTGTCACGGTCAGTATCTCGAGCAACAGTTTCGTAGTCTTGACCACTATGCTCTGCCATTAAACGATTTAAACGTTCTTTGATGAATAGAATTTCACGTGCATGAATTTCAATGTCAGATGCCTGACCACGGAAACCACCGAGTGGTTGGTGAATCATGACACGGGCATTTTCAAGACAGTAACGTTTGCCTTTAGCACCGGCGTTAAGCAGGAATGCACCCATCGATGCTGCTTGCCCCATGCAGTAAGTCACAACATCAGGTTTAATAAATTGCATGGTATCGTAAATCGCCATACCCGCAGTAACCGAACCGCCTGGTGAGTTGATATATAAATGAATATCTTTATCTGGGTTTTCTGCTTCTAAGAACAACATTTGGGCAACAATCAAATTTGCCATGTTGTCTTCAACTTCACCGGTTAAAAAAATCACACGTTCACGCAAAAGGCGTGAATAAATATCAAAAGAACGCTCGCCACGAGATGACTGTTCTACCACCATTGGCACTAGTGCGTTTTCAATTGTTGGAACATACATACGTTATTTATTCCTAAATTTTTCTGACTCAACCCATAATTCACAATATGAGGGATATTTGTCGAAATTGCAAAAGATTCCCAATTAAATAACAGATATTTTTTTCATAAGCATTGTGAAATCAGGACAACTTATTTGGGGGCAAATTTCGATAAAAAAAGGCGCTTAATGCGCCTTTTTTTGAAAGCTAAAAATTAGCCTTGTTGACGAGCTTGTTGCTCTTTCAATAAGTCTTCATAGCTCACAGTTGTATCAGTTACTTTAGCAGAAGCTAAGATGTGATCTACAACTTGGTCTTCTAGAATAACAGCTTCGATTTGAGCACGTTGCTGTTTATCGTTGTTGAAGTATTCAATTACTTCTTTAGGATCTTCGTAAGAAGAAGCCATGTCTTCGATGTAAGCATCAACACGTGCAGCATCAACTTCAATTTTAGCATCAGCCAATACTTTGCTGACTAATACGCCAAGTTTAACTGATTTTTCAGCTTGCTCTTTGAATAGGTCATCTGGAAGCATGCTTGAATCAAACGCTTTAGCGCCTTGAGCACCAAACTGTTGAGTGAATTGTTGGATCATTTGTTGACGTTGACGGTCAATTTCTTGAGCAACCATTGCTTCTGGAAGTTCTACTTCGTTTGCAGCTACAAGCGCATCAAAAGTTGCACCTTTCACTTGGTTACGAAGACCGTTTTTCACTTCACGTTCCATGTTTTTACGCACGTCAGCTTTCAGCTTTTCAACGCCTTCTTCTTCAGTTAGACCGAAGATTTTTAAGAATTCAGCATCAACTTCTGGAAGCTTTTGTTTTTCAACAAGCTTAACAGTGATTTTGAATTGAGCAGCTTTACCAGCAAGGTTTTCAGCTTGGTAGTCTTCAGGGAAAGTTACATCGATAACTTTCTCTTCGCCTTTCTTCATACCAACGATGCCGTCTTCGAAGCCAGGGATCATACGACCAGAACCTAGTACTAATTTAAAGTCTTCAGCAGCGCCGCCTTCAAACTTCTCGCCATCAACAGTACCTTCAAAGTCGAAAGTTACTTGCATGTCTTTTTTAGCCATGCCTTTAGTTTCAACCCATGAAGCGCGTTGTTTTTGAAGATTTTCAATCATCTTCTCAACGTCTTTGTCGTCAACTGAAGTTGTTTTACGTTCAACTTCTAGACCTTCGAACTTAACTTCAACTTCTGGATAAACTTCTACAGTTGCTTCATAAACTAAAGCATCATCTTTCATTTCAGTTTTTTCAATGTTTGGCATACCAACAGCATTGATTTTTTCTTGTTGGATCGCTTCGAATACTGTGTCACGAATGATGTCGTTTACAACTTCTTGATAGATACCAGCACCGTATTCACGACGAACAACGTTTACAGGTACTTTACCTGGACGGAAGCCGTTGATCTTCACAGTTTTGGCAGTGCGTTTCAAGCGAGCTTCAAACTGCTCGTTAATACGGCTCGTCGGTACAGATACATTTAAACGACGGGCAACGCCCGAAACCGCTTCAGAAGTTACTTGCATGGCTTCCTCGATAATTTGTTAGTTAAAACAGTTTTAAAAAAAAGTGCCACATTATATGACAACAATTAAAGATATACAAAAATGGATTATAACACTATAAATTCAGGCATGGATGCCCTTCTTATTTTTAGAATTTTTCAGCTTTTTTCGAAGAAATATTGATTATTTTTTAATTCACCATTGAAAATGAGAAACTTTCTCACTATTATTCTTGATGATATTTTTTTAATTTATTTTCATATATTTATCTTGTCCATATTTGGTATTCTTTTATGAGTAAATTTAATCTCAACCCTCTTTCCGCTGCTTTATTTGGGGCAATTGTAACTACTACGAGTTTCGCACATGCTGAAACGACTGAATCTCAAGCTCAACAGATGGAAACCATTGTTGTTTCTGCAGCGGGCTTTGAACAAAAGATCAAGAATGCTCCTGCTTCAATTACCGTGATTACGGCTGAAGACTTAAAAAATAAACGAATTACATCCGTTGCAGATGCATTAAGTGATGTAGAAGGTGTCGATATTAGCCCTACAGCAGGGAAAACCGGCGGATTAAATATTCGTATTCGTGGTATGGACGCCGAATATACCTTGGTTTTAATTGATGGCCGCCGACAAAATAGTACAGGTGACATTGCCCCTAATGGATTTGGTGAGTCGAATAATAGTTTTATCCCCCCTGTTTCGGCTATCCAACGCATCGAAGTCATCCGCGGACCAGCTTCTACTTTATATGGTTCTGATGCAATTGGTGGTGTAGTCAATATCATTACCAAAAAAGTTTCACCTGAATGGACTGGTTCGGTCACGTTAGAAGGGACAGTACTGCCAAATCACTCAGACTTTGGTAACCAACGCGCTGTCGATGCATTTTTAACAGGGCCAATCATTCAAGATTTATTGGGCTTACAAATCCGTGCACGTAAAGCGGAACGTGATCAATCAGATTTAATACGTAGTGATGACGATGATACTGGTGCTGAACTTAGTGGCGGAAATAGCCCAACTAAATCAGATCTAGAAACTATCGGTGCTCGCTTAACCCTGACACCGCACAGCGACCATGATATTTCAGTTGAATATGAAAAAACTGAACAATGGTATGACAATAGCAAAGGTCAATTAGGGACGCTTGGCGCAAACGGTGGTTATGGTGATGCTCAAGAATATAACCGTGAGAAAATGATCCTCGCACATACTTGGAATAATGCTATTGGCAAACTTGAGTCAAGTATTATCAATACTCAAACAGAAACGGTTGGACGTTTAATTCCTGCACGTGCACAAGGAATGTCAACAGCCATCACTCCTCGTGTGTTAGAAAGTGAAGATACGATTTTTGATACTAAATTTACCACTCAACATTTTGAAGACCACCGTATTACTCTAGGCGGTCAATGGTGGGAAGCCAGTATCAGTGATGGTTTGCGTGTAAAAAAAGAAGTTTCTTTTGAGCAATTGGGTCTATTCGCCGAAGATACTTGGTCGCTGAACGACAATCTTGCATTAACACTTGGTCTTCGTTATGACGACCACGATACGTTTGGTGACTTTTGGACACCACGTGCATATTTGGTATGGAATGCAAATGAAAACTGGACCTTCAAAGGCGGATATAGTGAAGGTTATAAAGCCCCACGTTTAGAACGTTTAACTGATGGTGTGGTCAATGTCAGTGGTCAGGGTCGTACACCAACTTTTGGCAACCCAAATCTAAAACCTGAAACCAGCAAGAACTTTGAGTTTGGTACATACTTTTCTACCAATAATAATTTTGACTTCAACGTAACAGCTTTCTTTAGCCAAATTGAAGATAAAATTATGACGGGCAATAAAGAAATTAGCTGTAATACTGATAACACAACAACTTCGGGTATTAATTGGTCTAAAGCGGACTGTGAAGCATTCATGGCATCGGTGGGAACGCCGTGGGTGATGGATTATAACCGTGGCAAACCAGATTCATGGAATGTGACTCGTCCTGTGAATGCCGAAGAAGCTGAAGTTTATGGTATTGAAGCTGGTTTAAACTGGGCATTTGCCGACAATTGGAAATTTGGTCTGAACTACACTTGGACTGAAACTGAAATTAAAGATAGTAGTTTAGGTAATCCTGTACTTAATGACACACCAGAACATATGGTCAATGCTTCACTTAAATGGCAAGCTGCTGACTTTGTGAATTTATGGGCGCGTGGTGAGTATCGAAGTGAACGTGCACGTTTCACCTCAACCTATGACAATCTAACTGTAGCGAATCAACAGGTTTATGACGCCCTAGGTGACTACAAGGAATACGCATTATTACACGTCGGTTCAAACTTTAATGTAACGCCAAACTGGGATATAGGTGTTGCTCTGTACAATATATTTGATAAAAACTTTAACGATTACGAGAAAGTCGCAGATAGCTATTACAACCGTTATAGCAATACTCAGGAAGGCCGCCGTGTACAATTAAGTACAACCTTTAAATTCTAAATAACCGCATAATAAAAAACCTGCTTCGGCAGGTTTTTTTGCATAAATAATTTACGATTACTTCTTATTTAATTCACAATCATGTCTATATTTATAATCTCAATTAAACATAAAAAAACAATACATTTTATCAATATTTAAATAAAACATAGTCTTAATTAATACTTGTTATATCATTACATTAAATAGGACTATCACAATATGATTATTTATCGTGATTTACAATTACACAAAGATGTAAGAAAAAATAAGAATCATTATTATTCGCATACAAATTCACTATTCCAAAACGGGTTCGAAATGGCCTTCATTAAAACACGTAAGAAAATTGTTTCTTCAGCAATTGCTTCTTCACTTTCTGTTATTGCTGTTAATGCAATCGCACAAGAGCAAGTTACTCAACTTCCAACGATTAACCAAGAAGTTGCTGCTGAAAAAGCACCAAGCTTAAAAGTTGATAAATCTGCGAATGCTAAATTTGTTGCTCCCCTTCTTGATACACCAAAATCAGTATCAGTGATTTCTAAGCAACTGATTGAAGACACGCAAGTCACAACTTTAAGTGATGCTTTACGTACAGTACCTGGAATTACCCTCGGTGCTGGTGAAGGTGGCAATCCAAATGGCGACCGTCCATTTATTCGTGGTTATAACTCTGAAAGCTCAATGTATGTTGACGGTGTACGTAACTCAACTTCTCAAAACCGTGAGATGTTTGCTGTAGAGCAAGTAGAAGTTACCAAAGGTTCAGCTTCTGCTATGGGTGGTGCAGGTACTTCTGGCGGCAGTATCAACATGATTTCGAAAGTTGCGAAAAAAGGTGACTTTTTAGAAGGTTCAGTTGCTGGTGGAACAGATGCTTATGCACGTGTGACGCTTGATGGCAACAAAGATTTTGGCAATGGGATTGCTGCACGTGTTGCCGTTATGGGCCACATGAATGAGAAAGCTGGTCAAGCTGATGGTGCTGAATACAAACGTGCTGGTATTGCCCCTAGTATTACTTTCGGCTTAGACACACCTACTCGTGCAACTGTTGGCTATTACTATCTAAAATCGGATGATACACCTGATTCTGGTGTGCCATATAACAATCCATTTGGCGCACCTAAAACTGGTGAAATGGACTACCGCCCATTAAACGGTAACGGTAAACCGATTGATGTCAAACAAGGCATTTACTACGGTTGGAAAGATCGTGATTTCCAAAAACAAGAAAATCATATTGGTACAATTAAGTTAGAACATGACTTAACTGACAACTTGACATTGACTAATACTGCTGTTTATAGCAAATCAAAAAATGACTATCTATGGACAAACCCAGACGACTCAAAAGGTAACTTTTTTGATAAAGCAACAGGCCAAGTAACAGGCAATGTATGGGCACGTGCAAACTCACGAGTTGCGGATACAGATGGCTTTACTGATCAACTGGCTTTAACTGGTAAATTTGACACAGGCTTTTTAAAACATCGTTTTAATTTGGGCGCAGAATATTCAGATCAAGAAACAGATCGTACCCAGTATATTATTGACGGCAAAAACTCGACAGGCTCTGCACATCAATCTTGTCCGGCAGATTCGATCGCAAATGGTTGGTGTACATCAGTGCAAAACCCTGACCGTGGTAATTGGACAGGCTCTTTAAGTACTGCTGGCGCAGATCTTTATAATATCGAAACTAAAAATACTTCAGTATATTTCCTTGATAGCATTGAATTACACCCACAATGGATCTTAGATTTGGGTGTACGTTGGGATGATTACTCAACAGAGCAAACGATGACTTATGGTGCGCTCAACAGCAATGTGACCTCAAATCCTGCTAAAGCTCAAGCTGGCGATAAAGTATCAATCAAAAATGAAAAAGACTTTATTAACTGGCAAGCAGGTTTAACATTTAAACCAACTGAAAATAGCAGTATCTATGCAAGCTATGCGACATCCTCAAATCCAGTCGGTGTTGATGGTGGTGATGGCTCAGAAGGTATTACTGCAGCAATCGAAAACCTTAAACCCGAAGAGGTTAAAACTTACGAGTTAGGAACGAAATGGGATGTATTAAACGACCGTTTAAACTTAACTGCTGCAATTTTCCGTACAGAAAAAACCAATACACGTGCAACAACAACAGAGGGTACTACAAGCAACATTGGTGAAACACGTGTTGATGGTATCGAACTTGGTGTTACTGGTAATGTAACTGATAAGTGGGCTGTAATGGCAGGTTATACCTACTTAGACAGCGAATTAGTTGACGGTGGTTTCACGAAAGTCGGTGACGACTATGTTGTAAATCCAAGCAATGGTAACCAAGTTCAAAACGTTGCGAAAAACTCAGCAACACTTTGGACAACTTACCAAGTCCTTCCACAGTTCACAATTGGTGGTGGCGCTACCTACATGGATAAAGTATTTGGTAATGCTACCAATACAAAATGGGTTCCAAGCTACGTACGCTACGATGCTATGGCGCGTTATACCGTTAACAAAAATGTGGATTTACAGTTGAATGTAAATAACCTTTCTGACAAACGTTATTTCACTAAAGCCTACGCATCTCACTATGCCACTGAAGCAGAAGGTCGCAGCGCAGTTCTATCTGTTAACTTCAAATACTAAGAAAAAATAAATACCATAAATAATTTATGGTATTGACTCAAATAGCCTCGCTTCGAGGCTATTTTTGTATATGATCAAAACATTAATATTACAGTTCCAAAGGGTTAGGCCGTGATTCACCATATCCCAAATGTATTGAGTAAAGAACAGGTCAACTACTTCCGCACAGAAATGCAAAAAGTAGAATGGATTAATGGTCAAAAAACTACGGGCTCACTGTCTAAAAATGTAAAAAACAACCAACAGCTAGATATAGACCATCCATTAACACAGCATTTAGGTGACATTATTCTGCATGAATTGTCACAACACGCGCTTTTTACATCTGCGGCTCTCCCCCTCAATATTTTGCCGCCCTATTTTAACCGCTATGAAAATGGTGAAACGTTTGGTTTCCATGTCGACAATGCCATTCGCTGGATGCCTGACAGCAATCAAAAAATTCGTACCGATTTGTCCTGCACGATTTTTCTAAGTGAACCCGAAGAATATGAGGGTGGTGAACTTGTGGTAGAAGACACCTATGGCTACCACGAAGTGAAATTGCCTGCCGGAGATTTGATTTTGTATCCATCTACCAGTGTGCATGAAGTTACTCCTGTGACTGCAGGCTGTCGTATTGCATCATTTTTTTGGTTGCAAAGTATGATCCGTGAAGATGCTGAGCGTCACATGTTATTTAATCTCGATCAAAGCATTCAAAATTTGCGTATGCAATTGGGTGATGCACATAGTGAAGTCGTCAAGTTGACTAGTCTGTATCACAACCTTATCCGCAAATGGGCCGAAATTTAAAGCTTAAGGTCAATAGACATGGACAAACTGACAATGACTGATCACAACATTTTAGCGCCACTCACTCAGATTCCAGCTCATTTGCAAACCATTGCAGATTATGAAGTCGAGGCTGAAAAACACCTTTCCAACATGGTGTGGCAGTACTTGCAAGGCGGCTCGATGGATGAACACAGTGTCCGTGGCAATTTGTCTCAGTTTGAACAGATACAACTGCTACCACGTATGCTGAAAGATCTAACCCAAGGTCATACCCAAATCGAAATCTTAGGGCAACGTTTCCCACATCCTATTTTTGTAGCCCCGATAGGTCATCAACAACAATTTCATCCTGATGCTGAAGCTGCAACAGCCCTCGCTGCCGAAGTCCTTGGCAGCAATATGATCCTCAGTACGTTTACCAATACAGATATGCGTAAGTTAAAGCAGAACAATCCGTACAAATGGTTCCAATTGTATTGGCAAGGTGAGCGCGAAAAGTCATTATCACTGGTCAAGATGGCAGAAGAACATGCCTATAAAGCGATTGTGGTGACTGTTGATTCCCCGCATACAGGGATTCGTGACCGTGAACGTCGAGTGTTTTTTCATTTGCCTGAAGGCATGCAGCATCCGCATACCCCTGCACATATCCCATTGCCTGAGCTCAACGATGGCGACCATCCCGTTTTTAAAGGTCTGATGAAAATCGCACCGACATGGGCAGATATCCTTTGGCTCAGTCAAAACACCTCATTACCAATTATTTTAAAGGGCATTGTCAGTCCACATGATGCTGAACTTGCCCTGCAACACGGTGTACAAGGCATTATTGTGTCGAATCATGGAGGGCGCGTACTGGACGGTTGCATTTACCCTCTCACCGCCTTAGAACTGATTAAAAAAGTTGTGCCTACGGATTTTCCAGTTTTATATGATGGTGGTATTCGTCGTGGTTCAGATGTGTTTAAAGCGATAGCCTTGGGTGCATCTGCCGTATTAGTTGGACGTCCTTGCATTTATGGTTTAGCGACTGCGGGGGCTTTAGGCGTTGCCCATGTACTCAAAATACTGAAAGAAGAATTTGAGATTACGATGGCATTGATGGGAACAGCCACCGTCGATGAGATCAATAAAGATTATATTTTTCAAAAAAGCTAATTTTATAGAAAAATATTTTCCAGTAATGGCATCTTGACGCAAAAATAGGAAATTATTTCCGGAATATATGGACTAATATTTAGTTATACATTTACGAGCTTACGGTAAAGCTAAGTCATGTGAATCTTTACAGATTTATTTCGACTTTCGACTAAAGACTCCGAAATTAAACTTGTAAATTGTTAGAATAGACACAATCTATATAAGTAGTACCTTGCCGTTTATCCACGACATTTATCCACGGTGCTATAAGGAGTTTTCACATGATGTTGGCAGATCCAAGCAAAAAATACCGTCGCATGTACCAACGTGTAGACTTACCAGACCGTCAATGGCCAAATAACGAAATCAATAAAGCGCCGATCTGGATGAGTACCGACCTTCGTGACGGTAACCAAGCGATCTTCGAGCCAATGAACATTGAACAAAAGTTCAAAATGTTCCAAATGCTTGTGAAAATTGGTTTCAAACACATTGAAATCGGCTTCCCTTCTGCATCACAAATCGACTTTGATTTCACCCGTTTGTTGATCGAAGGCGGCCATATTCCCGATGATGTGTACATCGAAGTTTTGGTTCAAGCACGTGATCATTTGATTCAACGTACATTTGAATCATTACAAGGTGCAAAACGTGCCATCGTGCATATCTACAACTCAAACTCGCCAACATTCCGCAATAAAGTGTTGAATGTTGATGTTGCTGGTGCAAAACAATTAGCGATTAATGCCGCAACGAAAGTCAAAGAATACGCTGCAAAACAGCCTGAAACTGAATTTGTATTCCAATACAGTCCAGAGTGTTTTACTGCAACAGAATTAGAAGTTGCTAAAGATGTCTGTGATGCGGTCACTGAAATTTGGGAAGCATCTCCAGAGAACAAAGTGATTTTAAACTTGCCTGCAACGGTTGAAGTTTCAGGTCCGAACGTCTATGCCGACCAAGTGGAATGGATGCATCGTAATATTGAGCGCCGTGACGGTGTGATTATTTCTGTACACTGTCATAACGACCGTGGCTGTGGTATTGCCGCTTCTGAGTTGGCGATTATGGCTGGTGCTGACCGTGTCGAAGGTTGTGTGTTTGGTAACGGTGAACGTACAGGTAACGTGGACGTTGCAGCGATTGCATTGAACATGTATACCCAAGGTGTTGCGCCAAACTTAGATTTCTCAAACATTAACGAAATTATTTCAATCATTGAAGAATGCACAGGCTTGCCGGTACACCCTCGTCATCCGTATGCTGGTGATTTGGTCTTCACCGCGTTCTCTGGCTCACACCAAGATGCCATTAAAAAAGGTTTCGAGTTCCAAAAGAACGAAGAAATGTGGGATATGCCTTATTTGCCAATCGACCCGAAAGATTTGGGCCGCGACTATGATGCCGTGATTCGTGTCAACTCACAGTCTGGTAAAGGCGGTATTGCGTACTTGTTAGAATCAAATTACAACGTGGTTTTGCCTCGTCGTATTCAAATTGAGTTCTCGCAAATCGTACAGCAAAAAACAGATGAAGACGGTACTGAGATTTCTGCGCAAGCGATCTGGTCATTGTTTAAAGACACTTATGTGGCTGCCAAAGATACGCATTATGCGGCGAAAAACTACCGCTTACATGATGAAAATGGCAAACAAGTCATTGAGCTTGATGTCGAAGTGAACGGTGAGATCCAGCAATTGCGCGGTGAAGGCAACGGCCCAATCTCTGCTATCTTAAATGCCTTGCAGTTGCCGATTGATGTCTTGAACTATGAAGAACGCAGCATCAGTTCAGGCGCGCATGCCAAAGCCTTGGCGTTGATTGAGCTTCAAGTGAAAGGCACAGGCAAGTCTGCATTCGGCGCAGGTGTACATGACAACATCGTGACTGCATCCATTGAAGCGATTATTGCCAGCACTAACCGTTTAATTGAACAAGGTGTTTTGAGTACTGAACAAGTGATTGCTGCTGCAGTCTAATTCAATGCTATAAATATCAAATAGCAATAAAATGACTTTAGAAGGATACCCTCAAGTGGTATCCTTTTATTATTCATACTAAAGATTTAAGGCGAATTATTCCTGTGTCTTTTCCAGCTGACTCAGTGGGCTTAGTTACCCCACAAAAGTTTATTTTTGAAGAGCCGTTAGAGCTCGAATGCGATCGCATACTCCCACGTTTTGAGCTCATGGTTGAAACTTATGGCGAACTGAATGCAGACAAATCCAATGCAATTTTGATTTGTCATGCACTGTCAGGCCATCACCATGCTGCAGGTTATCATCATGAAGATGACCGTAAGCCGGGTTGGTGGGACGCATGTATTGGACCAGGCAAAGCCATTGATACGTCAAAATTCTTTGTCGTAGCACTAAATAATATCGGCGGCTGTAGCGGTTCTACTGGACCGACCTCTCCAAATCCTGAAAATGACAATCGCCCTTATGGTCCTGATTTCCCATTAGTGACTGTCCGTGACTGGGTCAAAACCCAAGCCATGTTGTCTGATCGTTTAGAAATTCAGCAGTGGTATGCGGTGATTGGCGGCTCTTTAGGGGGCATGCAAGCTCTACAATGGTCTGTGGACTATCCAGATCGTTTACAAAAGTGCGTGATTATTGCCAGTACACCAAAACTGTCTGCGCAAAACATTGCCTTTAACGAAGTGGCGCGTCAGTCGATTTTGTCTGACCCTGATTTCCATGATGGTCGCTATTTAGAAAATGATAGTTATCCTAAGCGAGGTTTGATCTTGGCCCGTATGGTGGGTCATATCACTTACCTCTCTGAAGAAGCCATGAAACAAAAATTTGGCCGTGACTTAAAGTCAGGTAAATTTATGTATGGCTTTGACGTCGAATTCCAAGTCGAAAGTTATTTGCGTTATCAAGGTGAGCAATTTAGCCGTAACTTTGATGCCAATACCTATTTGATCATGACCAAGGCTTTAGATTATTTCGATCCATCACGTGAATATGAGCAATCATTAAAAACCGCGATGTCTAAAACCAAGTGTCAATTTTTAGTTGTTTCATTTACAACGGACTGGCGTTTTACCCCTGCTCGTTCGCAAGAAATTGTAGATGCATTAATTAGCAATCATAAGCCTGTGAGCTATGTGGATATTGATGCTGAACAAGGCCATGACTCTTTCTTGTTCCCGATTCCTTTATATGTGAAAAGCTTACGTGCATTCCTAGGCGGTGTAAAACACCTGCAAGAAACACCGAAGGAGACCAACTAATGCGTATTGATCATCAACTGGCTGAACGTTGGATTAAACCAGATTCAAGTGTACTCGATTTAGGGTGTGGTGACGGTGAACTGCTTGCACATATGAGCAAAAAGCACAATATTCGTGCATATGGCTTAGAAATTGATCAAGAAAAGATTGCAATTGCAGTCAGTCGCGGGTTAAATATCATCCAACAGGACTTGAACTTAGGTTTAAGTCGCTTTGCCGACCAGTCTTTTGACTATGTGGTTATGGCACAAGCCTTGCAAGCTGTAGATGCACCAGACGTTCTCTTAAGAGACATGGTGCGTGTGGGGAAACAGGCTATTATTACCTTTCCAAACTTTGCACATTGGAAGGCTCGTTCTTTCCTTGCATTAAAAGGAATGATGCCCGTTTCAGACGCGTTACCCTATATGTGGTATAACACGCCCAATATTCATTTATGTACTTTCCGTGATTTTGAAGCGCTGTGTGCTGAAAATAACATCCGGATTATTAACCGACTTGCCGTGAATGGGGATCAACAAGACAGTTTACTCAGTAAACGTCTCCCAAATCTATTTGGTGAAGTCGCAATTTATCGAGTGAGCGCTCTATGAAAAAATTATTATTAAGCACGACGCTACTGATTGGACTTTTTAGCATACAAGCCCATGCGGATTATGTTGCTCCATCATCTTCAGTTTCTAGCCAAGCTGCTCAATATTCAATTATGGATATTCACAGCTTAAGTAAAGCTGCTAAAGCAGGTCAGCCCGGTGCTCAGTTTTACTTAGGCACTAAATATCAACAAGGTAAAGACGTTGCCAAAGATGAACGTCAAGCTTTTGCATGGTATAAGGCTGCTGCTGATCAAGGTTTATCTGCAGCACAGCTTAATGTAGGTCGTATGCTTGCAGATGGCATTGGGACTAAAAAAGATGAAGCGCTTGCTCGTCAATATTTCGAAAAAGCAGCCAGCCGTGGTGATAACCGCGCAAGCTTTAACTTAGCCATGATGGAAGAGCAAAAGAAAAACTACATGGGTGCATACCAATGGTATGAGCTTTCTACCCGTGATGGCATGCTCGACAACAAAGTGATTAGCTTGTCTGAAGGTAAGAAAACGGCATTGGCAGCCAACTTAAGCCAAGACCAAATTCGTCAAGCACGTGACCGTGCAGACAAATGGATTCAAGCGCAATAAGTTTTTGAATCTTAAAAAGCACCTTCGGGTGCTTTTTTATTGCCTGTCAACCACAGCATCTTGTTAAAATAGCCTCAAATCTTGTTTTATGATGAATATTCACATGGCTTCAACTGATTGGTTATCTCAAGGCACTTTGGTGCTTGCAAGTAATAACAAAGGCAAAATTGCAGAATTTGAAAAAATGTTTGCGGAACTGAATTTGCCTGTTGAAGTGATTCCTCAAGGTCAATTGAACATAGAAGATGCCATCGAAGATGGTCTAAGCTTTGTTGAAAATGCCATTATCAAAGCGCGTCATGCGTCGAAAATTTCAGGCAAGCCAGCCATTGCAGATGATTCAGGCATTTGCGTTCCTATACTTGGTGGCGCACCAGGGATTTACTCAGCGCGCTATGCAGGTGAACATGGCAATGATGCCGCTAACAATGCCAAGTTGCTTGCTGACCTCAAACCGCTCCGCAAAGAGGGTGAAGCAATCGAAGGTATGTTTGTATGTGTCTTGGCTTTGGTCCAACATGCAGAAGACCCACTCCCACAAATTTTCCAAGGGGTTTGGCGCGGTGAAGTGATGGAAGCAGCACGTGGTGAAAATGGCTTTGGCTATGACCCACTGTTTTGGCTGCCAGAACTGAATGTTTCTAGCGCTGAATTATCAAAAGAAGAAAAAAATAAAATCAGCCATCGTGGTCAGGCGATGAAATTATTTAAAGCAAGTTTGAAATAATTTGCATTGGAGTTAATCTTAATGCCAAAGATTAACTCCAATCCCTGAATAAAAATAGAATAATTATGGAACTTCAACCGATACAGATCATATGCAACGCTTGCCATTACACTTCAACTGAAATCCCGACACGCTCTTTTCTTGGTTTTCAAAAACTAAGCTGCCCTCATTGCCAGGCGCAACTGACCTACCCGCTCACCTCAGGCTTTCGTACCACTTACGCTATTTTTGCAGTGTTGATCGTACTGTCGATCATGCTTAATCTGTCGCAAGGTCAAATTGGATTTCCAGGCCTGATAGGTATCGCGATGATATATGCCCTCGTGCGTGATTGGCAGATTCGCAAACAGCTCAAGTAGTCGCCCTTTACGGGCATTTATAATTCACTTTTCATTTTAAAGCGAAAAAAGATGCAAAATTAACCCATATATACTAACGACGATGCAGCTCATAATCGTGCCTGAAGCAATATAACGCGCCGAAGTGCCTGTTCCTTGATAATGCGTTTCTAAAGCCACAATATTCGCTGCAGGGGGTAAGCAGAACAGCATAAACATCACCCCAATATATTTCTCGATCTGGGGAATCGGAAGAAAGGCATAACTCAAACTACAGATCACCGCGCCAACGGTGAGTTTCATCGCATAAATACGACTACTGTTCATCAGATCACGCCATTGTACCTTGGTTTGACGCAGCCACATGCCTAAGACACACATCCCCGTGAAACTCATTCCAATTTTTGCAGCTTGATAGAGCCAATCTAAGATCTGATGTTCTTCTAAATGCTGCAGTCCAACTATTCGACAGACGCCTGCAATCATCAAGGCAAATACAGGGGGAGACATCGCCACTTTTTGCATCACGCTCGACCATGGTAATTGGGCTGAACTGACGGCTGTCACGGCCCACATATTGCCAAAGATAGAGCCACCGACATACAGAGCCACCATCGCTGCACTAATTTCAGGGCCAAACAGTGCTAAGGCAAAAGGAAAACCCAGCCAAGCCAAGTTCAAATAACTGACACACAAGGCACGTAAACTATCTTTTAACAGCCAGCGAAATAAATAAAACATCAGCACGGCAACACTAAAGCTAAAGAGCATGAGCGCTAAACTGCCTGCTTGATAGAACACCATGTTGTAGATGATTACGGCTGGAATAAAACAGCGTGCAAGTAAGCTAGAGAAAATCGATTTGAGCGATGCGGTTCCTGATAATGATGCCAATCCGAGGCCACTTAAAAAACCCAATATCGGAAGAAGAAACGCCACTACACCACCCTCACTGCTCAATCCATGCATAGTAACACTGAACATAAGCTTCGCGGCTGTCTTTAAACTGCAACATCTTGGTCACTTCACTGTCATCTACAACTGCTGAAATGTTGTGCAGACCAACAAGAGGATAACAAGATGGCTGGACTATCGATTTGGCATGTACTGATTTTTGCAATTGTGGTGATTTTACTCTTTGGTACATCAAAACTAAAAAACTTGGGCAAAGATGTCGGCGGCGCTGTCAAAGATTTCAAAAAATCGATGCGTGATGAAGACGCAGCAAAGACACAGCTTAATGAGCCTCGCACGCTAGAGCATGAAGCTCAAAATAAAACCAATTCCTCAGTTCAAAGCTAAGGAGTTGTCATAATGCTTAATATTGGTATTAGCGAATTACTGGTGTTCAGCATTATTGCGCTGATCGTACTCGGCCCAGAAAAACTGCCTGAAGGTATCCGCTTTGCAGGTAAATGGTACGGGAAAGTTAAACGACTGATCAGTAACGTGCAAACAGATATTGACCGTGAACTTCGCATGTCCGAACTTCGTGAAGAAATGCAAAAAGAAATGCAACGTATTCAACAGCTCGAAGCGCGTATGCAGGCTCAGATGAATGAATTGCAACAAACGCAACACCCCATAGAACAGACTGCGCTAAAACAACAAGAAGCCGTCCTACCTGACAATAAAAATTTATCCCCACGTTATCAGTACATCGAACGTGGTCAGAGCACGATCTTTGCCGTGGCTACACCCCAAATGAAAAAAAAGCACGAGATTAAAACAGACCAAGCTCCCACATTAAGTTCGACCGATGCATTAGCAGAATATCAGGTGGCCGTATGACAGATCTTTCATTGAATAATTCACAGAACACTGTGCCTGATTTGGAAGAAATGCCGATCACCAAACATTTGGTGATTTTGCGTCGGCATTTGATCAAAATTACAGGACTCATTTTGATTCTGTTCTTTTGTTTATTGCCCTTTGCCAATCAAAGCTATCAATTGATGTCAGAGCCTCTGCGTGCGCAGTTGCCGATGACCTCATCCATGATCGCAACGGATGTGACCGCCACGTTTATGGCGCCGTTTAAGCTGAATTTTTTTGTCGCGCTAATGCTCGCGATGCCCTTCGTGATTTATCAACTTTGGGCCTTCATCAAACCTGCACTGTATGAAAAAGAGCGGTATTTAGCGATGCCCTTATTATTCGGCAGCATCGTCCTCTTCTATGTCGGTATTGCCTTTGCCTATTGGGTTGCCCTGCCGTCCATCCTACATTTTTTTATGAGTGTTTCGCCTGAAACGGTCGCCCCGATGACGGACATCAATAGTTATTTAAGTTTTTGCTTAAAGCTTTTTTTGGTGTTTGGATTGACCTTTGAAATTCCGATCATCACATTAATTTTGATTTTGATCGGGGTGGTGTCTACTCAAACCTTGGTGGAGAAGCGTCGTTTTATTATCGTTGGCTGTTTTTTTGTCGCCATGTTTGCCACGCCACCCGATGCACTTTCGATGATCATGTTGGCCATACCCATGTGGATGCTGTTTGAACTAGGTTTATTTTTTGGCAAGCTGATTGAAAAACGACGTACATCTGCAACTTAAATAGACATATGTTTCGACAATTTTGGTGAGTTTTACACCTAAGAGGCTGAGATAGCCTCTTTTTTTATGCGCCCATTTAATGTTTTGCAATTTTCAAGCAGCGAAATCTAAACACCTATTTCATCAGTTTGCAACATTAGCTTCAAAGCACTGTCATATTTTATCGATAGTTTTATGTGATCAACTTTTACCCAGCACACCTTTGCCAGGATTTAAATTCATGACAAACATGCCATATAACGAAGATCAAGAACTTGATAACAACACTTCGGATAACCTTCATTTTCGTGACATTTTAGAACAACGCATCAGCCGTCGTAGCTTGATTACCAAGACTGCGAGTGGTGCAGTCGCACTTGCATTGGCATCTTCATTAACGGGGTGTAATGATGACAATGACTCAGATTCAAATAGCAATACCAAACCACCAGTTACCGATCCAAATCAAAAACCGACCAAATTCAATTTCACACCAGTGAAAAAGAATTTAGACGATATCGTGACCGTTCCTGAAGGCTATCAAGCGCATGTGCTATATGCGATGGGTGACTCGATTAACCCTGCATACCCAGCGTGGGATGATAACAATGTTCCTTCTGGCCCGAGCTTCCAATTCCGCTCTGGTGACTGCCATGACGGTATGAGCTTCTTTGGTTTAAATACCACCTCTGGACGTTATGATGCCAAGCAGTCTGACCAAGGTTTGTTGGTGATGAACCATGAATACATCAATCCGACCTTCTTGCACCCGCAAGGCCCAACCAAAGTAGAAGGTCGTCGCCCTGAAGATGAAGTCATCCGTGAAGTCAATGCACACGGTGTTTCTATCATTCAAATTGAAAAAGACAGTAAGACTCAAGCTGTCAAACTGGTACAAAACTCACCTTTCAACCGTCGTATCACAGCATCGACCGTAATGGACTTTAAAGGCCCTGTTGCAGGCTCAAGCTTAGTTAGTACGAAGTTTTCAGCCAATAGTCAACAAACCCGTGGTACACACAACAACTGTGGTAATGGTTATACCCCTTGGGGTACTTACCTGACGACAGAAGAAAACTTCATTGGTTACTTCGCTCGTGCGAAAGACGATGATGCCAAACGTAGTCCTGCTGAAATTGTTGCACTCAACCGTTATGGTCTAAAAGCGGGTGCGAACTCACGCTATGGTTGGGAAACAGCGATTGGAAGTAATGAGTCACAAGATTTATATGACCGTTGGTCAGCAAATATCATAGGTGCTCAGGCAGCTGAAGATTACCGTAATGGTCCAAACACCTTTGGTTGGATTGTCGAAATTGATCCATTTGACCGCCGTGAAAACCCCGTAAAACGTACTGCACTGGGTCGCTTTGCACATGAAGACTGCCGTGCAAGTCGCTTACGTGAAGATGACAACCTCGCATTTTACATGGGTGATGACTCGCGTGGTGAATACATCTATAAATTTGTATCCGACCAAAAATGGAATAAAAAAGATGTCAACGGTGGCTATGCTGCTGGTGACAAATACATGAACAACGGTAAGTTATACGTTGCCAAATTTAACAATGACGGCAAAGGTCAATGGATTGAATTGAGCTATAACGTCAATGGTTTAAACCAAAGCAACAGCGTGTATCCTTTTAGCTCACAAGCAGATGTTCTGACCTTCGCACGTCTTGCCGCAGATGCTGTCGGTGCTACCAAAATGGACCGCCCAGAATGGGTCGCTGTGCATCCAGACAATGGTGAAGTCTATGTGACTCTCACCAATAACTCGAACCGTGGTACGACGCATGCACTAGATGCTGCCAACCCACGTAACTACACCGACCCTGAAGGTGGTAAAGGCAACGTCAACGGTCATATTATCCGTTTCCGTGAAGATGGTGATACAACCACAGCGCTCAGCTTTACTTGGGATATTTACCTGTTTGGTGCTGAAGCAAAAATGGCGAGCAACATTAACTTATCTGGTCTCAATGACAACAATGACTTGTCTTCACCCGATGGGATGTGGTTCGACCCACGTGGTGTGTTATGGATTCAAACCGATGACGGTGCTTATACCGATACCACCAACTGTATGATGCTTGCTGCGCTTCCGGGTCAAGTCGGTGATGGTACAAAAGCCACGACATCATCGGGTCAAGAAACCATTGTGGGTGCAAAACTGAATGATGAAAACTTACGTCGCTTCCTGACTGGACCTAAAGAATGTGAAATCACAGGTGTGACGATGACACCTGACTACAAAGCGATTTTTATCAATGTGCAACATCCCGGTGAAGATTCAGCATCCTATTCTGAACCGACCAGCCACTGGCCTGCATCACAAACCAATGCAGCAGCGACTTCACGTCCTCGCTCAGCGACCGTAGTCATCACCCGTAAAGATGGTGGTGTGATTGCTGGCGAAGCGGTAGAACAAGCTCAGCCAACGCAAAAAACCGCATAAGACACCTCTAAAAAATAAGCCGACGAATCGTCGGCTTTTTTTTATGGCTTTAAATGCACTTCTATCTGGGTGATCTGTCCTTGTTGCTCACCCTGCTGCTGTTTTTCCTGCCAATGCCACTGTGAATCCCGCATACACAATAGATTTGAACAGCGGGTGCCATACACCGGACTTTGAATAAAGGTCGAAGACAGCAAATGTTCCATCTCTGTCTGAATCCCAGTATTGGGTAACAATGCTGGAATGATTTTACGTTCATCTTCCAAAATATCCCACGCAGCGGCATCTATGTCCGCCTGTGGTTGCTGGCTTTGTAGCATCGGCAAAAATTCTTGCGTGAAACGTTTACGTAAATGTCGGGTCTTTTCCCAATGCTCAGTCATTAAACCATTGGATGTGACATACACCCCTTTGGCTAAGACTTGTGGTGCTTCACCGCGATTACTCATATAAACGGCTTGAGTAGCGTCGCCAACGAATAAATTAAAGCCAGCATAATTACATTGGATTTGTTCAAGTGCTTGCGCAAAACGAATGGGCGTTTGCTCAGATTCTAAAAATTGCTGAATCAAAGCACCACGTGAAGTGGGATATGCAGTCTGATCACGACCATCACGAAAATTGGTCACAATCGCCCAACGCCCTAGAGCGGTTATCCCCATCCATGTTCCACAAGACTGTAAGTCCTGCCCTGCAATAATCGGACTATCCACCCATTGTTTTAGGCCTGCCGTCGGTCGATGATAAAACTCATCACGATTCGAAATCAGGCAGAGTGGCATGTCATCCAAGACCTGCCAAGCAAAAGCCACAATGCACATATTCAACTCTCAATATCTTTACACATTGAATGTACAACATTTTTCAGCACATTCAGCTAAAATCTGTGCAAAACATAATGACAAGGAACAGCAATGCTGACATATCCAAATATCGACCCTGTGGCGATATCACTGGGGCCACTACAAGTTCACTGGTATGGTCTGATGTATTTATTGGCCTTTTTATTTGCATGGGGCTTGGCAACCTACCGTGCAAAACAACGTGACGGCTGGAACGCAGAAATGGTCTCTGACCTGATTTTCTACGGTGCATTGGGTGTCGTGATTGGTGGACGCTTTGGCTATGTCTTCTTTTATGGTTTCGATCAGTTCCTTGCCAACCCACTATGGCTGTTCCAAGTTTGGACCGGCGGCATGAGCTTCCATGGCGGTTTCCTTGGTGTCATGATTGCCATGTTACTGTGGTGCAAGAAATATAAAATGACCTGGTTCCAGACCCTCGACTTTATTGCACCCTGCGTTCCAACAGGCTTGATGTTTGGTCGTATTGGGAACTTTATTGGTGGCGAACTGTATGGTCGTGCAGTGACCGATCCTAATTTTGCTTTCGGCATGATCTTCCCGACCGATCCACTTCAGTTGGTGCGCCATCCGTCACAGCTCTATCAAGCCCTCTGTGAAGGTTTAATTCTGTTTATTGTGCTGTGGTGGTTTAGTTCAAAACCTCGTCCACGTTATGCCGTTTCAGCCTTGTTCCTCATCGGATATGGTATCGCACGCTTCACCGTTGAATTCTTCCGTGAGCCGGACAATGGTCAACTGTTCATTGGATGGATGAGTAAAGGTCAGTTCCTGACAGTTCCGATGATTCTGATTGGCCTATGGATGATGTGGTATGCCTACCAGAAAAAAATCTATGACTGGGGTCCACAAAAAAATCATTAATTTTCCATGTGGTCTTAAATAAATTGATACTAATTTATCATTCAACGCCCAATGATTTTCATTGGGCGTTACTGTTTTAATGACAGGCCCATTGGAAAATAACTTGAGAAAAATCTTTATTCTTTAAATCCTGAGGATGAATATACCATTGGGCGATACCACCATCACACCATTCAAGACTATCATCTGTATCTAGCTGCATTAATAAAATATGATCTTGAATTCCAAGTTCAATACGATTATCTCTTGAATGTAAAAAGTTGGCATACCCTCCAAGACGGTGTCCACCTTCGATTTGAAAATATTCTGTATAGGGCTTTTCATAATACTCATACGCATGAGCAATATCTGCATAAGTATTGTTAGTCTCAACCTGTGTACGATTAAAAAGTAATGGAGCAAAACGGTAATCAAAAAAAGTCATGTACTGCTGTACAAATCTAAAATCAATCAAACGACTAGGTGCTACCCACAATTGTTCTTCATCTTCAGATAATTCAGTAAGCGCTTTAAAATTTTCAACCTGTTGTAAACAACCCTGCTCTTCAACGACTATTGGAAAATACAAAACACGATGATTTATTTGAACATTATCTCGGCTTTCATCTATTCCCAAACCTAAATCTTTCATATTTAAATAAAATTGTAAAATCCCTTGGTCTGGAAAATTTTCTAGATGAGGAATTTCACCAAAATTAATTTGACCTAAAAATTGTAAAGGTTGATCTGATTCTTTGGATTTCGGATATTCAAAACCCAATGGTAAATAAGGAGATCCTCCTAAATTACTATCCCAAGGTTTGAACTCATCGCTTCGCTCTTTATCAAACTCAATACAGGTTACTCTTGTTGACTTTATTTTTTCTAAAAAGGGATGAAATTGTTGAGGTAATTGTTCAAGTTCTGACATTATTATTTCCATTTTCTCTCATTAATCCGATATACAACTAAAACTTACATTCTACAAAAGATGATTTATACTTTTATTATCTAATAACACTCTTTCAATTATGCTTGAATTTTGGTTTAACCCCAGCATTTCTGTACTTAAAAAAATCCTGGTTTTTATTGCGATGGCCGTACTGACCGGTGTTCTCTACTGGATGGAACCCCTAACACTTCAAGCCATTCTAATGTTCATGGGTACAGGCGTCATTTTCCTGATTTGTCGTTATTGCAAGATTCATTTTGCAGCAAAAAATCCAACAGGTTTGCTCTATCGTTTATTGACTTGGATACCGATTGCACTGCTGTTAGCATTGGTTTTTATCAACATGAATAAGGGTGAAATTCTGATTCCCGGTGCTCAAGGCATTGGCTTTATGGCTTTGGCAATCTGCCTGCTCTCCCCGATTTCACTGCTGAATAAAAACGAGAAAACTTCACCCCAAGGTAAAGTTTAAATGCTGACGTTTTGGTATTCTGAGCGCTGTAACCGACAAATCAAGCTCATCATTTGTATCAGTACCTGCGTGCTTATTTTTCTATGCGCTGAACAAAAACAACTAGACCCCCGCTTTGCGGGCTTCAGTTTAGCGATTGGTTTGATGATTGATCTGCTTTATAAGCTCAGACAAGACAAACTAAAAACACTGTCTCAGTCATTAAAATGCGGTTTGGCTAGTTTGCCCATTTTATGTTTAGTGTGCTTAATTTATTTTCTACCCAATGAGCAACGCTGGATTTTAGCGCTGCAATGTGTGGGCTTTACTGCAATTGGATTATTTATCGTCTCGATCTACAGTCAGCGCTCAAAAAGGTTTGAAGACTAACCTTTTTTGCAGCCACGGGCTGTTAATCTGCTAAGCGATAATAGCTGTATTTCACATTTGGAGTTCGATAGACCGCATAGCCCGCTTGACGATAATCAGACACCCAGTCCTTACCTGAATATGCTGCGATATGACCATAACGACTACTTTGATTGCGGTCGATAATATAAATATCGCCTTTCTTAGGACGATCAAACGCTAAATTAATTTTTTGATAACCAATTTTTTGTAATGTGCTGCCCCAGTCTGCTGCGGCAACGGGGTGACCGTTAAAACGTGCCCCAGCGGACTCAAGTGCTAGACGAACACTGCGGGCACATTTCTGAGTACTGCTTTGACGGGTAATGCCTTGTAAAAATCCAGTCAAACGATCGATATCGATACGCTGACCATTTCGGGATACCACATTTTTAGTCGCTGCTTTTTGAGTGGTATTGGACTTGCCCGTATTTTTACTCGCCTGAGAACGAATTATGATATTTGCCTGAACTGGAGCATGCACTTCACTCAAGTTTACATTGTGATCATAAGCCATTCTTTAACCCACACTCCCGCCTGTATTTAGGCATTCAAAAATTTTAACGAGGGTGATAGTACCGCGTAAATCATGTTTTTTCATGTAAAAAATGTAAGATTTCTTAAACAAATCTTCACATTTAAATACGACCGTCTATTTTTAATTCAAATCGATTTATTTTTGATATCAAACCCTTATTCAGAAATAATAGCCCAAAATCATCTCTTCACAATGAGAAAAATCACGTTTATTTTTTAATCAAACTTATCTGTATTTTTTTCAACGCTTCGAATGAAACATCGTTCAATATAAAAACAATAGAGCTTAAGTTTCCTAAGCTCATGCTTGATTTAACAGACATATTGTCTCGTTAACGCTTGGTGTAATTGTTATTAATAGACGTATTCGCTCCAATAATTCAGTGCTTGTGGCATGCAAAATTTGGTCATCACCCAATAAACACCGTATGTTTTTGATTTTTTAAACCCGACCATATTCAAGTGCCCATCACAGTTCCTTCCACACGCAAAACAAGCTAATATGTGCCACAAGAAATTTAGCAAATTATGAGAGAGACATGCGCCAGTATTTAGACCTTTTACAACACATTCTCGACAACGGCGGCGACAAGGGCGACCGTACGGGTACGGGAACACGTTCTGTATTTGGTCATCAAATGCGCTTCGATCTTTCTCAAGGTTTCCCTTTACTCACCACCAAGAAAGTTCATTTCCGCTCTATCGTGATTGAACTGTTGTGGTTCCTTAAAGGCGATACCAATGTTCAATATTTGCAAGACAATAAAGTCTCGATTTGGGATGAATGGTCTACAGCAGAACAAACTGCACGCTTCGGTCGTCCTGCCGGAGAATTAGGTCCTGTTTACGGTCATCAATGGCGTAATTTCGGTGCAACCAAAAAAGCCGATGGCCTATATGAACAAGATGGTTTTGACCAAATTAAATGGTTGGTCAATGAAATCAAAACCAATCCTAACTCACGTCGTCTAATCGTGTCTGGTTGGAACCCAAATGAGGCCGGTAATGTTGCATTGCCACCATGCCATACCTTGTTTCAATTTTTTGTTCAAAACGGAAAATTATCTTGCCAATTATATCAACGCAGTGCTGACGTTTTTTTGGGTGTGCCGTTTAACATTGCCAGCTATGCCCTGTTAACACACATGATTGCGCAAGTTTGTGGTCTAGGTGTAGGCGACTTCGTTTGGACCGGTGGGGATACACATTTATATGCCAACCATTTCGAACAAGCGCAGTTGCAATTGACACGTGAACCAATGGGTCTGTGCCAATTAAAACTCAATCCTGAAATTACCGATCTTTTCGATTTTAAATTTGAAGATATTGAAATCGTAGGTTATGAATCACATCCTGCGATTAAAGCCCCTGTTGCGGTTTAATTTTTAGAAATCCCAAGTGAAAAGCAAAATCCCGCTTTACCTCAAGCGGGATTTTGCATTCTAATAGACGGCAAATATTTCGGCTATTTGAGTTCAAACTATGGCATTTCAAAATTTAGAAATCGTGCACGTTGTCGCTATGGATCAGCAGCGCTGCATTGGTAAAGGGAATGATTTGCCGTGGCATATATCTGCCGATTTACAGCACTTTAAAGCCATCACTCAAGGCGGTGTAGTGGTCATGGGACGCAAAACCTTAGAGTCTATGGGACGTACCCTACCGAAGCGTGTCAATTGGGTCATTACACGAGATAGCAATTGGTCATTTGAAGGCACCAAAGTCGCATATAGTATCGACGAGGCGTTAACGCAAGCTGTTGCTGATGTTGCAAGTTCAGAAAAACCAACGAGTTTGTTTATTATTGGTGGTGGTGAAATTTTTAAGCAAACCATCGGCATCGCAGACCGTTTAGAACTCACGCATGTTGAACTCGATGTTCAAGGTGATGCGCATTATCCTGAAATTCCTGCGGACTTTCAAAAAGTGGCGTCAGAACAACATATCGACGACAAAACTGGGATTGCTTTTGAGTTCGCAACTTACCGAAAATAAAGAAAAATCTTAAGCTAAAAGAAAAATATGCAACAGAGTGACCAACAAGCAATCTTCAAAAAAATAGGGCGAAGTATTCTTCATGCTCTATTTAGTGTGTTTGTCCTCTGTTCTTCGATTTGGCTCTGTGCCGCCCTGTGGATACAGCAACCGGCAGGCTGGTTAGGCAGCCGCATTATCATTGGGATCTGGATCGCTTTTGCCCTGAGCATTTTAGGCATCTATATTACCCAACACTTTTTTAGCCGTCGTAAAGATGTCTTGATTTATATTGTGGGCTTTATCTGTGGTCTATTTTGGTATTTTGGCATGGAGGCACGCCAAGATCGTGAATGGAATCCTGAAGTGGCAGAAATTCTGCATTATGAAAAGCAAGGCAATCTGGTCACCTTACACAATGTGCGTAATTTCGACTGGCATGCCGATGGCAGCTATACCCCGCGTTGGGAAACCCGCCAATATGACCTAAGTCAAATCAATGGCGTCAACATCATTACCTCGTATTGGATGGGGCCGAAAATTGCACATACACTGGTCAGTTTTGATTTTGCTGACCAACCACCGCTGACGTTTTCGATTGAAATTCGCAAAGAGAAAAATGAAGAATTCTCTGCGATTGGTGGTTTTTTCCGTAAATATGAACTGAGCCTCATTGCTTCTGATGAAAAAGATATCATCTATACCCGCAGCAACACACGCGGTGAACAGGTCTATTTCTTCCCCGTAAACATGCCAAAATCTGAAATGCAGGCGCTGTTTATTGAATATCTGCATAAAGCCGATGAACTACAGACTCAACCCAAATGGTACAACACGCTCACCAGTAATTGTACAACACTGGTGTTTGACATGATTCAAGCGGTTTCCAAACATCAACTTCCAACCGATTACCGCTTATTTGCATCCGGTTATTTGCCGAATTATTTGCACGACCTCCATGCCATAGACCAAAATTGGGATATGAAAACATGGTATCAAAAAGCCCATGTTAACCCCCGCGTCTCTCAAATTAAGCAACTGAGCAGTGAACAATATTCGAAGTTAATCCGACAAGGTTTGCCGCATTCACAGTCTAATCCAAGCGCCAATCAATTGTAATTCTTAAATATTGATACAAATATGGCTAGCTTATCTGTGCGATATTTGCTTAGATAATTGAAATGCTTCCACGGGGAAATTCCGATGCTAAAACAAATATTTGTTGCTGCAACTTTGGTTTCAACTTTAGTGGTGACAGGCTGTGAAAGCATGCCTGCACAAGACAACACCATAACTGAAAATTTAAACCTATTACAAAACCGTACTTGGATTGCCACTCAGATTGGCAACACCCCAATCAAAACAGCACCCAATGCGCATAATATTCCAAGCATTCAATTCGATGCGGCTTCAAAACGTGTCTCAGGTGCAGATGGCTGTAATCGTATAATGGGCGGCTATAATGCTGGCAAAGACACCATAACGTTTGGCCCGATTGCAGCGACACAGATGGCTTGTCTCAATAACAATGGGCTAGACCGACAGTACCATGCAGCACTCGAAAAGGTAACGCATTATCAAGTTTTTGGAAAAACTTTGAAATTACTAGACCGTCATGGCAATTTATTAATTCAATATGAAAGCGCCGTTCAACCGCGTTAAATCATTTTAAAAGTCTGCTTCGGCAGACTTTTTTATTCACTGTTCAGTCATGCCAGAGACATTTAATGCACATAAACTTGTGATTAGTATACAGACGTACATTGCAGTTTTTAGCTATAACCCCATATTAAACATCAGGGAACAAGATAGGATTTCACTATGCAACAAGCGGTATTTGGTGGTGGATGCTTTTGGTGTGTAGAAGCAGTTTTTCTACAACTTCAGGGCGTGCAAACAGTTGTCAGTGGTTATGCAGGGGGAATTACTCAGCATCCAAGCTATGAGCAAATCTGTGAGGGAAATACCCAACATGCAGAAGTCATTCAGATCAATTTTGATGACAGCCAAATCAGTTTTAGCCAATTGCTGGATGTATTTTTCGCAACCCACGATCCCACTACGCTGAACCGTCAAGGCAATGATGTCGGTACACAGTATCGCTCAGTGATTTTCTATCAAGACGAATCACAAAAGCAAATCGCTGAACAACGTATTGAAGAATTAAAAGCTGAAGGCATCAATATCGTGACTGAACTCAGTCCAATGCCGACCTTCTACCCTGCCGAAGAATATCATCAGAACTTCTTTGCGCGTAACCCAAACCAAGGCTACTGTAATTTTTCAATACCACCTAAACTCATGAAATTACGTAGCAAATTTCAAGACCTACTCAAATCTGAGTGATCTATTTGTACGACATTTTTTCAAAATAGAGACATAAAATAAAGCGACATTTCAGTCGCTTTTTTTTAGCTATCTTTACTTAGTGCTTAGTTATCACTGGCAAAGGCGATATCGCTGAGTCCGGCTCCACTCGCACGCGACATCACTTGCGCAACTGTGTCATAACGTGATTCTTTATCGGCTTTTAAGACCAATGCAGGTTTACGCTCTTGCTGACCAGCTGTATTTAGACGACTTTCTAAATCTTCGAGCGTCACAATATCACCATTCCAAGCGATATCACCCGCTGAGTTAATACTGATGGTTACGCTTTCAGGCGGCAGATCAATCACTTCTGCAGTCGTTTGTGGCAAGGTTAATGGAATTGATGGGTTGGCAACAGTCGCAGTCACCAAGAAGATGATCATCAATACCAACATAATATCGATGAGCGGAATGAGGTTCATCTCATTCATGCCAGCATCGTTGTCTTCACCCAATTGAAAAGCCATTAAGCTTGACCTCCAGCTAAACTTTGCTGTGCAGTTTTCACGTCTTCTTTCTTCGCTGCAGATTCTTGTTGCAACATAGTATCAATCAATAAACCATGCGCTTGATCTTGCAATTCATTCGACAGTGTACGGTTAAAACGAACACAAATGTTATAAGCCAATACCGCAGGAATCGCCACAGCCAAACCAAGACCGGTCATGATCAAAGCTTCACCGACTGGAGTTGCCACTTGCGCTAAACCCGCTTGACCGCTTTTACCCACTGCTACAAGGGCATGAAAAATACCCCATACTGTACCGAACAAACCTACGAACGGTGCAATTGAAGCAATCGTACCCAATACAGATACGCCTTTTTCAGCATTAGCTTTTTCTACCGAAATTTGACGTAGTAATGCTTGTTCAGCCACAGCCTTACGTTGTTCAAAAGCCAAAGGAGCAAATTTCGCTTTCAGTTTGCTTAGTGCATCTGCAAGGTGGTTATACGCCACTTGTTTGAGCTGACGTGTGCCCATAATACGAAGAACGAAGATCGTCCAAGTCGCAATCGACATTGCAAGTAACACGAAATACAGTGTTTTGCTGACTGCATCTGCATGTTGCCAATAAACTGAAAAGTTCATATTCGAACTCCTAATGGGTTAGCCGGAATCTTAATTAAGTTTAAAGTTGAATGGTTGATCAACTCGCGTCGGAGTTGCCACACCATTATCAATATATTTGGATAAACGTGCACGCTTCACTGCATCAGTCACTTTACGGTTTACAGCAGCGCCACAAGTCGAGTTTTTAATGGTTGCTGATTCGACTTTACCTTCAGCACTTGCAGCAATCGCAACTTCAACTGTACACGACGCTTTTAATTCACCATCTTCAAATTGAACATTAGGTTTCTTAATCCAACTGACACCATTACCGATGCTGACTATTTTAGGTGTCGGTGGCGCAGGTGGTGCTGGAGGCGCAGGTGGTGGTGCAACAGGTGCCGGAGGTGTTGGTTCAACACGAACGACTTTCGTTTCAGAAACCACAGTTGAAACAACAGGTGTTGGTGGTACGTTTTTGACCGCTTCAACAGTTGGTTTCGGCGCATCTTTCTTTTTCACCTGTTCCACTTTTTCCACTTTCTTCGGTGGAGGTGGTAACGGCTTATCTACTATTTTAACTTCTTTTGGCTTTGGTGGCTCTTTCTTCGGTTCTGGTTTTGGCTTCGGAGGTTCAGGTTTTTTCTCTTCAACAATCTTCACAAAACGAACTTTAATCGGATCTTTTTCGATCGGTTTAAGTTCTGGTGCTTTCATATTGCTGACCGCCCACAATACCCCCATATGCCCCACCACAACAGCGAGAAGCGCAGTAATGATTTTCTTTTTCATCGGGTTAGGTGATTGCATCATTGGAGCGGGAGATTGACTCATTAAACTCAGTTACCTTGAAGAAGCGATTGCATTTATTTTGTTAAAAATACAATCATGCTCATCGGTTAGCACAATTAAAGTACAGCAATAATAAATGAGAAGTGTTTTCATTTGCAACTATTAATTCGTCAGTTTTAATGACTTTTTTTAATCATAATATAAAAAAGGCATACCTAAAGTATGCCCTTTTATTCAAAAATTCATCTCGTTTTATTGAAATACAACAGTTTTATTACCATCGACAATAATACGATCTTCAAGATGCCATTTGACTGCACGTGCGAGTACATTACGCTCTACGTCCTGACCTAACTCACGCAATTGTTCAACGGTAAAGTCGTGACTTACACGCTCTACGTCTTGCTCAATAATCGGCCCTTGGTCAAGATCCGCAGTCACATAGTGTGCTGTCGCACCAATCAACTTCACACCTTTTTCATGCGCTTGTTTATATGGGTTCGCACCAACAAAGGCTGGGAGGAATGAATGGTGAATGTTGATCACTTTCATTTCCCATTTTTGAACAAATTCTTCGTCTAAAATTTGCATATAACGAGCAAGAACCAATAAATCATTGCCTTGCATCAATTGATCAATTTGCTCATAAGCTTCACGTTTGTTTTCTTTGTTCACAGGAACAACTTCAAACGGAATACCGAAATTTTCTACAGATTCACGTAAAGCATCGTGATTAGACACGACTTTGGTGATTTCACATGGTAAACCACCACGTGCATGACGCCATAACAGTTCAAGCAAAGCATGGTCAACTTTAGACACCAAGATACCGACTTTCTTCACATCACTGACTAAGGCTAAACGCCAGTGCATGTTGTAACGCTCAGCAACATTGCTCGCAAATGTTTGAGTTAGACTTTCTTTACGGCTTTGTAAATTGTCCAATTCGAACTCAACACGCATGAAGTATCGCCCCCCTTGAGCTTCAGTCGCGTATTGATCAAGTGCGGTAATATTTGCTCCCTGATGATACAAAAAGCTCGATACAGCTTGCACAATCCCTGGTTTATCTTCACAGGTAATGAGTAAGCGTGCTGTGTTAGCGGTCGACATATTCATGTTGGTTTATATCACTAATCAGTTAAATTGAAAAAATAGCCGAGTATTCTAACGCTTTTTAAAGCCAGACTAAATAGTCTTATTCAGTAACCTGATGCTTTACGTTTGAAAGACTTGCAAATAAGTCCGACGGCCCTAAAGTTTCGAGCAGTCGCTCATAGGTTTCACGGCTTTCACCACGTAGATATGCGCCTTCTAAGAACACCATTTGTCGCAGTGCTTGCCACACCCACTTTTCTTCCAAAGTATTGGAGTCGGTAATATGGCCCGACATATAAAGGAAGTTGGTCCAGTTGGTCAGCACGATCCACAAGTTAATGGTTAAGGCCTCAATTTCAGAATCGGTCATCTGCATTAAGCCTGCGTCAACAAAGGCACGATAAATTTTCTGCCCTTGTTGCATAACTTGACCGGCAAAACGTGGATACATTTTGCGGAAATCTTCATTATTTTCGACCAAGTGATAAACATCACGATGTAAAAAGCGATAAGCCCATAATTGGCTACTTAACACTTGGAAATAGCGAATTTTATCATTGGCATCAAGCTGACGATCATCAGGAAGCGCTAACATTTCTAGCGTTTCATGCTGATATTGCTCCATTAATTCCTTAATAATTTCACTTTTATTTCGGAAATGGTAATACAAGTTACCTGGGCTCATTCCCAGTTCAGCAGCAATATGATTGGTTGTCACTGAACGCTCGCCACGCTCATTAAACAACTGCAAACTCAGCTGCAAAATACGTTCTTTCGTTTTTAAGGTTTTGGTTTGAGACATCCTAAAACAACCATTTATTTCAAAGCATTAGAACACTAACACATAAAGTAACTTGACTATTTAGAGTATTTGCTCTAAAAATTAATTAATCGCTAATTTGGATATGGTCGTGCGACATGAATAGTCAAACAAAAACAACTTCAATGACACCACATTCTTTTGATCACCAGCATCTCAACAATATGTTGGAACAGCAGAAACAAGCGTATTTACGTTACCCATTGCCTACAGCGAAGGAACGTATAGACCGTTTGGCTCGGCTTAAGCGTATCTTAGTTAAGTATCAAGATCAATTTGCTGATGCAATTAATCAAGACTATGGTAACCGTTCTATTGGTGAAACCAAGATTGGTGAGTTACTCACATGTCTTGAACACATTAAATATTATAGCAAGCATTTGACAGACTGGATGAAACCATCCAAACGCCATGTCGGAATTATTCACCAACCTGCAAAAGCATGGGTGCAATATCAACCACTTGGTGTCGTCGGCATTATTACGCCATGGAACTACCCACTGCTTCTTTCTATAGGCCCACTGATTTGTGCTTTGGCTGCGGGCAACCATGCCATGATCAAAATTTCGAGTGCCTCTGCGGTATTCGGTGATGTGCTCGAAAAAGCTCTCGCAGAAGCATTTCCTCAAGAATTGGTCGCAGTCGTCAATGGTGGTGGCCCAATTTCAGATGCGTTTAGTCACCTTGCCTTCGACAAAATGATTTTTACTGGCTCGACCAATGTCGGTAAAACTGTCATGGCGGCAGCGTCTGAAAACTTAGTTCCGGTGATTTTAGAATTAGGCGGAAAGTCACCTGTATTGGTTCATCCGTCTATTGACCTAGCAGATGTCGCACAGCGTCTTGCTGTTGGTAAACTTTGGAATGCAGGTCAAACTTGTGTTGCACCTGACTATGTGTTCTTACCTCGTGGTAAAACTGCTGAATTTTTAGATCACTATAAAGTGTGCGTTGAAGCTATGTACCCAAGTATTGCTCATAATCAGGACTACACCTCGATTATTAATGACAAGCAGTACAAGCGCCTACAAGGTTATTTAGAAGATGCACGTGATCAAGGCGCACAAATCATCAGTTTTAACCCACAAAATGAAAATGTGGACGCTGTACGTAAAATTGCACCGACTGTTTTAACGGGTGTCACTCCAGACATGCAAATTATGCAGCATGAAATCTTCGGTCCGATCCTTCCGATCATGGAATATGATCAAATTGACGAGGTTATTGCTTTTATTAATAGCCGTCCTCGTCCACTTGCTTTATACTATTTCGACTTTGATCAGGCACGTGCCGACTATGTCGCGACACGTACCCATTCAGGACATTTCGGACAAAACACGGTATTAACCCATGTGGCTCAAGATGACCTGCCTTTTGGCGGTGTGGGGGCTTCGGGTATGGGGAAATATCATGGTCCAGAAGGTTTCTTCAGTTTGTCGCATGAACGCTCGGTGATGTCGAATCCAAAACTCTATAGTTTGAAATTCATTCTTCCACCGTTCAATAAGCCGATCCACAAACTGATTTCGAAGACACTTCTTCGATAAACGATCAAGGCATGAACGATCACACTAGGTGATCGTTCGTTTTATGCAAAATCGCTTGTCTTTTAAGCGCATTTTTGATATAAAACGCCCCTTGAATGAATTCAATGTTTTTTTTGACTGGCCATACAGATTTGCTGTTGGCTAAATCAATGGAGTTACACCATGTCTAAGGTTTGCCAAGTTACCGGCAAGCGTCCAGTCGTTGGTAACAACGTCTCACACGCCAACAACAAAACTAAACGCCGGTTCGAGCCGAACCTGCATCACCACCGTTTTTGGTTAGAAAGCGAAAAACGTTTCGTACGTCTTCGTCTAACTACTAAAGGTATGCGTATTATCGACAAATTGGGCATCGAAAAGGTTGTTGCTGACCTACGTGCTCAAGGTCAAAAGATCTAAGGAGCTACGAACATGCGTGATAAAATTCGCCTAGTTTCTTCTGCTGGTACAGGTTATTTCTACACTACCACTAAGAACAAACGTACTATGCCGGAAAAAATGGAAATCAAAAAATTTGATCCAAAAATCCGTCAACACGTAATTTTCAAAGAAGCTAAAATCAAATAATTTTAGTTTTTTGAAAAAAACGACCTGCTTAGGTCGTTTTTTTTTGCATTTTTTTTATTCGAATTGCTAAACTTTCAAAATGCTTTTGGCACTTTTTGTGCTTGTCTTTTTTACCCTTAACTTAGGCTTAAGGAGTTTTTAGTGCCTCATGATGTAGAACTCATAATATTACTTGCTGTTGGCTTTGGTTTTGCCTTAATTTTTGGCTATATAGCTGCGCGCCTGCGACTTCCTCCCCTCATCGGCTATCTGATTGCCGGTATTATTATTAGCCCAAATACGCCTGGAGTAGTTGGTGACATCCATCTCGCTAACCAGTTGGCCGAACTCGGTGTCATGTTCCTGATGTTTGGCGTGGGTATGCACTTTTCACTCAATGATTTGATGCAAGTCCGTCGTATTGCTTTGCCCGGTGCCATTTTACAAATTGCAGTGGCGACCTTACTGGGTATGGGAATTTCCATGCTTTGGGGCTGGAGCATGGGCTCAGCCTTAGTGTTTGGCTTAAGTTTGTCGTGTGCAAGTACGGTGGTTCTCCTCAAGGCTCTCGGTGACCGAGGCTTACTTAATTCCGTGAATGGTAAAATTGCTGTAGGCTGGCTCTTGGTTGAAGATTTGGTCATGGTCTTGGTTTTGGTCTTACTCCCTGCCACAGCAGTATTGCTTGGTGGACAGCCACTCACAGAAAGTAGTGCAGATGAAAATATCTGGCTCACCCTTGGTATTACCTTACTCAAAGTGGCAGGTTTTATTGCCTTTATGCTAATCATTGGTAAACGCTTAGTGCCAATGATTATGCAAGTGGTTGCGCGCTTAGGCTCACGTGAATTATTCACGCTCACCGTGGTTGCAGCAGCCGTGTCTATTGCCTTTGGTGCCTACAAGGTATTTGGTGTATCCATGGCACTGGGCGCATTTTTTGCTGGGATGGTAGTCAAAGAATCGGACTTTAGTCACCGTGCAGAAGAAGAAACTCTGCCGCTTCGTGAAATTTTTTCGATTCTGTTTTTCGTCTCCGTCGGCATGCTGTTTGATCCACGGATCTTGATTGAACAACCGCTTCATGTCTTAGCTGTGGTCGGTATTATCATGATTGGTAAGACCATCGCTGCAATGGCGTTGGTGTTGTTCTTCCGTTACCCCATCAATACCGCATTAACCGTTGGGGCGAGTTTGGCGCAGATTGGTGAGTTCTCATTTATTTTGGCGACCTTAGGTGTATCTCTAAATCTCCTTTCAATGGAAGGTCAAAATCTGATACTGGCAGGCGCTTTAATCTCGATTACGCTGAATTCATTTATATTTTCAGCCATCGAGCCTATGCAGCGACTCATCCGTGAGCGCTCGAATTTGGCCCGTTTACTGGAACGTAGTAGTGACCCATTGGCCATGTTGCCGGATGAGGTCTCACAGGATTATCTGCGTGATCAGGTGGTGCTGATTGGTCATGGTGAAGTAGGTCGTCGTATTACCCGCGAATTAATGAATGAAAACATTAAAGTGGTTATTGCTGAAGAAAACCGTGAAATCGTGGAAAACTTGCGGGAAAAAGGCATCGCTGCGGTATCCGGTGTAGCAACAGAACCGGGTGTTTTAATTCAGGCCCATATTCAACACGCACGCCTTTTGGTCATTTCACCTATGGATATTTTAGATATTCATAAAATTGTCGACATTGCCAAAATGCTGAATCCGTCTATCCAAGTATTGGTTTGTGCGGAAAGCAAAGAAGAAGCTGAAGTCATTCGTCGTGACAATGTCGGTGAGGTTTATTATGCCAAAGAGGAAATGGCAAAAAATATGAGCAATCATATTTTAAATCAAATCCAAATTGCGCATCACCAAACACCGACACACTAAATGCCTAAATAAAACGCTTAGGGGCAATACCCAAAAGGCGATGCATTAAAGCATCGCCTTTTTTTAAACTGATATAATTCAGTAATATTAAAATCACAAATAATTGAATTTAAAAAACATATTGATAAAATGAGCACCAAACAAAGCATCATTTTAAAAACTTCAAACAAGATAAACATGTTCATTCTCTATTTAGGCTTTGCCATTATTTTAATTGGCGGTCTGGGCTTTCTCATCGCTGCATTTAAAACCAGTATTTTATGGGGACTGGGCTGTCTATTCTTTTATCCCATTTCCATCGTCTTTCTGATTTTGTATTGGCAAGATGCCAAAAATCCATTTTTCTTACAGCTCATCGGGGTCTTCATTGTATTTTTAGGATCGATGCTGATCTCACCTGCTGAATTGGGCAAAGTCTAAGTGCCATTTTGAGTATAAAAAAACGCACCAAAAGGTGCGTTTTCATCAACATGATCCACAAAATCAGCAGCTATATGATTAGCTCATATATTTTGGCTTTTCATCAACCACTTCGGCATGCCATTCATCCACTTGTTTTTCTAACAAACCAAACAATGCAGCCTGAATCATTTGCTGAGCGATCACACTCATTTGATCGCCCAAAATATTGCGTAATTCTTCATTGAATTGGATAGTCACCAAAGGCTCTTTTTCTGAGCCTGCATTACGCAATGCCAACTCACCACCTTCCAATTGAACCAGCTCTAAAATTGCTTCCTGGTTCCCAAAGAGTTCTTTCAACTGTTCTATAGACATATATCCCTCCATGCGCAACATGGTGATAAAGGCATCTGCACTTTGTATTACTTAGATAATCTTATATCGGGTTAAATAAATTTATTTCAAGTAGCAATAGTCCGATTAGAATTCCACCATCTCGTTACGAAATCCATCAATCAATTGGGTTAGATCACGATGCCATTCACGCAAAATAGCGGTATCTGGCAACCATGCTTGCGGTGTTTGAGTGACTTTAATAATTAAATTTGAAGACGTTTCATCTTCTGGCTCTGGTGCAGACGGTTCAGGTGCATATTGACACATACGATGTGCGCGTTTCAGCTCTGCAATAAAGCCCTGCTTTGCCAATTGCTGCATAACAGTCACTTCAGGTGATACCTGACCTTTTTCAGCCATCAGCGTTTCAATCGACTTTAACGTGGGCGCAGGATCATTTAAACGATAGTAACGCACCAACTCTTGTAAAAACGCAAGTACTGCACCATGCAAATGAAAAACTGCTGCTTCGCGATAAGCCTGAGCTTGTTGAACATGATCGGTCTGCTCAGCTTGCTGACATGCAAGACGGCTAAAATATAACTTTTGATTGGTACGATCAGCATGAAAGCGAGCAACACGAGACATGAACAATTCCCTAAATTTTGGCGTTTTTCTACATGAATAAGCTTAAACGGATTTTTAGGAAATTCACAATAAATATTATGGATGATCGATTTCAATTAAATAAATGTCACGCTTTGCGGGAACAGGCATATCCCAATCAATCATCCTGATATTTTCTAGACGCCAAGCCCAATATCCTGCTGCCCAATATGTCGCCTGCGCTTGCTCTATCTCATTTTCAGTCCATGCATGAACGTCATACACATCGACCATCGCCACCGCACGTCCAAAATCTTCTTCTCCGCTTTCATGTAAGTAGCGTTGATTTTCCACGATCACTAAATCTTTTAAAGGCAAATGTTCGGGCTGCCATGAGCGGACTTCAAGCGTTTTAAGCCCACACGCAATGTTCGAACCAGATGGCGCAACAATAGACAAAGCCGAGTAGCGTTTTTTCATAGATCACCGATAAAAAAAGGAGCGTTACGCTCCTTTTTAAATTTATGCTTTAGGCTTATCTTCAGCCGCTTTTACGCGAATACCCGCACCTTTGACTTTCAAAGTATTCAGGCCTTTAATCGCTTTTACAGCTTCACGACCATTTGGCATTTCGACAAAACCAAACCCTTTCGATTTACCTGTGCTTGCATCCATAACAACAACAGCAGACTCTACTGCGCCAAATGGTTTAAACAGTTCAACCAATTCTGCTTCAGTAACTGAACGCTCTAAGTTACGTACTAAAATTTTCATTCAATCTTCCAAATAGACAGCATCATCAAAAAGCATTTGTCTATTTTGCTTTTTAACTTGCATGTAAATCACGTCAAAAATCTATTTTAATCGAGATCGATACCAAAATCTAAATTAATCGATTTTCTTTCGATTAAGGCACTTTTTACGGTTTGCTGACGGGTTTTATAGTGTGTTTCCAAACTACATAAATTTCGAGTTAAATCATTCATAAAGTAACTTTCTACTTTACGGCCTTGCTCATCGACAGTTTCACGTGCCCAGTGGTTCAAGTTTTGCTTGGTCAAAATCAATTCATTTTGCGCACGTGTCAGCGCCACATATAACACGCGACGTTCTTCTTCCACTTCATCGAAATTACCTTGGGCACGTGCATGTGGATATTGCCCTGGTGTGACATTCGCCACATAACAGACTTTTTGCTCCGTTCCTTTTGCCGAATGAATGGTAATTAAAGTCACGACATCACTGTCAGATTGGCGTTCAATTTCAGAAATGGAAACTGGATCAAGGACATATTCTTCTAAGAATTCACTCAACTGCGTATGTTTGGATGCCAATTGTTTCACCAGATCAAAATCACCGACACGGCGGTTCCAATCTTTTTTATAGTTTTCTTCCAGCTGCTCAGAAATCGCTTGAACAGCCAAGCTTACACATTCTTTGACCTGATCTTTCAACACCGACATTTGCTTCATCATCAGAATCGCTTGGTCAGGTACTTTGCCAAACTTTTCCAACTTGGTTGCAATGGCTTGCATTTCTGGCTCAAGTAAAATCTGCTGCGATAACTTACTCGCACCGACATCACCCACACCATTCCACAAGGTTAAAAAGCGCATCCACGCGATATCATCTAAAGGATTGGCCACTACACGCAGCACACTGAGCAAGTCTTTTACATGGGCTGTTTCAAGTAATTTCATGCCGCCGATAAAGCGATACGGCACATTTGCGGCAATACAGGCCGCTTCAATATGACGAGCAGCAAAGCTTGAACGCACAAGCACCATATGATCCGACCATTTGCTGCCTTCGAGGTAATGACGCTCTTTGATGTCGATGGCAATCCATTTGGCTTCATCAAACTCATTCGGGAAAATATGCATTTTCGGCTTAATCCCTTCACCACGATAGGCATCTAAGCGTTTGTCATATTTAATTTCGCTTTCATCCAACAACCAATTCGACAGGTCTAAAATTTCTTGGGTTGAACGATAATTTTTTTCAAGTTTAAAAATCTGTGCGTCGGGTACCCGCTCTTTGAAATGATGAATATTTTCAAAGTCTGCACCTCGGAAGCCATAGATTGACTGTGCATCATCGCCGACACAGAACAAACTGACACGTTCCTTTAGTGGCTCAAGTAACGCCCATTGTAGCGGATTGGTATCCTGCATTTCATCAACCAACATGTGGCGACAAATTGAAGCGACATAATCGACCAGTCCATCTGATTCCGCCAAGGCTTTCGCCACAATCGCCAAGATATCGTCATAATCTAAAAAACTACGCGCACGTTTACGGGCTTCGTATTCTTTCATGATATCCGCGATTTGATCTTTCAACGCAAAGTACTCAGGCATTTGCTTTTCCATAGCAATGCTGAGTTTTTGGCGCGTATTCCGCGCAAAGGAATACAGATCACAGAGTTCTTTCGGCTTGGGCAAGTGATTGGGGTTTTTCTTATCATCACGACCACGAATCAGGCGGAACATCATGAGTTGATCATCACGATCAATAATCGAAAACTGTTCTAGACCAAAGGCTTTTGGAATACGGCGCAAGAGGTACATACAAAAGGTATGAAAGGTTGATGCACGTAACCCTTTGGCTTGCTCACCTAGAGCCAACTCCACACGAGCAACAATTTCACTCGCTGCACGACGAGTAAAAGTCAAAATTTGAATTTGATTAGCAGGCACGCCTTGATCAATTAAATAAGCTGCACGCGCTACGATGGTTTTGGTTTTACCACAACCTGCTCCCGCCAAAACCAAGCTATGCTGTGCTTCTGTTGTTGCGGCTTGTTTTTGTTGAGGATTTAATTCATCAATCAGGTTGGCTAAACTCATGGTGTCTCATCGTGCTATGTGAGTTGGTAGTTTAACAGAGCTATAGATAAATTATGAGTTTTACAATCTAGTAAGAAATCTTGATTACCAACAAAGTGCAACACTTTATAGAATTAATTTCATTTAATAATGCCACTTGCTATCGAAAGTTTTTCAATAGTTTCGCAGTTTTTTTCAAAAGTCGTTCCTGATAAATTCTGAATTGCTAGTTGAAAAGGTAATATTTCATTTTTCAAATTATTTGCTAGATGCCCAGCATCTTGAATCTGTTTATTTTCTAAAGCTAATTTATACATTGCAAGTTTTGAGTCCCAAACCTTACATGTTAATAAATTGCTTTTTACAGTTGCCTCAAACGAACTTTCAGAATTTAACTTCTTTAGTGCTGCCTGATCTCTAGCAAGTTCATTTTTATAATTCTTATAATTTACATTAAATTCCGCTTCAGAAATTCTTTCTGCATAAATCGGTGTGCTCATAAACACTATTGAGAGAATTATTATTGGTTTCATAAATTTCATTTGTTTAATAATTAAAGAAAAACAATACTACAAAATAAACAAAGCTATTAGTCTTTTATTATAAAAAAATCATTACTAAAATTTCAGTCCCTTATAATATTGTATCTACATCTAATAGCCCTAACCACATTCTTGCAACACCATTCTAAATTTCTCTTACCATTTTTTAATGCATCTTCCAACTTACAATCTGGTGGATTAATCCCAACAATCTGTGTGAAACCTAAATCATAAAGTTCTGTTATTTCCTCACCCACTAGACCAGCAAAGGCGATCACAGGTTTATTATATTTTTTTGCAACTTGCGCCACACCAAATGGTGTTTTACCTAACTTGGTTTGATGATCAATTTTCCCTTCACCAGTCAGTACATAGTCTGCCTGTGCTATTTTTTCCTTCAACTGAGTTTGTTCAATGACCAATTCCACACCTGATTGCATCGATGCACCTGCAAAAGCCATCAACCCAAAACCTAATCCACCTGCAGCACCTGCACCTGCGACAGCACGTAAAGCACAATCCAATGTCGCTTCAACCACATCGGCATAATGACTGAGGTTCTGATCTAACTGACGCACCATCTCCTGCGTTGCACCTTTTTGCGGGCCAAAGATATGGGTTGCACCATTTTCACCACATAGTGGATTAATGACGTCGCTGGCAATGATAATTTCTGTATGCGCTAAACGTGAGTCGAGCTGCGTCAAATCAAGACTGTTAATTTGATCGAGACAACCACCACAAACTGCTATTTCCAAGCCATTTTCATCTAAAAATTGTGCCCCCAAGGCTTGCGCCATACCTGCACCGCCATCATTGGTCACACTCCCGCCCAAGCCAATGATAATTTTACTTACTCCGAAGTCTAGAGCAGCCTTGATCATTTCGCCCGTACCATAAGTTGACGTCAGTAAAGGATTTCGCTGAGCCATATCGACAAGATGAATACCATTGGCTTTTGCCATTTCAATCACTGCGGTTTTCCCACCGTCGATCAAACCGAAATACGTCGTCACACGTTGATTGGGCAAAGGACCTGTAAGCGCTATCGTCAATTTTTGGCCGTCGCAAGCACTGAGTAACGCATCTACAGTTCCCTCACCACCATCTGCCATTGGCACAGCGATGACATTTGCATCAGGTATGAGTTTTAAAATTGCACGCCGCATCGCGTCACAGGCTTGTTGAGCACTCATACTTTCTTTAAATGAATCGGGCGCAAGAACAAAAGTGGTCATCTAAATGCTCAAAATAAAACTTGTCCTCAACCATAACGGTTTTAAAATAGCAGGTATATCTAAAAACATCAGAAAGGCTCGAAATGTCACGAATCAATCTAGGTCAGTCTGCACCTGAGCTATATAAAAAAGTCGCAGAACTTGATGCACTGGCAATGAAAAAAATAAATGAAGCTGGCCTAAGTGAAGGATTAGCTCATTTACTCAAATTACGTGCATCCCAAATCAACGAATGTGCGTTCTGTATTCGCATGCATGCGCAAGATGCACTGAAAACAGGTGAAAGCATTGAACGTATTAGCCTACTGACTGCATGGCGTGAAACTGCGTACTACGATAAAAAAGAACGTGCTGCTTTAAACTTGATCGAAGCGATTACATTGATCGCCGAAGGCCAAGTTCCCGATGCAGTTTATGAAGATGCTTTGCCCTTTTTAACAGATGAGCAAATCAGTGCCGTGGAATGGTTGGCTATTGTGATCAACACATGGAATCGTATCGCCATTAGTAGCCGCTATAGCGTGAAACCTTAACGGGTTGTACATATTAAAAGTAAATAAAAAAAGAGTGCCTCAGCACTCTTTTTTTATTTATCGGATCCGCAAGCAGCTTACTGCTCTGCCGAGCTTTTCGGTACTTCACGTCGAATATAAGAAGCCAAAGTAAGGTAGTTGACCCCTTGGAATAAAATATCAACCGCCAAGAATAATCCTAATACCCAAAATGGCGCATCAGGCGACATCAAAATGATCACACCTGTAATCAAGGTCAATAGACCTGAAAATAGTGTCCATCCCCAACCTTGAAATGCTCGAAATAGCACAGCATTAAAGATACGAATGACCCCTGCAATGATCAAGATAATCGCCAATAAATTAGTCAGGACAATGGCTGTTTTGACAGGCGTTGTAAATGCATAATAGCCTGCGACCAAATACAGCACACCAAATAGTGCCCAGAACCAGCGGTAGCCGCCTTCAAAAATTTTAAATGCCGCGACGAAGTGGATTACACCACCTAACATCATCAGCACACCAAAAATATAAATCACCGTAAGTGTCGCAAATGGCAAAGCTGCCAAAAGGACCAATCCGAAGACCACCAATAAAGCACCTAAACCGAGATACCACTTACGGTTTTCATGGAGCTGACTGCGAATTAAATCGTTGCCTACTGTTCTCATGTTTTTTCTCAAGTTATTCGTTATTCAATGGATTATGCAACTTCATGATGAAGAAAAATGAAAGAAAAGTCCAAATCTTATCCACACTGCTGATTTAGACTGTGGATAAGATAGGTTTTATCCACATTATTTTTTCCATCCCACTTCAATCGCTGTGACGTCATTCACCACAGTATCAGCTAAATCTTCAGGCATTTTACTTTGCGTCTGTGAGGTAGGAATATGCCCTGCCATCAGTTCAGCTTTGCTTTGTGGAAACAAAGGCTGCCGCTCAGGTTCTGCATAACCGACAGGAAAAATCGGCTGACCTGTAGCCAAATCATACTTATCAGTTGCACCAAAAGCGTGTAATAACTCATGTGCTAAAACGATTTTATTCTGCGCTGTCTGTTTATTCGATGCAAATAAATTCACCGATCCAATTCGACCATTTTCCAAGGCTGTGGAATGTTTAAGTTCTTTGGTTTGAGTCGGATCGTAATAATTTAGAAAGAGCGTGACACTCGAAACCCCGTCTACATTTTTATGCTGTTGCCAAGCATAGTAGCGGAATTTCAAACTCCACAAGATAACGTCCAACATACCGGCGTCATTGGGTACTTTGGGAGGTAAAACTTTCAGCTCACGACCTAACTTAAAATACACATAAGTCGGTTGCCCTCGGTATTTCTGTGCTGTCGCTTGTAAATATTGTTGAACATCGTTTAAATCATTGACAGAGAGCTGCTGTATATAAGCTTGAGTGCTCTCTCGACCATCTGCATTAATTGGATGTAACAATACAAAGATCGGTTTACTCCAGTCTTGGTTTTTGTCTTTATAGGCATTGACTGCGACCACTAGTAAAATCAGCAATAAACACAGTACCCGAATTTTTTTCCACATTTTAAATCGTACTCTGCTTTTTTATCTTTCTTAAATACATTTGACTCATTTCTATTTTTGTTTCAAATAAATTTAGCGTTTTAATTAGTCCAGATAATTTTGCTCGACCGTAGTTTCTAGAATCAAAGTCAGGTTTGACTGCGCTGATATATTGCCCAACCATACTTAAATTGGCCCATCCATTTTCATCCGCATTATCTTTCACAGCTTTATAAATCAAATTTAAAGTGGGTTTATCAATGATTTCAGTGATTGTATTCTCTTTAATCTGCACAGATGGCTTTGGTTCACTTACTTTTGTATTTTCAATGACTTCTTTAATTGGTGAATTAATAAGATCTTCTTCAGTATTTTTTAGCTCATTATCTTGCAGTAAGTTTTCAACATAAATAAATTTATCACATGCTTTTTTAAATGCCTCTGGCGTCGACTTTTTTCCAAAACCGTAAACACTTAGCCCATTTTCACGAATTCTAGATGCTAAAGGGGTAAAATCACTGTCGCTTGAAACAATACAAAAGCCATCCAATGCACCTGCGTACAGCAAATCCATCGCATCAATGATCAAAATCATATCCGTTGCATCTTTGCCCTTTGTGTAAGCAAACTGCTGAACAGGTGTGATTGCATGAGGAAGTAAGACTTCACGCCAATTTTTTAAGGTTTCGCTGCTCCAATCTCCATAAACTCGTTTAACACTTGCGATTCCATATTTTGCAACTTCTTCCAACACAGATGGAATAGCATTGATTGATGAGTTATCCGCATCTATGAGTACAGCAAACTTTTTTGTTTGAATTTCCACTATTCCCCCAATCATTTTTATCATTTAAATTTTGATTAATTCTGACATAAAAAATGCCGACCGAAGTCAGCACTTTATTGGTTTTAAAGCTTAAGCCTCAACCCACTTACCGTCTTGGTACACCAAAGACCATTTGGTTTGTTTGCCTTCAGCATTTTCAGAACCAATATATTGCGCTTGGTTTTTACGGCTGAATTTTACTAATGTTGGGTTTCCTTCAGGATCGACATCTGGTGCTTGTAAGATAAACTGATATTTCGCATCCAATTGATCTGCGACAGAACGTAGTTCCGCGACTTTAGGCGCACGAGTTTCACGTACTTTCGGGAACTTACTTGCAGCTAAGAATAAACCTGCTGCGCCATCACGAAGGACAAAGAAGTCATCATGTTTGGTTGAACGTAAGTGTTCCATTTTAATTGGATCTACACGTGGAGGTGCAGGCTGACCGCTCTTCAACACTTTACGTGTATTGTCACAGCTATTACATGCAAAGTATGGACCGAAACGGCCTGTCTTCAATTGCATTTCGCCATCACACTTGTCGCAAGGAATAGTTGGGCCATCATAACCTTTGATTTTGAACTCACCTTCTTCAAGCTCAAAACCAGCGCAGTCTGGGTTATTACCACAGATATGTAACTTACGGCCGCCATCAATCACATAGCTATCCATGGCTGTTTCACAGATTGGACAACGTTTTTTCGACATTAAATCTGCTGTTTCTGCCGAGTCATCGTCAGACAGTGCAGCCAATGATTCTACAGGTGTTAGGTTCAAAGTCCCCTTACAACGCTCTTTTGGAGGTAAGTTATAACCGGAACAACCCAAGAACACGCCTGTAGTCCCTGTACGAATCTGCATCGGACGATCACATTCTTTACAGTGCACAGCATCCACTTCTACAGGTAAATTACGGCGCATGCCATTTTCACCCTGAGCTGTGGTTAAACGTGTTTTAAAATCACCGTAGAAGCTATTGAGTAACTCTTTCCAGTTACGATCACCATCGGCGACTTTATCTAGCTGACCTTCAAGATCTGCCGTAAATGCATAGTTCATCAAGTTATTGAAGTTTTCATCGAGACGGTCTGTCACGATTTCACCCATTTTCTCGGCGAACAAACGACGGTTATCGAGCTTCACATAACCACGGTCTTGAATGGTTGAGATAATCGCAGCATACGTCGATGGACGACCAATACCTTTTTTCTCAAGCTCTTTGACCAATGATGCTTCAGTGAAGCGCGCAGGTGGTTTAGTAAAGTGTTGAGATGGGTCTAATTTTTCAAGTTTCAGTAATTCACCGACTTTTACAGCAGGAAGCAGTACATCATCATCCGATTTGTTTTGGCCACGCACTTTAGTGAAACCATCAAAGACCAATGTACGACCTTTGGCTTTGAGTTCGACGCCATTGGCATTGACTAAAATCGTTGATGATAAATATTCTGCAGGGGTCATTTGACATGCAACGAACTGACGCCAGATCAAGTCATAAAGACGCTGTGCATCACGCTCTACACCCACCAAACTATCGCCTTTTAGCGCGACATTTGATGGACGAATCGCTTCATGGGCTTCTTGCGCACCAGCTTTATTGCCGTAGCGATTTGGTTTAGCCGGTAAATATTTTTGACCAAACTCAGTTTCAATATGACCACGAACCATATTTACAGCGTCATCACTCAAGAATGTTGAGTCTGTACGCATGTAGGTAATAAAGCCGGCTTCATATAACCGCTGTGCCAACATCATGGTTTTCTTCACAGAAAAACCTAAACGTGTACTTGCTGCTTGTTGCAATGTAGACGTGATGTAAGGCGCGCTTGGATTAACCTTGGTTGGTTTGTCTTCACGTGCTGAAACTGTGTAGTCGGCATCTTTAATCAGGTTCAGTAAAGCATCCGTTTCAGCTTTATTGTGCAGTTTTAAAGTCTTGCCATTTTGCTTCACCGCTTCTAAGCGGATATCGTCTTTCTTCGACTTGGTATCTGCAAAAACTTGCCAAAATTCTTCTGGAACGAAGGCACGAATTTCACGTTCACGCTCAACCACAAGTTTAACAGCCACAGATTGCACACGACCTGCCGATAAACCACGGGCGATTTTTTCCCATAAGAGTGGCGAGATCATAAAGCCCACAATACGGTCGAGGAAACGACGGGCTTGCTGAGCATTGACTTTATCTGTATCCAGGCGAGAAGGATGTTTAAACGCTTCTTGGATGGCATTTTTGGTAATTTCGTTGAACACCACACGTTGATAACGTGAGTCGTCACCGCCAATTACTTCTTTTAAATGCCAAGCAATTGCTTCTCCTTCCCTATCCATATCCGTTGCGAGATAGACCTCGTCAACTTGCGATGCAAGCTTTTTCAGTTCCGCAACAACATGTTCTTTACCCGGTAGGACTTCGTACTGTGCCTTCCAGTCATTTTCAGGGTCTACCCCCATACGATTAACCAAAGCTTTTTGTGCTTTTTTGGCTTTTTCAGCTTCAGTTAATTTCGCACGAGTTACTGGCTTTTTCTCTGCTGTTTTCGCAGAGCCACCTGTAGGTAAATCACGGACATGACCCACCGATGATTTTACGATGTAATCAGAGCCCAAATATTTATTGATTGTTTTCGCTTTTGCAGGCGATTCCACAATCACTAACGCACGCTTTTTCCCAGCATCGGCAGATTTTGCTGTGGTACTTTTAGATGTGGACCGAGGAGCGTTCGCCATAGTTAACCATCATTCCTGTTTAATAGGTTTTTTAAAATTTAAAGTTCAGCCAATGAATGTAAAAATGCTTTCATATCTTCAAGCTGTGTGGCTCTTAAGTCAGATTCTTCGTTCCAATAGAGTCCTACACAGTTTGCCTGCATATCAATAGCATAAATGCCCTTTAATGTAATGGCTAAATCCTTGAACTTGTCATCACCATGTACCAGTTCAAGTTTGTCATCGACCACTAAAGCACGCATTAAAGGCAAACGCGCATCTGGAATCAGCACACTGTAATACGCCACCATACTGGCACGTTTTTCAGAAGCCATTGGAATCTTGGTCCAAGCAGGTGCAGCCACTAAACGTGGGTGCAGCCCCATCTTACGCGCCTTCTCGCGCATAATGCCTAAGGCTTTTTCTCTAGGATTTACTCGAAGTCCAAAAATCGACCCAAGTACAAAGACCACAATAAAAACAGTAACCCAGATTCCAGTATTTTCCATAGCACAACCTTTATATTCCTTTATTAGAGTTGCATAAGCGCAATATAAAACGCAAGTTCACTCGATAAAATTAATTCAGGAACATCTCGTGGCTATACAGCACTTCGTGACCATTCCAATAGATATATCCTTTTTCGATCAACTCTTTAAGTAATAGTCGAACATCAGATTGTGGGAACATTTGCTCTAATAAATCACGTAAGGCGTAGATATCTTTTGGTTTATCTGACTTTAATTCATGCAATTTTCGGATCACTTCCATTTGCACAGGATCAATCTTATTGAAATTTTTAAATAAGCCTTGCTGTGCAGCCTGAATCATCGACGCCGTATCATCAGTATTTGATGTTTGATCTTCGAGTGAAGCAGTAAATGCATTCAGGTCTGTTTTGATGGGCAATGCTGTTTCAGCAGTCGCATTTAAATCTAGCTGTACCCATTGTTTGAGTACTTTTTTTCGAATCGAAATTTGCTCATCAAAGCGTTTGACGATTTTTAGATTGATCAACATACCGACCAAATGCTGAGCTTTTTCGCTAGAGACTTGCAAAATATTCATCAATGAGTTTTTCAGTTTATCCAAACTGTTGGGTTTGCCACTGAGTTTTTCCAGACCATCACAATAGTGTTTAATCAGTAATAAATCAGGTTTATTCCGAATGGTTTCTAGGTCAGGAATTTTATACTTCACTTTATGTGAAACTTCTTGTTCTGACTGAATTTGAATGAGATGTGCACTGAGTCCAGAGCCATCCAATTGTTCCATCAGTAATTCAATATCAGGCATTGCTGAAATGACTTCAATATGCGCATCTGGATCCATCAAGGCCATCAGTTGCCCCACAATCACCGCATATTCAAATTCTTTTTGCGGTGTTTCTGGAATATCCAAAACCACCAATTGACCACTCGCGATCCACCCTGCAATTTCAGTCAAATCTTCAAGTGCATATTCAAATTTTCCGCTGCAGCTAAACACATACAAAGTACTGTAATGTTCAATGATATTGCGCAATAGATTTGCTGTGGGCGGGTTATTTTCCAAATCTAGCAGGACAACTTTTTGACTCATGAGATGAAATAATGGGTTTCGATCAGCAGATGCGGTGCATTAGACCTGTCACGCTGCAAAAGGTCAAATAAATTTACACCAATCCACAGCTTTGGCGCTGATTCGTCATCTGCCTGTCATTCAATAGTGACATTAATAATGCGGTGGGCGGTTGGTCATTGGGTCAAATGCCGCAATACCTTCAGATAAATCTGCCGATTCAATACGACGATACAACATCTGCATTTGTTTCTTTAAATCAGCGATTTCGGCGTTTTGACGCGCAACTTGATCATTCAATTGATCAACTAAATCATCTAAAAATGCAATTCGGACTTGCAAATCTTCAATGGGTGCGGAAAATGACGCCTGTTCATCAAGATTTTGTTGTGTAGTCAATTTACACTCCTCATATAAGATTTCAGGAAACATTATGGCCTATATTACCTTAAGGGACGTCCAGCTTGCGTTTGGCGGACCTTCCCTACTCGACGGCGCGAACTTCAGTTTAGAACGTGGCGAGCGAGTATGTCTAATCGGTCGTAATGGTGAAGGTAAGTCTACTTTACTTAAACTGATTGAGGGAACTTTATTGCCAGATGGCGGTGAAGTTTCATTGCAAAATGGCATTACGATTTCAATGCTTGCGCAAGATGTACCCATGGATTCGGGCAAAGTCGCTGATATTGTAGCCGATGGTGCTGGTGAAGCTGCAACTGTTCTACGTGCTTATCATGAAGCCAGCGAAGCCTGCGTACTCGGCGATATGGATGCCTGTGAGCGCATGGGTAACTTACAACATCAGATGGATCAAATGGATGGCTGGTCACTTGAAACCAAAGTGAATGCTATCCTCAGTAAAATGGGCCTAGACCCAGAAGCTGACCTTGCAGATTTGTCTGGTGGTCGTAAGCGTCGTGTTTTATTGGCACGTGCTCTCTTGACGCAGCCCGATGTCTTACTACTCGACGAACCAACCAACCATTTGGACGTTGAAAGTATTGAATGGCTCGAAAAATTCCTGCTTGATCAAAACAACTTAACCCTGCTGTTTATTTCACATGACCGTTCATTTGTCGACAGCATCGCAACCCGTATTGTAGAACTTGACCGCGGCATTTTGCGTAGCTATGAAGGTAACTATTCACGTTACCTCGAACTCAAAGCTCAGCAAATGGAAGCGGAAGAAAAGCAAAATGCGCTATTCGATAAAAAACTCGCTGAAGAAGAAGTTTGGATTCGTCAGGGCATTAAAGCGCGTCGTACCCGTAACGAAGGTCGTGTTCGTGCCTTAAAAGCATTGCGTGAAGAGTCTAAAGCGCGCCGTTCACAACAAGGTAAAGTGAGCATGGCAACGCAAGATGCGCAGCGCTCAGGTAAAGTGGTCTTTGAAATTGAAAACTTAGCTGTGCAATTTGGCAACAGCGCGCCAATCATCAAAGATTTCTCGGCACTGGTATTACGTGGTGACCGTATCGGCTTAGTCGGTGACAACGGTGTGGGTAAAACCACCCTTATCAAAGCTATTTTGGGTGAGCAAGAACATACTGGTACAGTGAAAACAGGTACACAGCTTGAAGTTGCTTACTTTGATCAGCTTCGAAATGCACTTGATCTTGAAAAATCAGTGAAAGATAACGTTTCTGAAGGCTCAGACCATGTCGATGTCAATGGTAGCCGTCGTCACATCTACAGTTATTTACAAGACTTTTTATTCTCTCCAGAACGCGCACGTACACCAGTTAAAGCACTTTCTGGGGGTGAGCGTAACCGTATTCTGTTGGCTAAACTGCTACTGAAACCATCGAACCTTATCGTGATGGACGAACCGACCAACGACTTGGATATGGTAACTCTTGAACTGTTGGAAGAAATGCTCAGCGCTTACAAAGGCACACTGTTACTGATTTCGCATGACCGTGCCTTTATGGACAACGTGGTGACTTCGACTTGGGTATTTGATGGTAAAGGTCAAATCGATGAATACATCGGAGGTTACCAAGACTATTTGGAACAGCGTCCTGACCAAACTGTCGTGGATCAAAAAAGCGACGTGAAAAAAGCCATGGCTAAAGCCGAAGCAGCGGCTGCCGCTGCCGTGCCTAAAAAAGTCAAGCTCAGCTATAAAGACCAACGTGCCCTAGAACAACTGCCGACTGAAATTGAAGCATTGGAACAAGAGCAAGCTGAATTGTCTGAAAAATTAGCTGACGGTTCTTGGTTCATGACTGACGCCGAAGCTGCGACCAAAGCATCACAGCGTCTAGCTGAAATTGATGACGAAATGCTGGAAAAAATGGAACGTTTAGATGAGCTAGAAACGCTCGCTAAAGGCTAAATCTACAAATATTCCACACAGAAAAAGCCGTATTTCGATACGGCTTTTTTATGTCATATGACTCGACTGGATGGCTAACCTAAATGACGCTGTTTCAAATTGGAGCATACAGCGTCTGTAAAGACGATTCCGCAAATGTGAAATGCTTGCTATGGTGACGTTCAATATAAGATTGAGTCACGAGCATGCAAATTTCAGATCAAATTGTCTTGGTTACAGGAGGCGCACGTGGCCTCGGTTTGGCAATTAGCCAAACTTTAATAGCTGAAGGCGCACGCGTGGTCGTGAACTATCTATCCAGTCAAACTTTGGCAGAACAGTTGGCGACCGCATTTCCTCAGCAAGTGTTTGCCTATCAAGCAGATGTCACAGATAAAGCTCAAGTAGAACAGCTTTTTGCCGCAGCAGAAGCACATTTTGGTACCACGATCACCTCTGTCGTAAATAATGCCCTCATCCATTTTCAATTTAATGGCGATGCCCGTCCTAAAATGGAAGAACTGACTGCACAGCACTTACAGCAACAGTTTGATGGCGCAGTCGTCGCTGCACTCAACACCACGCAAGCGGCGCTTCCCAATATGAAAGCACAGGGTTTTGGTCGCATTGTCAATATTGGTACCAACCTAGTACAAAACCCCGTCGTGCCTTACCACGACTACACTGCAGCAAAAGCGGCACTTTTGGCCTTCACTCGCACAGCGGCGCATGAACTGGGTGAGTTTGGGATTAACGTCAATATGCTTTCTGGTGGCTTATTACAAAGCACCGATGCCAGTAAAGCGACACCCGATGCCGTGTTTGATTTAATCGCGGCATCGACACCTTTACGCACAGTGACCACGCCTGAAGAATTTGCTGCGGCCATCATGATGTTCTTGTCCCCTTACTCACGTGCGGTCACCGGGCAGAATTTGATTGTCGATGGCGGTTTAGTCAAAGGTTAAGTCTGATGCAGCATGAGGTTGAACTTTCTCTTTCAATTCAGCTTCATGCTAAACTGAACCCTATTTTTTAATCTTTGATTTAGCCCTATGAGTCAAAAGCCAACATATCAACCCGGAAAATTCCAATGGTCTTTCTTACTTCCGCAGTATTGGGGAATATGGATAGGGATTGTATTTCTTATGATTTTGGCGATTCTTCCGTGGGCAGTTCAGTATCGACTTGGGCAATTCCTCGGCTCTGTCGCATTTAACAATCTCAAATCACGTCGTAAAACCACGATTCGCAATTTGGAAGTTTGCTTTCCTGAATGGACGGCAGAACAAGTTGAGGCCAATGCACGACAGGTTTTTATCGACCAAATGATTGGCATTTTTGAAACTTTAAATGCATGGTACAGTCCGCAGTGGTTCAAAAATCGGGTGCAAATTGAAGGCTTAGAACATATTCAAAATGCACAAGCTGAAGGCAAAGGTATTTTACTCCTCGGCACACATTCTACCCTGCTCGATGCTGGTGGCTATTTATGCGCACAGTTCTTTGAGCCGGATGTGGTTTATCGTCCGCAAAATAATCCGCTGTTGGATATGTTGATTGTGCGTTGCCGTGCCACCATCTATGCCAACCAAATCGACCATGATGATATGCGTGGCTTAATTCGCAATCTGAAAAATGCCCATGCCATTTGGTACAGTCCCGATCAGGACTTTGGTTTAAAACAAGGGGTCATGGCACCATTTTTTGGTACTCCCGCAGCCACTGTTACTGCGCATCGTCGCTTATTAAAAATTGCTAAAGCCGTGGCGATCCCATTGTATTTTTATCGAGATGGCGACATCAGCAACCCTCAATATCATGTGCTGATTGAACCTGCTTTGAATAATTTTCCGAGTGAAGATGAAGTTTCGGATGCTATTCGAACCAATAAAATTATTGAAAATCAGCTACGAATCGCACCGATGCAATACATGTGGTTCCATCGCCGCTTTAAAACCCGCCCTCAAGGCTATGACAAAATCTATTGAGTTCAACTCAGCACATAAAAAAGAGAAATGCTATGAAAGTAATGCAGCTTTTACCTGAATTGAACAGTGGTGGTGTCGAGCGAGGAACCTTAGAAATAGCTCGTGCTTTAGTGACCGCCGGTCATGAGTCCTTAGTGGTTTCAAATGGTGGTCGCATGGTAACTCAATTGGAAGCTGAAGGTTCAACTCACCTCACGCTCGCAATCCATAAAAAAGCCTTATCAAGCTTATGGCAAATTCGTCCTCTACGTAAACTGATTGAGCAACATCAACCAGACATCGTGCATGTGCGCTCACGTGTCCCTGCGTGGCTCACGCATTTTGCCCTCAAAGGGATTCCTGCAAACAAGCGACCTCACCTGATTTCAACTGTACATGGTTTTTATTCGATTAATCGCTATAGTCAAATCATGACGCAGGCTGAAAAAGTCATTGCGGTCTCGGATAGTGTTGTCAAATACATCACGGACAACTACAAAAACTGTCCTACCAAGGACATTGTGCGTATTTATCGTGGCATTGACCCCGCTGCTTTTCCACATGGTTATCAACCCTCAGCACAGTGGCTCAATCAAACCCTAAAAGATTTCCCTGAACTAGAAAATAAGCGTCTGATTTGCTTACCAGGCCGTATCACCCGTTTGAAAGGTCATGAAACCCTGATCCATTTAATGGAACAGCTACAAACACAGTATCCCGACGTACATGCGGTGGTGGTCGGTGGTGCAGATCCGAAAAAAGCGGCTTATTTACAAGAAATGCAAGACAGTATTGCGGCTAAAGGGCTGAGTGATCGGATTACTTTTGTCGGTCATCGTTCAGATATCCGTGAATGGTTAGCTTTTAGCGATTTGGTTTTGTCTTTGTCGAGCCAAGCGGAAACCTTTGGACGGACAGTACTTGAAGCACTGTCTATAGGTACACCTGTGATTGGTTGGAACCGTGGTGGCGTAGCTGAAATTTTATCGAATGTCTATTCGCAAGGTTTAGTCACTGTCGATGATGAAACACAATTACTCGACACTTTAAAGTTGCATTTAGACCAACCACAACACGTGCAGCCTATCAGTATGTTTAGTTTAAAAGAGATGTGTGACCAGACTTTGGAGTTGTATACGCAGGTGGTCTCTCAGCATTCAGCTTGATTGACTACACTCCATAGATCTTTGCTGTGCAGGATAACGCTCTGGAAATATTTTTAATTCAGCAACTAGATCTGCATCTAGAAAGGATATTGTGAAATGCACAATATCCTTTTTTATTATGAATGACTCAATGGTGATTCAACCCTACTATTTAGCCCTTCAATTTCGCGCTTCCACTTAGCCCTTCCACACACGGTATCGAGCCATTAACCAGAGGATTAGCGGCAGTAACAAGACATTCAAAATATGTTGCAAACTTTGCCCTATACGCCAATAACCTCTATCTAAAATATCATGCCGTGCATTAAACAATTCCAACCCCACTGCGACGACCACAACGGTCCAAATCGCATAATGTGATTTCAATTGGCGGTGATGGCAAAAGGCCACAAAAAAGAACAGGATTAAGCCAAGGTAAATGGAAAGTGCATCCGTAGATAAGTGTGTAATCTGCAATATTTTCTGGTACCATTCGGACAGCATAGAACGCCTCATACCTATATTTTTATTGGAAATTCATCGCTTTTTTCTTGGCACACTGTATAAAGAAATTGATCAAAAGAAAAGCAAAAAATTCTATATCACAAAAGCAAAACCCGAGTTCTGCATCCTGCAAAACTCGGGTCTATGAGGTTGTGCTTTCACAAGTATTCTTTTTATTTTTTATTGGCTTTCCTTTCCTGCATCCGTTCCGTGATGCTTCCATCGGCTTCGTCTTCCTTAGTGGGATGTTCCGTTCCCAGTTCCATGTGCCGATGAACAAAGAATAAGTCAATACACTTGACCTGACCATTCGTCAGAAGCCGAAAGCTGTGTAAGCTATTTCTTACACTTTTCTCTTAAATCAAACAAAATCAAGGTGCCTTCGTACCATCCTTATAATCACGGGCGATTTCATCAGTCACAATCTTCTCCTCTTTCTCAGCTTTTTCTATACCCTCCTGAATTGCCTCTTGCGCTTCTTGTTCATCTTCATCTGTTTGCTCTAATTCTTCTTGGATTTGCTCAAATACCCTGCCTGTTTGCAGCACCACATAGACTGGAAAATGGTCTGAACCGATATTGGGCAAGCGTTCCATGTGTACCAATGCAAAATCTGTACTATGAAAAATATGGTCGAGCGACCAACGCAGCAGTGGATAATTGGCATGAAAGGTATTCACGAAATGCCGCCCAACTCGTGGGTCTAAAAGCCCACTGATCCGTTGAAAGAGTCGTGTGGTCCGTGACCATGCCACATCATTCAGGTCCCCCATAACGATGCAACTTTCATCTAAATCTTTGATCTGATCACCCACAATCAGCAATTCTGCATCGCGTAAGGTTGAATCTTTTGCTTCCGTTGGACTTGGCGGTTTGGGATGTAAACAATACAGTTGTACCTGATTTCCTGACGCTAAGGTGACTTGGGTATGAATCGAAGGAATTTCATCACTGAGAATAAATTTAACTTCAGTTTCAGTGAGTTCTAACTTGCTATACAAATGCATGCCATACAAATTATCCAAAGGCACTGGAACGCGGTAAGGATAATCAGCCTCAATCACTGCCAATTCATTTTGCCAAGTTTGATCGGTTTCTAGCGTGAGCACCAAGTCCGGTTGATGCTTCTGTATTTGTGACAATAACAAATGATATTGGGTATTTGGCGTGAGTACATTGGAGACAATGATTGAAATCTGTTTTTGTGTATCTAACTGGTCTGATCGGACTTGTTTGACTTGTTTTTTCCACAGAAAGGTATACGGCAAAACCATTTTCAATTGATATGCCAAGGCGGCAATCAACCCAATTAAAATGATTTCACGCGCCAAGTCCCATTCGGCATTCCATAAAATTAAGCCCATGAAGGCAAATATACCCAAAGCCAAGATTTGCAGGCGCGGAAAATCTGCACCACGAAACCACCATTCATCTCGTGGGATCAGTGACCAAAATGTCAACCAAATGACGAAGCTTGCCAGTATTTCAATCCAAATCATCACGCCTCCCTTATATTCTTTATTTTTTATTGATTCATAAATTTATATCAGTTTTGCATGTAACATAAACAAGATATATTGCACAATATTATTGGTGTTTTCATTATGTAGCGCTTGCAGTTATGCGCCCTTTTGGTACACTCGAACCCCCTTTTATTTTTTAACGCACCGAGGCAAAGTGACATGAAAGTAGGTCTGGTCGGTTGGCGCGGGATGGTTGGTTCCGTCCTTATGCAACGTATGGTTGAAGAAAACGATTTCGCTCATTTCGAACCGTTTTATTTCTCTACCAGTAATGCAGGTGGTGAAGCCCCTGCGTTTGGTGGTAAGACTGCCCCAGCACTTATGGATGCAACGGACATTGATAGTCTGAAGCAAATGGATGTCATTATCACCTGCCAAGGTGGCGATTATACGACTGAAGTTTTCCCTAAGCTGAAAGCTGAAAACTGGAATGGTTACTGGATCGATGCTGCATCGACTTTACGTATGGATGATGAAGCGATCATCGTACTTGACCCAGTAAACATGAACGTCATCAAAGACGGCTTAGTAAAAGGCACAAAAACATTCGTGGGCGGTAACTGTACCGTTTCATTGATGTTAATGGGTTTAGGCGGTCTATTCCAAAATAATTTAGTGGAATGGGCAACGTCTATGACGTATCAAGCGGCTTCTGGTGCAGGCGCGCAAAACATGCGTGAACTGATTTCAGGTATGGGCTACTTGTACAACAATACTAAAGATTTGCTGGATGACCCACGTTCACCAATTTTAGATATCGATTCTAAAATTGCACAATTACAACGTGGCGAAGGTTTCCCATCTGCAAACTTCGGTGTGCCTCTAGCAGGTTCGCTCATTCCTTATATCGACAAACAGCTTGAAAGCGGTCAGTCGAAAGAAGAATGGAAAGGTCAAGTTGAAACCAACAAGATCTTAGGCAACCAGCAAATCGTTCCAATCGATGGACACTGTGTACGTATTGGTGCGATGCGTTGTCACTCACAAGCATTGACTTTAAAACTTCGTAAAGATGTTCCACTAGATGAAATCGAAGATATCATCGCTAGTGCCAACGATTGGTCTAAAGTGGTTCCGAATACGCGTGAAGCTTCAATGACTGATCTGACTCCTGTTGCTGTAACTGGCACCTTGTCTGTTCCAGTTGGTCGTCTACGTAAGCTCAATATGGGTAAAGAATACCTAGGTGCATTCACTGTGGGTGACCAATTGCTTTGGGGTGCTGCTGAACCTTTACGTCGTATGCTAAGAATTCTCATTGATTATAAAAATGCTTAAGCATTTTTAAGTCTCTGAATAAGAAGCCGATCACAATTGATCGGCTTTTTTATGTAACTGTCGTGTAAATATTTTACAATTCTTCGACAACTCGCTAATCTATAATTTTCGCCATGCGACATATATTCGAGCTAAAGATTAAGATGACCGTATATAACAAATTAAAGATCGCCATTTTAGCCGTTATTGCATCTCAAAACATTCAAGCGATCAGCATTGATCCTGTACAAGTCCAGTCAGCACCCGGGGAATTGCTGTACGCTGAGATTCATTTTCGCCACTCAAATACATCTGTGCCGCTCAATGCAAGTTTAGCCACGGCAGAGGATTTATTGAGTATGGGTACAGGGCATCAACCACCGGGGCATTTAAACTTCTTCACGCGTCGTGATGGTGCGGGCAATGGGGTAATTACCATTACCTCTTCGCGTCCAGTGACCGAGGCTGAGCTTAATTTTATTGTCAATATTAAAGAAGGTAATGCTTCACGCCTGCAACAAATTCGTACCCCATTAAAACGCAATCCAGCGCCGTCGAATGCGACTCAAACCCGTGCCAATGAGCGTGCTTTAGCACCTGTTGTGATCGTAAATGAAAAAGAAATTGCCTTAAATTTACCTGTTAGCACCCTTTACACCGCAAAAGCACCTGTAGCTGCAGAACAACCCTTATTACTCAGCACCAAAACACCGCCGAAGTTAGCACAATTAGCAACGTCAACGCCTGTTGCGATTGAACCTGTCACGCATGTGCAAAATTATAGCGTTGCACCTGCGGAGCAAAATAGCGCAAGTACATCATCTGGTTCTGAAACATCAATTTCGCAAGTTACAAAAACCAATTCGACCGGTTCTGTCAGTTCAGAAATGCAAGCTGCAACAGCATCAACTGCAAGATCTCAAGACCCATTGGCACAAAAATTTGCTGCGGAACAGGCAGCACAGAAACGTGAAAATCCAACAACGACAGCTCAAACAACATCTACACCAAAACCAACAAGTACTGCAGCTGCATCGACAGCAACACCAGCGGCAAAATATGTGGTTCGCTCGAATGAAAGCCTTTGGGGGATTGCCTCACGTATTGCGACAGAACAAAACCGCCCTGTTTCTGAAGTCATGCAACAGATTAAAAACAGTAACGAACATGCATTCATTCAAGGCGACGTCAACCGTCTGCGCCGTGGTGCTGCCTTAAATCTGCATGGTATGCAGCAAGCAAAACAGCCTGTCAAAGTCTCTGCGGCAGAACTTGCCAAAGTGCCTTCGAAGCAGTCAGGCAAAACCAAATACCGCTTGAATCAAGCTGAAATGAGTCTGGTTGCAGAGAAAGCGCAAGATTCGGCACAATCTTCTGCCAACAGTGCAGCAGAAAAGAATAAAACTTCGAAAGAGTTGTCATTAAAAGTTATGACATCTCGTGAAAAAACCGTTAAATTACAGAGAAACGTAACTCAATTAGAATTGGCGCTAAATCAAAAGGATCACAGAATTCAATTATTAAATGCTCGTCTTGCCCAATTGCAACAACAGTTGAAAGCACAACAAGCAGATAAAAGAAGCCAATAAACTAAAACGTTACCAATCAAGATTTTATAGAGATGAGTGCAACTGTATATCGCTCTATCTCCAAGGGGTTAAAACATGCTGATTTATGTGATTCCATTAGTGATCTTAGTGATCGTATTGGTTTTTTTAAACAAACGCCAAAAAGGTCAAGAATCAGATAAAGCCAAACTAACATCCACTAAAACCAAGAAAACGGGTGTTTCGGCCAAAGCGACTCCGAAGAAAACTCAAGTGGTTGAAAGCAGTGTCATTGAAAAAAAATCAATGACGCCATTAACGACCGAAGCTCGTGGCAAAATTGAAAAATTAATTGCAGAACGTAATTTCTTTTCTGCTGAAGCGCAAATCAATCAATCATTAAAACGTGATAACTCTCAACATGAGTTGTATCTCTATCTATTAGATATTCATGTGTTACAAAAAGACGAATTTGCCATCAGCCAATTGCTAAGCCATATTCGTTCACTTGAACTCGATGAAATTTTAGAACAAGCTGAAGCAAAAAAAGTAGAATTTGAAAATTCTCAAAATGTGAAAGATGATGCCATTAACTTTGTATCACCGATCACTGAAGAGGCTCCATCAAAAGCTCAAAATACCTCTGATTTTGATGCTTTAATGCAAAGTTCAACTTCTGCACCTGTTGAGCCAAAAGCAGCTGAAATTAAACCTCTAGATTTTAATTTCACCACTGAAACGCCTGCAAAAGCAGACATTTCAGCCCCTGTTGAAAGTGCGCCTGCTGAAAAAATACAGCCGCTTGAATTTGATACGCTTTCAATTTCACCAGAGCCTGTACTTGAAGCAGCACCGAAAACCGAAGAGATTGCTCAGCCATCTCCTGCTGTTGAAGAAATCAAACCAATTGATTTTGCAATGGACTTTGCCCCAAGTACAGAAGCTGCTGTCGAAACCAAAACAGAAACTGTAGAAGAAAAAATCGAGCCTTTAGATTTTTCATTTACAACAGAAACACCGGTTGTAGAAGAAAACAAAGTTGAAGCTCCAGCCTTAAACTTTGACTTAGGTGCTTTTGAAACAGCAAAAACAGAAGAAGCCGTTGTCGCTCCTGCAACAGCGTTTAACCTAGAGTCTACGCCTGAAGAGAAACCTGCCGCACCTTCTTCAAGTGGTGTGAGTTTTGACATTAGCGGTTTAGGCACACCTTCAACCCCATCTGCTACAGACCAAAACGATCCATTGGTTCAATCTTTCCCCGAACTGGTTGAAGTCAATGAAATTGAATTGAATCTTGAGTTGGCAGCGCAATACATCAAACTGGGTGCTTATGACGCTGCACGTGAAATTTTGACTGAAAAAGAAGCTGAGTTTTCTTCAGCTCAACGTCAACAAGCAGATCAGTTACTGAATCAAATCGCATCTTAAGCAAAAGCGATTTAAACTAAAGCAGTCTTTCAAGGCTGCTTTTTTTATGATGAAAAAAATTGCTCTTATTTATATGGGTGGTACCTTCGGTTGTATCGGTGAACCGTTAAGCCCCATGCCAGCGAATGTGTTTTTACCTAAATTACAGCATGTGCTGCCACTACACCTAAACATTGAATGTTTTGTTGCACCTGTCATTCGTGACAGTAGTGCTTGTACTGCGCCCGACTGGCTGGCGCTGATTCAACAAATTCAAAGCTTACAATTACAACAATTTCAGCATTTCGTAATTATTCATGGCACAGACACGCTTAGCTATGCCAGCGCAGTACTTGCACACTTTATGGCACAGTCTGCTCATATCGTGCTAACAGGCAGCCAATATCCGCTGTTTAATGTGGCTGGTGACAACACCCGTGAATTTACCGATGCCATCGACAATTTAAATTTTGCATTGGAATCGGTACACCAATCGAGTGTTGGGGTTTATTTGGCCTTTCATCATCAACTGATGCATGCTCAATCCGCACTAAAAGTACATACAACCGATCTGAAAGCCTTTGATGGGCTGCCAGCCACACAGCCACTTTCAATGCTGACATCGCCGTATATTGTTCAGGCCAATGATTTAGACAAAGCAGCTCATTTCAATTGCCTGAATTGGATGTGGCAACCGATAGCAACTGATCTACACAATCAAAATTTAGTGGCTCTGCTTTCACACACGCCAGATGTTTTAATTCTGCAAGGTTTTGGCACAGGCAACATTGCCGTTGATGCTGAATTACTCAATGTATTAAAGGCTATACAACAAAAAAATTGCAAAATTATTTTAAGTACACAGGTTGTTCATGGCGGTATAGATCAGCGCTATGCTGTCAGTGACTGGGTCAAAGACAGTGGAATATTACTGAGCAATTGTTTGGGTCATGCAGATCTTTATGCCAAATGTTTGAAAATGTATTTACAATACGGCAGTGCCGCAGACTGGACTGCGCATTGGAACGATTAAGTCATTTGAGGTAACTATGCAACGTTTTGCGATTGGGATTGAGTTTTGTGGCATGCAATACAAGGGCTGGCAAACTCAGCAACCGGGCGTACCAAGCGTGCAAGAAACCATTGAAACCGTCCTCAGTAAAGTGGCCAATGAGCCAATCATGTTGCACGGTGCTGGCCGAACAGATGCCGGCGTCCATGCAACCAATATGGTGGCACATTTCGATACTCAGGCGATTCGTCCCATTCGTGGATGGTTAATGGGCAGTAATAGCCAATTACCTCGTGATATCTCCATCCAATGGATTAAGGAAATGGATCAGGACTTCCATGCCCGCTTTAAGGCGCAAGCGCGTCGATATCGCTATGTGGTCTATAACAATCCACAGCGCCCAGCTTTACTGCACAAACAAGTGACTCATGTTTATGCCAAGCTAGATGTGCTGAAAATGCAACGTGCCGCGGCCAAATTTGAAGGCACTCATAATTTCGAAAGCTTCCGTGCCGCAGCCTGTCAGTCCAATCAGCCCGTTCGTCATGTCAGTCATTGTCGCTTGATCCAACACGGATGTTACTTGGTCCTAGATATTCAGGCCGATGGTTTTTTACATCACATGGTGCGTAACATCATGGGCTGTTTATTGGAAATTGGGCAAGGTATGTATGACGTTGACCATATTGACGACATTTTTGCGGCTGAAGACCGAAAAGCAGCTGGTGTCACCGCACCGCCCGATGGGCTGTATTTTATCCATGCAGACTATCCAGCACAGTTTGAACTTCCTCAAGTTCCGCTGGGACCTCATTGGTTAAATATGCCTGAATAAAAAATTCCTCCCAACCTCCCTTTCACAGAGGGATGAGTGTCATTTTCGCCATTGCTAGGTTCTAAAAATGAAAGTACCCCTTTCAAAGGGGGGATTCTGTTTAGGGAAGGATTTTATCGAAGATCAACCTTAACGCTGCTTCCGCTTACGGTATTCCACAGGCGTTTCATTGGTCCAGCGTTTAAATGCGCGATAGAACGTACTTGGCTCAGAAAAACCCGTTAAGTAAACAATGCGCTCCACACTTTCATTGGTATTGGCCAATAATTTTTTAGCCAAACGACAGCGATAGTCTGACAAAATTTGCTGAAAACTGGTATTGGCTTCTGACAACTGAGTCCGTAAACGACGTGGGGTAATGTTGAGCTGTGCAGCGACCGTTTCGAGTGTGGTTTCACCACTTTCAAGCGTTGAACCAATAGCACGGCGAACTTCACCAACCAAATCATAACGCGCCAACTCCTGAAGTTTTTCAATCGCTAACTGCTCATGCAATTGTAATAACTCAGGTTCTGCCTGCCACAATTGATACTCTAAAATAGCCGGATCAAAATATAATCGGGTTTCTTTCTGCCCTAAACTCACAGGGCATTCATAGACACGGAAATACTCATCATCTGGCGCGCCCTGACTAAAGTTAAAGTCGATATAAATTGGCTGAAAACGCCCTTCAGTAATAAACTTAAAAAAACGCAAAACACCCGACATCGCGCATTCAGAAAAATGACGATTCACGATATTTTCTGCCCAAGGCTGATGACCATTGGTCAAATAGCAGCGGTCATCTTCAATCACCAATTGCGCATGAAAGGCATCGCTAATGAGGCGTTGATACGCCAAAGCCCGCTTTAAACCTTCACCAAAATTCTCAGATGATATAAATAAGTGTTCAATCACCTGCCCTCGATATAAAGGCAAATGCTCTCCCAGATGCAAACCAATGTCAGGATCCTTACTGACTTCTTCTGCAGCCACCCAGAATGCAAATTGCGCATTCAATGGGGTACGGTCATTGGTTTCAACCTGATTTAATGCCACACCCGCTTTTGTTAAAATTTCTTCTGTTGGCAATCCGGCACGACGAATCGCTTGATACCCTAAACGCAACACAACAGATGCATCAGTTAGCTGACCCACTCCAGAACCTTCCTTGTATGTACTTCATTTATACCTAAAAAGATTGATTTTAGATTAACTGCGATTGACCAAACTGACAACAGTTACTGCACATTTTTTGTTGAAAATATTTAACTAAATTGTTCGCTTATTTTACTGACAGTCGATCAGTTCAAAGCCTTTTACGGCTTGTATTCTGAAAAAAAATTGACTATAATTTGCGCCTTGCTAATTTATTCATTCAGGTAGGCTATGGCCAATAAAGAGGAACTCATCGAGTTCGAAGGCGTTGTCACCGAGACGCTTCCTAATACTATGTTCCGTGTACGTTTAGAAAACGGTCATGAAGTGATTGCTCACATCTCTGGCAAAATGCGTAAACACTATATCCGTATTTTGACTGGCGACAGTGTTAAAGTAGAAATGACACCTTATGATTTGACTAAGGGTCGTATCACTTACCGTGCGCGCTAAGTTTTAGCGAAGCGAAAAAGCCACTTTATAAGTGGCTTTTTTTGTATTTATTTCAATACAATGATAAAAATTGACTGCAAATTTGCTTTCCTTTACAGTCTAAAAACATAAAAATTCGATTATAAAATTCAAAATATAAGGACATAAAATCATATGAAACATCTAGGATTAGTCGGTGCTATCTTTTGTGTGGCTTGCGCCACGACAGGCCAAAAACAACTCAATCAATCCCTACAACACTATATTGGACAGCCAGCTGATCAAGTTCGTAAAGAGCTCAACTTGAGTCAATTGGGCTATAAAGTGATGGGAGCACCCGTACAAAGCAACGAAAAACTTAGCTATACCATTTTACGCTCGATGCCAATCCCGATTGGTACACCAAATATCGGCACCAGTATAGCCATGGGCGCCCCTATCCCAACGCCATCTAAAGGTGGTGTCACTGTCGATATGGAATGTAAAATCGAGTTCAAATTACGCAATCAAATAGTTGAATCCATTGACTATGTCGGTAAAGCTTGTTGATCCTGTATTTGAATACTAGAGGCTAATCCTGCTCGGATGACCGTGTATCAAATGACTACAGTGTTATACAGACCAATCTGACTAAACTGAATTTATTTCGTGAGGAGCTGATCCATGAAATTTATTTTGGAACATCAGGTTTACGAAGATCAGCATTTTATTCGCCCAATATTGAGCATGGGATGCGTTCTAAGCATTGTATGGTTGGCTGGTTGTACCACGACATCAACGATATCCTCCGTTGAACGTGAACGCTATTTAGCCTCATTTATTGGTCAATCGAGCCAAACGATTCAAGCAGAACTTAATCTCAGCAAACTCGGCTATCAAAGAACCTCTCCCGTAGAGGTCAGTTCAGACTACCTTCGTTATCGTGTTACACGCCCGATCAGTATTCCTTTACAGATGGCGGAAAATCCTGCGATGCGCATGGGCAGCGGCGCTGCTGTGCCGATTCCCAGTGGAAATACACGCTATGAGGTTGAGTTAAACTGCCTTATTCAATTTCGCTTAAAGCATAATATTGCAACTGATGTCCGATTAACTGGTCGCACCTGTTAGCGCATCAATTCTAAGATTGATAATTTCTAGGCACAAAAAAACGCAGCATAAACGCTGCGTTTTTTGATTCGCCATTAGTTCAATGCAGAAACTACAGCTTGACCCATTTCAACAGTACCGACTTGAGTACTGCCTTCTGACATGATGTCACCTGTACGTAAGCCTTGATCTAAGACATTACCTACAGCATCTTCAATTGCTTTTGCCGCCGCTTCTTCACGGAAGGTATAACGTAGCATCATAGCAACAGACAGAATTGTTGCTAATGGGTTCGCAATGTTTTGACCTGCGATGTCTGGTGCTGAACCGTGGCAAGGTTCATACATACCTTTACCATTTTCATCTAAAGAAGCCGATGGCAGCATGCCGATAGAACCGGTTAACATCGCCGCTTCATCAGACAAGATATCGCCGAACAAGTTACCTGTCACGATTACATCAAACTGTTTTGGCGCACGGACCAATTGCATGGCAGCATTGTCAACGTACATATGAGACAAGTTAATTTCAGGATACTGCTCTTCTTTTAACGCAGTTACGGTTTGTTTCCAAAGCTCAGTCACTTCTAGCACGTTGGCTTTATCCACTGAACACACTTTACCACCACGTAAGTTCGCCATTTCAAAAGCAACTTTGGCAATACGCTTGATTTCAGATTCTGCATATACGTCAGTATTGAAACCTTGTTTTTCACCGTTTTCGAGTTCACGAATACCACGTGGTTGACCGAAATAGATCCCGCCAGTTAACTCACGTACGATCAAGATATCCAAACCTGCTACGATTTCAGGTTTTAAGCTCGACGCATCTGCAAGCTGCGGATAAAGAATTGCTGGACGTAAATTGGCAAATAAATTTAATTCTGAACGAATTTTTAATAGGCCACGTTCTGGACGAATTGAACGCTCAATGGTATCCCACTTAGGACCACCCACTGCACCCAATAAAATCGCATCAGCAGTCTTCGCTTGTGCTGCTGTTACTTCTGGATAAGGTGAACCGTGCGCGTCGATCGCTGCACCACCTAAAAGACCTTGTTCCCAAGTCAAACCTAAGTTGAATTTTTCGTTTACACGTGTCAGCACTTGTTCAGCCGCTTTCACGATTTCAGGACCAATACCATCACCTGGTAAAATCAAAATATGTTTTGACATGAGTCTTTCCATTTATACGCTGGCTTGATTACCAGTCGGATTTAAAGTTTCTTTTCTACAAACTCACCAAGTCCTGTGAGGACATTGTAGGGTCGGCAGAAACGTCGAATCGTTTTTGCACCTTGCTTTAAGTCTACACAGAGCGGATCAGGCGCAGATTTATCTAGTAAACTGCCTGTGTTTTTTGAACGCTCACGGTACATTTTAAAGGTGTACTCGTGTTTGGACCTAAAGTTGTGAATGACATGCAAGCGCTCTGCTTTTTCCTGAGAAATTGGATAATAGCGAATCACGACTTCATGCTGACCTGAAGGTACAGACAAATACAAAGGATTAGGCTCAGACAATGAACGACCATTCAACCGTACAATGCCTGCTTTAATCGCAGCACGTTGTACATGTTGATTATTTGGATCAACCACCTGTATTTGATCAAAACGCTCAAATTCACAATGCGCTGTACCTGCACAGTAAATCAGAGCATTATTTTTTGTACTTTCAGTTTCTTTCACATTTTTAATGCGTGCCGTGTCAAAGCTTTGACAGGCAGAGAGCGTTGCGAACAGCGCTCCCGTTACAACCAGCTGACCGAAGAACTTTTTCATTTTTCGAACCCAACCTGATAAATTCTGGCTAACGTATAAATTTTGTTTCGCCTGATATTAGCAAGACTTAAGCCGACTGACTACTAAGAAGTTCTACAGTGACACTGACTTAAGCTTTAATTTCTGCAAATACCCAAGGGCGAGATGCTTTGGTTTTTTCTTCATAAGCGCGAATATCATCGGCTGCTTGTAAGGTTAAACCGATATCATCCAAGCCATTCAATAGGCAGTGTTTACGGAATGGATCGACTTCAAATGTAAATGCTTCACCACTCGGTGTACGTACTTCTTGCGCAGCCAAATCAATGGTTAATTGATAGCCTTCAGATGCAGCACATTCTTTAAATAACTGATCTACGATCTCTTCAGACAAGATCACTGGCAACATGCCATTTTTAAAGCTGTTATTAAAGAAAATATCCGCATAGCTTGGTGCAATGACAGTACGGAAACCATATTCTTCTAATGCCCAAGGCGCATGCTCACGGCTCGAACCACAACCAAAGTTTGCACGAGAGATCAAAATCGACGCACCTTGATAACGCGGTTTGTTCAATTCGAAATCGGGGTTAATCGGACGTTTTGAAATGTCCTGACCTAAATAGCCTTCATCCAAATAGCGCAACTCATCAAATAAGTTGGCTCCGAAGCCTGTACGCTTAATAGATTTCAAAAACTGTTTTGGAATAATTAAATCTGTATCAACATTGGCACGGTCTAATGGTGCAACGATACCTTGTTCAACGGTATATTTTTTCATGCGATTTGCTCCTATTAGCCCTGATTAGAAGGTACGAACGTCAACGAAGTGACCTGCAATTGCCGCAGCTGCTGCCATTGCTGGACTCACCAAATGCGTACGACCACCATTACCTTGACGACCTTCGAAGTTACGGTTAGACGTTGATGCACAGTGCTCACCCGGTTGCAACTTGTCAGCATTCATTGCCAAACACATTGAGCAACCCGGCTCACGCCATTCAAAGCCTGCTTCAATTAAGATTTTATCTAAGCCTTCTGCTTCTGCTTGTGCTTTAACTAAACCTGAACCCGGAACCACCATGGCTTGTTTAATCGATGCCGCCACTTTTTTGCCTTTGGCCACTTCAGCCGCTGCACGAATATCTTCGATGCGTGAGTTGGTACATGAACCAATGAATACACGGTCTAATTGGATATCTGCCAAAGCTTGACCCGCTTCTAAGCCCATATAGTTGTATGCACGTGTCCAGTCATTACGCTGTACGTCATCTTTGGCTTGTTCTAAAGTTGGCACTGCTTGAGATACAGGAATCACCATCTCAGGAGAAGTCCCCCAAGACACTTGTGGCTCAATATCTTCACCTTGCAATACCACAACAGTATCAAAATGCGCACCTTCATCAGACACTAAAGTATTCCAATACTCTACTGCAGCGTCCCACTGTTCGCCCTTCGGTGCATACGGACGGTCTTTCACATAGGCAATGGTTTTGTCATCGACAGCCACCATACCCACGCGCGCGCCACCTTCGATCGCCATGTTACATACCGTCATACGACCTTCGATCGACATATCACGGAACACTTGACCACCAAATTCAATCGCGTGACCTGTACCACCCGCCGTACCGATTTTTCCGATAATCGCTAAAACCACGTCTTTAGGAGTTACGCCTTGACCCAATTGACCATCAACACGCACCAACATATTCTTCATTTTCTTTTGAACTAAGCATTGAGTCGCCAATACGTGTTCAACTTCCGATGTGCCGATACCATGAGCCAAGCAACCAAATGCACCATGCGTTGCAGTATGTGAGTCACCACATACCACGGTCATACCGGGCAAGGTTAAACCTTGTTCAGGCCCCACCACGTGCGCAATACCTTGACGTACATCGTTGATGTCAAACTGGGCAACATCAAAAGTTTTACAGTTGTCATCTAAAGTTTGCACTTGGATACGTGAGGTATCATCTTCAATACCTGCAATACCTTCAGCACGCTCCTTAGTAGACGTAGGTACGTTATGGTCTGGCGTTGCAACATTAGCGCTTAAACGCCACGGTTTACGACCTGCAAGTTGTAGCCCTTCAAAGGCTTGTGGAGAAGTCACTTCATGCAATAAATGACGGTCGATATACAATAATGAAGAGCCATCATCTCGCTGTTTTACTAGATGGTCATCCCACAATTTGTCATACAAGGTTTTTTTTATTTGGGTTTCCGCTTTTTGGGTTTCGCCTGCCATGTCGATTTGCTCCACTGGACTGGGTAAATTCTTTCGTTAAATCGATTATAACCACGTATTCACATAAATCTAATTTATCATTTTTATTAGTTTAAAAACTTATAGGAATGATATTTAACTGCTGATTTCCGCTACATTTTAAAGACCATTAATGCGTTTAAAACACGCTCACTTCAATACTTTCAGCAGATGAAACTTTAGAATTTTCTCCGACTTTTTTGTTCACTGTCTGCCATTATTTAAACAGTAATTTAAAAATTCAATGATCATAAATCGAATTTTCTCTTTTACATTGCAAATAAGAATCATTATTATTAAATCATTGCCAAGATTTATCAATTTAACAAGGAGCTTTTTCATGGCACACATTAACAAGTTCGTCGAAAATAATCAGCGCATGTTCAAAAAAACCTTGAGCTATTACATCATGCATATCACGGTTGCGATGTTGGTTGGTTATTACGTGACAGGCAGTATTGCAATGGCTATTACCTTAAGTTTACTTGAACCAACTGTTCAAGCGGTTGCCTTTTTCTTCCACGAAAAAGCATGGGAAAAGAAAGATAAAGCTGTAGAGGAAAATATCCCCGCTTAATTCAACCCTGCTCCTTGTAAAAAAACCACCATCACGGTAGTTTTTTTAATGACCTTAAAACGTTCTTTTACTCTATCCACTTTAACTTTCTATTCATTTCATCCTATAGATTCAATTGTAGACAGATCATCAAAGCTTGGTTTTTTGTTGTAAAACCAGCTGATCATGCGCCTCGATCAATTGTTCTATCGCAAGAATCAGTTTGTTTTTTGCCGCATTACACTCGGCAGCTGCACGGTTTTCTTCGTCTTCATCGTCTGCGATTTCATATATCGCACAGCGCTTTTCGACTGTCACTTCAAAAATATCCAATAAATTTTTAATGTGTTTAATATCCATCGCCTTCTCCCTGTGAGATAAAACATCGCTAATAGATGCCGCCCTGACTGTACCTGTTGCTTTAATTATTCACTGAAAACTATGTTCCCCAAGCCATCAAAACTTGAACTCATTTTTTTGTTCTAGTTTAAAGCTGAGTTAAAAAGAAAAGCCATCTCTCCTCTTTAATTCAAACGGTTAAAAATACTTTTCAGCCCTATATTTTTTATATTATGCATAACTCTGGTTTCTGTTTAAAAAACAACTTTGTAACAGCGCATTTGAGCTGAAAACGTCACAGCCCAATCTCTAATCATGCAACAATCAAGCACTCGAATAACGCTATAGAACTCGGAAAATCCCCTCAGATTTAACGCGTAATATGGCTTGAACGCCTAGTTTTAAATCAAAAGATACAACTTTCCCTTTGATTTATTCTTAAAATATTATAACAATGAGACTAAGCATAAAAATTCTTTATAGGAATGAAGATGAATCTCGCAGCCTTTGAAGCCTTTGTAAAAGTTATGGAAACTGGTTCGATCTCTTTGGCAGCAGATCAGCTCTTCATTACGCAACCTGCTGTAACCAAGCGTATTCACAGTTTAGAAGAATACTTCGGTGTCAAACTTTTTGAATCCGCGGGTCGTGGTGTTCAAGCGACGCATGCAGCAAACTCTCTCTTGCCAAAAGTAAAAAGCTGGCTGAATGAGTTGGGCGATATTCACCATACGCTCAGCCATGAGCAAGGTCAGGTTCAAGGTAAACTGAAAATTGGTACCAGTCATCATATCGGCTTACACCATTTACCAGCGCATTTGCGTCAATATGTACAACAGTTTCCGGAAGTGACCTTAGATGTACACTTTGTTGATTCTGAACAGGCCCATGAGCAAGTTTTGGCTGGCGACTTAGAATTGGCATTTTTAACTTTACCGCCACAAGGTGACAGCCGTTTAAAATACATCACGACATGGAATGATCCACTGGTATTCGTGGTTGCGCCTTTCCATCCTTTGGCGCAAGTTGAACATTTAACCTTAGAAGATTTGATCCAATACCCAAGTCTATTGCCTGCGGCGCAAACCTATACCAGTCAAATTACCTTGGCTGAGTTTGAAAAGTATGGACTCAAGCCAAAAGTCACCATGAGCAATAACTCACTTGAGTCGATTCGCATGTTGGTTTCCATTGGTCTCGGTTGGTCAGTTCTTCCTAAAACCTTATTGAACCAAGATTTAAAACAATTGAATTTACCTTCAAACATGAATCGTCAATTGGGCATGGTATGGCACCCAGGCCGTACTCAGTCACTTGCTGCACAAAAGCTGGTTGAATTGATGAAACACATCTAATCGAATTTTTTTGCCTACAATATTTAATCGTTAAAAAAGCCACCGCTATGGTGGCTTTTTATATTCATCTGTTTAAGCATCTAGAAAAAGCGAATGATTTGATTAGCCAAGTGTTGAACAGTCCTTGTTGAATAGTCATCATATACAATGCAGTGACCTTCAAATCTGCCATCAATATTTGTAGCTTGGCTCAAGGTCAGCAATTTTTCATTAAAAATGGGATCGCCTATTTCAGCCGATCCCATTAAAAAAACCAAGGAAGACCTGTCGGTTTTATTTCGTCAATGAATCTTCATGTAATGATTCATTCAATTGATCGACAATAATCGCCCATTCACCATCTGACTTAATTTTTTCGGCCAAGAACTGACGCTGAGCATCTGTCCAATAATCTGCTTCGGTGATTTTAGTTTGGGCACTGAGTTGATGCGTCACGATAAATAAAGCAATCGCGTCTTCACTCGAATCTAAACCCAGTTGTTCAAATAGATGAGTCATGCGTGGACGTACACTCATTGTCATTCTCCGTGTTAAAACTTATTGTTTATGGATACAAAATTATTCTGTTTTAAGGATATAACACGGAACGGACACGCACTCAATTACAGAATTCTACAGCGGTGAAAATTGAATAAAAGGCAAACTGAGCATAATCATCACGACCGATTGAATAAATACCAACAACAAAGGCAGCCCCCAGTTCACTCCGCCTTCTTCAGCAAACACCTGCTCACTATATTTCGGCTGCTGCATATAGGCTTTGGTCTTTTGCACCGCAAAATCGCTATAAAGCCGCTTTCCGATGCCAGCGAGTATGAGGTTAGGAATCAATGCTAGCCCCATCAAGACTTGATCAGGCACTCCGATGATGAGTGCCAACATACTAATCAAAAAACCAACCGCAAAGAATAAGAAGAAATAGCGATACATCTTCCGATAGAGTAACCAATAGGGCCCAAAAATTAACCCCGCCCAACTCAGGCCACTGTTCTGCCCACCTTGTTGTTCTATGAACTTTAAATAAGATTGAGCACGTGGCCCTATAAAGATTTGAATTAAATGTTTAAAAGAAGCTTCTGTCTGCATATAGAGCGATAGTTCAAATTAGTGAGCTGAAGTTTAATCAAAAGGACGTCAAATAAAAAAGCATCTAATGATGCTTTTTTATCATATCTATTTTTAGGCTTGAATTGACCAGTCTTGAATGTCCCAACCTTGTTCTTTTGCAAGGACTTCTAAACGGTCATCTGGGTTAATTGCAAAGGCATGATCGGCATATTCCAATAGGAAGCGGTCATTAATCGAATCTGAATAGGCCCAAGATTCTGTCACATCACGACCTTCTAACCATTGATTCAAACGGACTAATTTGCCCTTTTGGTAGCACGGAGTATTAATCACTTTACCCGTATATTTACCATCCACAACTTCGGCATTGGTCGCAATGATTTCAGTAATACCAAATTCACGAAAAATCGGTGCGGTAATAAAATCAGACGTTGCGGTGATCCCGACCAATTGATGTCCTGCATCTTGATGGCGCTGAATGGCAGCAAAGCCCTCAGGACGCATTTGCGCACGAATAACTTTTTTCATAAACAACTGATGTAACTCAGTTAAGTAGGCATTGTCATGTTGAGTTAAAAACTCAAATACAAATTCATTATAAGCAATCGGGTCAAGCTGGCCTTTTTTATAATCATCATAAAATTTATCATTCATGGCACGATGATGAATTGGATCAACCAAGCCTTCATTGACCAAAAACTCCCCCCAAGAATGGTCTGAGTCGGTATTTAATAAGGTGTGATCAAGGTCAAACAGTGCCAATTTCATGAAAATACTCGTAAAAGCTGAAATTTAAGAAAAAAATTGTAAATCTATCTCCGCTAGTCGATAGAAATTCGTTAAGATCATAACAATTTTAACATTTTTACACTTTGCTTTTTCGAGATGGACACAGAAATAAACGTCCCCGTGAGCAAAGTCATAAATTACACAATATTTAGGTAGCCAAATGATCGATTCAGAAGGTTTCCGACCCAACGTCGGGATCATTTTGGCAAACGACATTGGACAAGTTTTATGGGCAAAGCGCATTGGTCACAATGCCTGGCAATTTCCACAAGGAGGTATCCAACATGGAGAAACCCCCGAACAGGCACTTTACCGTGAGCTGAGAGAAGAAGTTGGCTTACTGCCCGAACACGTCCAGGTGATAGCACAAACCCAAGGGTGGTTGCGCTATCGTTTGCCACATCGGTATATACGTACGGATTCAGACCCCGTTTGTATTGGTCAAAAACAAAAGTGGTTTTTATTAAAACTGACGGCTTCGGCACAGCATATTCAGCTGGATTTGTCAGACCCACCAGAGTTTGATCAATGGCAATGGGTCAGCTATTGGTACCCTTTGGGTCAAGTGGTGAATTTTAAACGCGATGTATATCGTAAAGCCATGGTGGAGCTGTGCAATCAGCTTCCGCAAAAACCGTAAAAATTTGCAGAATGGATGCAGATTTTTAGGATGAGTGTTGTTATAAATAAAGCAGAATAAATTTTGGAGCAGACACGATGTCGAACATGCAACTGGATACCTTAAGACGCATAGTCCAAGAGATTAATGCGTCGGCCAGTTTGCATGAATCTTTAGACATTATGGTCAATCAAGTGGCCGAAGCCATGCATGTGGATGTCTGCTCAATCTACTTGCTTGATGAACGAAATCATCGTTATTTACTAATGGCTTCTAAGGGTTTAAACCCTGAAGCCGTTGGGCATGTCTCTTTGCATACCAGTGAGGGTTTGGTCGGCTTAGTTGGACAACGTGAAGAAATCGTCAACTTAGACAATGCACCCAAACACGAACGCTTTATGTATCTGCCAGAAACGGGGGAAGAAATTTACAATTCCTTCCTCGGTGTTCCGGTGATGTATCGCCGTAAAGTTATGGGCGTCTTGGTGGTTCAAAACAAAGAGCCTCAAGACTTTAGCGAAGCTGCCGAATCTTTCCTCGTGACCCTGTGCGCTCAACTTTCAGGGGTGATTGCCCATGCACATGCCGTCGGGAATATTGAAGTCTTTCGTAAACCAAACAACCTCCCTGCCTATAAAACTTTCCAAGGTATTTCAGGTTCAGGCGGTATTGCGCTAGGTCGTGCAGTCATCCTGTATCCACCTGCTGATTTGGCTTCAGTCCCCGATCGTGAAGCCGATGACATCAGTGAAGAACTCGAATTACTCGACAATGCCATAGACGCAGTTCGTCAAGAAATTTTGTCTCTCGATGAAAAGATGCAAGATGCCCTCATGGCCGAAGAGCGGGCATTATTTAGCGTGTTCTTGCGGATGCTCGATGCCAATGCCCTCCCCGCGGAAATCAAAAGTGAAATTCGTGACGGTAACTGGGCACAAGGTTCGGTACGCATTGTTATTGATAAACATATTGCGCTGTTTGCACAGATGGAAGATGACTATCTCCGCGAACGTGTTTCAGACTTAAAAGATCTAGGGCGTCGTATCTTGGCCTTTTTGCAAGAAGCAGATGCCAGTCATCGTGAAATCACCGATGAAAGCATTTTAATTGGTGAGGAAATTTCTACGGCTGCCTTGGTTGAACTCCCTGTCGATAAAATCGCGGCGATTGTAACCACTGAAGGTGCCATGAACTCACACATGGTGATTGTGGCACGTGCCCTCGGTATTCCAACCGTAGTCGGTGTGACTGAACTACCAATTAATACCCTCGATGATGTCGAAATGATTGTCGATGCACATCAAGGTCGTGTATTCATCAATCCACCTCGTCGTTTACGCACACGTTATAAAGAGATTCAAAAAGAAGAAGAGCAAATTGCTAAAGATCTGAAGCAATACGAAACCAAAGATGCCATCACCCCTGACGGTGTTGCAGTTCGATTGTTTGTAAATACTGGCTTGATGATCGATGTGGTTCGCGGTGTACAACGTGGCGCCAAAGGTGTCGGTCTATACCGTTCTGAAATTCCGTTTATGCTGCGTGATCGCTTCCCTGGTGAAGAAGAACAGCGCGCTATTTATCGTCAACAGCTCAGTCATTTTGCCAATAAACCCGTAGTGATGCGTACCCTCGATATTGGTGCAGATAAAGACCTTCCTTATTTCTCGATTGAAGAAGAAAACTCAGCACTGGGTTGGCGTGGAATTCGCTTTACCCTCGATCATCCTGAGATTTTTTCAGCCCAAATTCGTGCCATGCTCAAAGCCAGTATTGGCCTGAACAACTTGCATATATTGCTGCCGATGGTGACCAGTGTCAGCGAAGTCGAAGAAGCGTTGTATTTGCTCGATCGTGACTGGCAAGCGGTGCAAGAAGAAGAACAGGTGAAGATTACCAAGCCAAAAATCGGCATCATGGTCGAAGTGCCGAGTGTGCTGTTACAGATCGATGAGTTTGCTGAATTGGTTGACTTCTTCTCGGTCGGATCTAACGATTTAACTCAATATTTACTTGCGGTTGACCGTAATAACCCACGGGTTGCCAATGTCTATTCACACTCACACCCAGCCGTACTTCGTGCGCTGACTCGCTTGGTGCAAGAATGTCATAAATACGACAAGCCGATTAGTATTTGTGGAGAAATGGCCGGTGATCCACTCACCGCTATTTTACTGATGGCGATGGGCTTTAACACCCTATCGATGAGTTCGAGTAACATTCTCAAAGTCCGTAAAGCCATCTGCCATGTGCCGATGCCAGATGCAAAAGAGCTCTTGGATCGTGCTTTGAGCATGAATAATCCACTGATGGTGAAAAGCATGATGGAGTACTACTTCAAGACTCATGGTCTTGGTGATATGGTGAAATCGGCAACCCGAATCGTGAGTGCTTAAGAACACTCATGTAAAATAATAAAATGAGGTGATGATGGATTTTTTATTTTTTCTGGCTTTTGTCGCCATTGCCTTTTATATGACAAAGATCCATCCGCAACTCAAACAAAAAATGTTAGAGCTGCAACACGATACACCGATTGAAAAAGTATCCTCAACTCGACCTAGACCGTCCCAAGCACAACAAGTCAATATACGCCCAACCAAGCCAACAAAATCCAAAGCTCCGGTCAGCCGCTCTCGTATTCCCCCCTTACTCGGTATAGAAATTACTGCGTCACAGCAGCGCCGCTTAGGTAAAAATGATCCATCGGTGCTGGCTGCACAGCGCGCCAAACAGCTAAATCAGACGCAGCACAGCGACGCAACATGGTTTGAGCAATTGACCAGTCAGGTGGAACACGTACTTCAGCAACCTAATAACGCCGTAAAACATCAAAGCACAGCGTCTAGACCACAACAAAAATCCACATTCAACAAAATGTTTGAAGACTTATTTTCAAAATAAGCGGTGTTTTAATGTTCAATATTTCAACTCAAAACCAATGCTTTAAATCCTGCATGGAACCACCTAAATGAACGTTGGTATCTTATTATTCAACGAAGTTGAAGTCTTAGATGCTGCGGGGATTTCTTCGGGGATCCATGCATCGCTTTATATTGTGGCCAAATTGCATGGCTTAGAGATTGCGAAGCAAACAGCAAAACGTATGGAATATGATGTGGAATTTGTTTAAGCAGATGTTGAAGCCGAATCATTTAGTAGACTAAAAACTGAGAAAATACACTGAAATAAAAAGGGAGATAATCATTCGAATATCCCCCTTTTTTGTGCTTTGCATAGCCGCGTTTTGCATTTTTCTTTCGATCTACAAAAGTTTGGCTTTTGTTAAAATCGTTCATGTGTTTTGCCACAAAGTTGCGAACTTCAACTTCAGGCAGGACTTTTTTCTTTGCCATTTGCATTCACCTTTTTGCCTATACAGCACCCTCGTACTGTAGTGCATATATTGATCTATTTTTAGATTTTTTCAAGCACTTTCCTATGGCTTTTTGATACAGCGTAGTTAGCCCCAAGGCCAAAAAAAAATTGCTTTGCCACATTATTTCCCTCTCCCTAACCCTCTCCCATTGAGAGAGGGAAATACGTTGTATTTAGCTAGCAAAAGCCCGTTCTAATACTCGCTCTACATCGACCTTTTTAGCATCCAGCATGCCCACCACTTGCCCATGTTTCGCACTATAGCGGCTTTGAATAAAACCATTTGCTACATAATCAGGCGCATAGCGTTTCAATAACACCGCTTGTGCAAGTACCGTTAAACGGCTGACTAGGCTACGCCCCATAAATTGTAAATCTTCAGGTGATTGATGAAATGATTTAAACAAGTCTTGTAACTCGGTTTGCAGGGTTGCATCTGTATTTGCTGTAGCGGCTAAATCTTTAAATAATACTTCGATGGACTCAGGATCACGCCCAATCGCGCGCAGCACATCTAGGCACATGACATTACCCGAACCTTCCCAAATGGTATTCACAGGTGCTTCTTTAAAAATGCGCGCCATGATGCCGTTATCGACATAGCCATTACCACCAAAGACTTCCATCATCTCACCAGTTAGTTCGACTGCACGTTTACAAATCCAAAACTTAGCTGCTGGGGTCATAATGCGTTTCCATGCCACAGACAAGGCATCATCTGATTCATAGCACTGCGCCAAATGGAAACTGAGCTGCGTCGCTGCTTCACTCTCTAAAGCCAAATCTGCCAAAACTGCACGCATTAAGGGTTGTTCAATCAAATGTTTACCAAAAGCCTGACGCTGACGGGTATAGGCAATGCATTGCACCAAAGCTTGACGCAGCATGGCGCTCGAACCGACCGAACAGGTCAGACGGGTGTAATTCGCCATTTCAATAATGGTTGGAATGCCACGCCCTGCCTCACCAATCATAATGCCCCACGCATTTTTGAATTCGACTTCCGAGCTTGAATTACTGCGGTTACCGACTTTTTCTTTTAGGCGTTGCACCTGAATATTATTCTTCGTGCCATCTTCCAACCAACGTGGCACAAAGAAACAAGCCAAGCCATCTTGTTCGGTTTTTGCCACCACCAAATGCGCATCACACATTGGTGCAGAGAAAAACCATTTATGCCCTGTCAGCAAATAAGCTTTGCCTCGTCCTGTTTCTGCCACAGGCACAGCGATAGTTTTATTAGCACGTACATCCGAACCGCCCTGCTTTTCAGTCATGCCCATACCGAGCCAAATCGACTTTTTCTGCGCAATCGGTACATCGCGTTCATCATATTCAGTCGATAGTAGTTTCTCTCCAATTTTGGCCCACAGTTCAGGTTCACGCTGAATGAGTGGAATACTGCCGAGTGTCATTGAATTTGGACATAAATTGCCGCACTCGACCTGACCTGCTAAATAAAAACGTGCTGCCCACTCCACCCATTTTGCCTTGGAATTTGGCTGATTAAATGGATGTGCATGGGTATCAAACTGGCGGTTGAGTCCCATCCATTTATACCATGAAGGATGAAACTCGATAAAGTCAGTACGACGGCCTCGCGCATCGAAGGCATGTAAAATTGGGGTATGTTTGTTGGCTAAAGCCCCATGCTGAAAGTATTCACTCGAACCTGCCACTTTGCCCATTTCGCATAAAGTCGGCTGATCATGGCTGCTGCAGCGTTTTAAGATTTCATGTAAAACCGTATCGCTTGAAAATAGATTGTAGTTTTCTAGTTCATCAAATTGGTTGCTGATTTGATGTGTCATCCATGTCTGTTCTAATGTATTCATCGTCTATATTTTCCACTTGTTCTTGTTGGCTTTTCATTTCAGTATAGAGAAAATTTAAAGCATAGACGTTCGGTTTTCCGCGCTTAAAAATATGAAGCATTCAGCCATTCAAATACGGCGTAAGCCGCGTCAATCACGTGCAAAGCTCACCCAAGAAGCCTTACAGGACAGTTTTGTTCGGCTTTTGCATGAGCGCCCTGCCAGTCAAATTACCATTCGGGAAATTACCGACCTTGCCGGTGTCGGTTTAGGCACCTTCTATGAGTATTTTTCAAAAAAAGAAGATTTGATTGCGCTGACTATTCATTTACATGTGAAACACAATGCCGAACAGATGAAAACTTATGCACAATCGCTGATCAAGTTATCCACAGATTTGGATTTTCAAGAGTATTTACAGCAAATCATCCACTTTCAAATTGAGCAAATTCAAGCACAGCAGTTTTTATGGTCACAGGTGTTTTTGTTAGAACGGCAGATTTCAGATATTGAAAGTTACCGTAAGAGTTATGCCATGATGGTGCAAATGTGGCGCAGTATGCTTGAGCCATTTATACAGGATGATGAACAGCTCAAACAGATGGCTTTAAATATGCAGCGGGTGTGTTATGGCTTTGTGTCGCAAAGCTTGTTGATCGTACCCAACTTTACTGAATGGGATGAATTAAAGCGAGATATAATTCATATGTTGCGCGATTAGACTTCGCGGACAAGTCTAATGATGTTTCAAATGCATCGGTGAATAAAATAAAGTCATGTTATTTACAAAAAATCGGCTCTTAAACCAGTTATTTTAGATATTTAGGAAATTCATTTTTACGGTAGAAGAAAATCATTCATCACTTGTTTCATCCGTCAATAAAAGTGCTTTAGAAGTTAAGCTTTTATTGCCAGCTTACTTGTCTCATTTATACGCCTTTGCAATGCTGGCCAGTTGTAAGCTCTTTAAAAATTCAGCCGTATATTTTGGACTATGGCCTAATGCACCACGATGATAGCCATTTGGGATCGCCTGATAGACTACTGGCAATTTTTTATTTGCACACTTTTTGGTAATAACTTTTGAGTACCAAGGTGATCGACCAATTGGTCTGCGGCGCCTTAAACAAACATCAGTGTTACGGTTAGGGTCATATATTCAATCGACTGCCGTTTTAAATAGCTTGGGGATGGCCTTAAGTCTGAATTTTTTAAAAGATTGGCTGAGGTGCTTGTTTTAACTAATTTTTTAGTTCTGATAAACAACGTTTACGGGCCTGATTTAGTAAAGACTGCATATCTGGACTAACCTGTTGATCTACATTGATCGATCTGCTGCGGCTGCTCCCTACAACACGCTGGGGAAAAATGCCGCTACGTTGGTATCTGGGTTTGGATTGGTTTCTACGTATTCAGCAATACATTCATATTGATAACCACCCGGTGCCAAGGGTATTGCAGCTTTAAAATTTAATTCAAGCGCATCTTTTTGCTCCTGAGCTGCAACCGCAATCACAGCTGCACCACCTTGACTATGCCCCATCACCATCCAGTCTTTATTAAATTGCTTCGACTTGCAAGAATGCAGTGCATGTACAGAATGCACCAAATTATAAACTTAACTGACTACATTCATATGAGGGCGCAGTTTTGGCTTACCCAGTCCTTATAATCTGTTGCAACCACTACATAGCCATGCCTCAAACAACTGTAGATTGCACCATCTATGACTAGTTGCAAACTATATACAGGCCCATTGTATAATCACTTGAAGGAGCACTTGTATCAGCCACACAGTCGTGCCATGTGCTCATGCCAATACGGTCCAGTCTTGTTTAAGTGCTTATCCTTTTAGGCGTAAAATATATCCCGAGGTCAAAATGGGTTCGCCATTAACCCCCTCAACTACGATATGCGATCACGTAAGGTTGCCTAGTATGTTGATATGATGTAGGAATCGATTCAAGCTGGAGTGACAACACCTGACCTGACAACAATAAAGATAGGTGTGCCAACTAGCATCACCCCATAAAAAATTTATTTACAATTTTCTAAAACAACTTAGACCACTTGCCAATATTTCTTCAGCTGTATTTTTAGCTTATTTTAAGTATTAAATAATGTCTTTAATGTTGAAAAGCTCTGCAATATTAACAACATAAAAATGTCTTTCATTAACTAGAATCAGCAAAAAAACCTATATTAAGGCCAAAATCCATAATAAAAATATGGATTTAGATATTTCGTCCTGTTCTACCTATCATAGCTTTATATTTGAGTTTAATTCATGGATAAAATATTAAAACAAAATATATAAATAAATAATATAAATTCAATAACTTAACCAATCGAATTAACCATTTATTCAAAACTATTTTTCCATTTGTCAAAAGCCACAGAAAGCTTTAGAGTCAATAAGTATATAAAGATTTTTAAGCTTTTAACGGCTACAGTTTTATGACTTCTCTTCGATTGATTGCTGCTTGAAAAATTTTAGAATGAGAGAAAAACTGTTGTCACATTGTCACTTTAAAATGAATTAACAAAACGGTTAATGTCATGTGCTGTTGAGCGTGATATCAATTGAAAGGTTATAACTCCCAACTTTAATACATGATTATAATAATGGAGATACTCAATGAGCGACGACGTTAAAAAATGTCCTGTCACCCACCTAACAACTGATGCTGGTGCTCCTGTTGTAGACAACCAGAACAGTATGACGGCAGGTGCACGTGGTCCTTTGCTTGCCCAAGACCTATGGCTTAATGAAAAACTCGGTAATTTCGTTCGTGAAGTAATTCCAGAGCGTCGTATGCATGCCAAAGGTTCTGGTGCTTTCGGTACGTTTACCGTGACTAACGATATTACCCAATATACCCGCGCTAAAATTTTCTCAGAAGTTGGTAAAAAAACTGAACTTTTTGCTCGTTTCTCTACCGTAGCGGGTGAGCGTGGTGCTGCAGATGCAGAGCGCGATATTCGTGGTTTTGCCCTGAAATTCTATACTGAAGAAGGTAATTGGGATTTAGTTGGTAATAACACACCTGTCTTCTTCCTACGTGATGCTCGTAAATTCCCTGACTTAAATAAAGCAGTGAAACGCGATCCTAAAACCAATAAGCGTAGTGCAACTAATAACTGGGATTTTTGGACTTTACTTCCGGAAGCTCTACACCAAGTTACTATTGTGATGTCTGACCGCGGTATTCCAGATGGTTACCGTCATATGCATGGTTTTGGTAGCCATACTTTCAGTTTTATTAATGCCAATAATGAACGCTTCTGGGTTAAATTCCACATGCGCACTCAACAAGGCATTAAAAACTTAACCGATGCTGAAGCTGAAGCGATTATTGCCAAAGACCGTGAAAGCTCACAAACCGATCTGTTCAATGCAATTGAACGCGGCGATTTTCCAAAATGGAAAATGTACGTTCAAATCATGCCTGAACTTGATGCAGAAAAAGTACCTTATCACCCATTTGATTTAACCAAAGTATGGCCTAAAGGCGACTATCCGTTGATTGAAGTGGGTGAATTCGAACTCAACCGTAACCCTGAAAACTATTTCCAAGATGTTGAACAAGCCGCTTTCGCACCAAGTAACTTGGTGCCGGGTATTAGCTTCTCACCTGACCGTATGCTGCAAGCGCGTTTATTCAACTATGCTGATGCTGCACGTTATCGCGTGGGTGTAAACCATTACCAAATTCCTGTAAATGCACCACGTTGCCCTGTTCATTCCAACCGTCGTGATGGTCAAGGCCGTATGGATGGTAACTATGGTTCAACACCGCATTATGAACCAAACAGCTTCAGCCAATGGCAAGAGCAACCACAATACAAAGAACCACCATTGAAAATTACTGGTGATGCTGACTTGTGGGATTATCGTGAAGATGACAGCGACTATTTCAGTCAACCACGTGCATTATTCAACTTAATGAATGATGAACAAAAACAAGCATTGTTTAATAACACTGCTGGCGCAATGGGCGATGCACTCGACTTCATCAAATATCGTCATATCCGCAACTGTTACGCATGTGATCCAGCTTATGGTGAAGGTGTTGCAAAAGCATTAGGCTTAACTGTAGCGGATGCGCAAGCTGCTCGTGCAACTGATCCAGCTCAAGGTAATCCTGGCTTGCTTTAAGTTTTATCTTTGAATAAAAAAACCACCTTTTAAGGTGGTTTTTTCTTGGCATTAAATATTCCAATTACCTTCTATTAATCCTTAAACAATCAATTTTTTGCCTTCATGCATGGTTAAAAATGGATTCATTAACTTTGATGTTTTTCGCATGGCTTGATGTAAGTCATGCTCCGGCTGGTCTCTAGCTTCATCAGTCAACTGAAACGTCCGATAATGCATTGCCAATGAACATTTTGACTGTAAATCTTTATGCGCCTGAAAAGCTTCTTCGGGATTCATGTGCAAATATTTCATTAAACGACGTGGCTCATAAGCTCCAATCGGTAATAACGCTACTCGGGGTGCACCTAAGCGTGTATGGATTTGTTTGAAATGTGCGGCATAGCCCGTATCTCCAGCAAAGAAGAAATGTCCTGTACTATGCACGATGGAAAAACCTCCCCATAAGGCATGATTTTGATCTCGCCAACCACGACCTGAACCATGCTGTGCAGGCGTATAAACGATACGCAAATCTTCAAACATTTCCGATTGCCACCAATCAAGTTCAATGACATTGAAATGTGTGGGTAAATAATAAGCATTGCCTAAACCAGTATAAATCGGCATAGCAAATTGTTCATGTAACCAATTCAAGGTTGCTAAATCCATATGATCATAATGATTATGGCTTAGTAAAACCCCATGAATTGTAGGTAATTCTTCTAAGGCAATTCCTGCAGGACAAGCACGTCGTGGTCCAGTCCCTTGACGTGGGCCTGCATACTCCGCCCATACAGGATCGGTCAAAAAATTATATGGCCCAATTTGAATCAAAACCGTCGCATGTCCGACAAACCAAACCAACCAATCATCCATTTTAGCCAATGGCCGATTGTGCGGAATGCTACGCGAAGAAGCAAAAAACTGTTGGTATTCTTGCTCACGATCTACTTTCCATGTATCGCTTTTACGCGTCATGATCCATTTCAGCATATCTTTACGCGTAAACGCATCTGGATTTCGAAGGGTATTAAAGAATTTTTCCCCATTAAAATGGTCAGTTGCCAGATAATCAAATACAGGCTTCGTCCACGTATGTTTCATACAGCGTTCAGTACTGATTTGAAACTGTGCTGATTGAGTTTTTTGATTCATGTGTATTTAAAATTCATTCACTATGCTGACAAACCTTGCAAAGTATTTAACCTCGCAGACCTATTGATCAAGACGACCTTTCATGCGCTCAAGCCAAACCTTCCGAGATTGAGGCTTGACAAAGAGTGCCACAATTTCAGGATGAAGCTGTTTAATTTGTGCTTCAATTCTGTTGACACAAGCTTCGATATCATCTGACGTTAAATTATCTTTAAATTCAAGACTCAAAGATGCCAAAACTTGATGTGCACCCATCTGCTCTGTTAACACCCCATTGGCAGAATGCACTGCTGGATCTTGCTCTGCAACCATCAAGACATTATGCCTCAATTGTGGGTCAGCAGTTTCTCCCATGAGCAATCCTTTAGTCTCACGTGCAAGTAAAATTGCTGAAATAGCGAGTACAACCCCAATTAGAATTGATGCCAGACCATCAAGCATTGGCATATTCAGCGCGTGTGATAAATAGATACCGATCAGGGCAATAAACAGACCAATCAGCGCTGCTGAATCTTCAAATAACACGGTAAATGTCGTCGGATCTTTACTGCGTCGAAATGCTTCAAAATAGCCCTGTTTCCCTTTGATTTTACGAAATGCTTTCAATGCCACAAACCAAGAGGTCCCTTCACACAAAATCGCAATACCTAATACGATATAGTTAATCATCGGATTTTGCATTTCTTCGGGGTGATAAATATGACTAATCCCTTGATAAATCGACACGATCGCACCCAAAGCAAAGACCATCAACGCCACAATAAAAGCCCAAAAATACAGCTCTCTCCCATAGCCAAACGGATGGCGTGCATTTGCTGGCTGCTGCGATTTTTTCATACCGTAGAGCAGTAAGATTTCATTTAAAGTATCAACCACAGAGTGAATAGCTTCACTCAACATGGCCGAACTATTCGTGATATAGGCAGCGACAAACTTCACCAGTGCAATCGCTAAATTGCCGAAGAGCGCTGCATATACCACGATTTTGTTAGATTCAGACATTTAAAATTGTCCTAAATTTATTTTTATCAAACAGATCTATTTGATTTTATAACTCATTCCATAGTACTCAAACTGACTGTAGCTGTTGTTTGTTATTTTGTTGTTTTTACACCAACTGTCGATTGTTTCGACAATGCCATCATGTTCCATGTGAAACACGCTCTTTAGCGCAAAGGTATAGAAAAAAAAGGAAGCCGCAGCTTCCTTATAATTCTGTAGATGTACACGGTTCAACGTACTTTATTAAAATATTGCTCGCGCCACTCTTTCCAAAAGTACATCACAATACCAAACATCACGACCACGATTCCAACAAAGGCATTGGAGCTAATATGTTCACTGTTCAACGTCGCTCCCAAAACCAATGCTATGACAGGTGTCATAACATTACTGAGTGACACCGTTGATGCCGCCAAACGTTTGATCAGCCAGAAGTAACACAGCATTGCCACAATAGATGACATGATCATGGTAAAGACAAAACCTATCATGGCACGGCCACTTGGCAATTCGGTTGGAAAATGCTGCCAGATAAAAGGAATGATGAGTACCGAACCCAAGGCAGAAACAATCAGAGAACCTGTTGCCTGAGACATTGGCTTTAACGGTGCATTAATCTGCTTCACCCAAAAAATCGAACTAATATACGACACCATGCTGATTAGCATCAGTACAACGCCAATTGGATTGACTTTGCTATCAGCAGAATCTGCAAAGACAAAAGTTAAACCACCCACTGCAACCGCCATGCCCAACCACTGCAAAGCGACCAATTTATGTGTTTTTAAAATTACATGCCCAATCAAACCGGCAATTAAGGGTGAAAAACCAAAAATCAGTGCCATTAAACCAGAGGTGAGATAATTGGCTGCGAGATAAATAAACAACTGTGCGCCAATCAAATTCAAACTCCCTGCCACATAACTTTTTAATGAGGTTTCATCAAACGGCAAAGGATCACGCATCAATTTCAACAGAAACAGCGCAATAATAGATGCGCCGAAGTAACGGATAATCAACACCCACATCGGATGTATTTCCTGCACACTCCACACAATCGCGAGCGGCGTCGTCGCCCAAATCAGTACCAAAAGAGCATATATACTTGCCGTCAGCGGCAGTGAAGATTTCATTTCATTCTCAAATTTGATTGTTCTAACGACTTAACCTGAAACCCACTATTCAGATCTGGAACTACTCGTAAGACCATTAACTAATAAAGTTTAAGACCAATTATTGTTCTCCCCTTTATCAACTAAATTGGAGGCGGTATGAATGCCACCCGATCGTTTGGGGTATAAGGACTTCTCTTCAAACGATCAATAATCTCCCCTAACCCCTCTTTAAAAAAAGAGGGGGAATCATCCAAACGAAATCCATTCTTCACAAAGACTACTCCCTCCTTTGAAAAAGGAGGGCTGGGGAGGATTAAAACCGTTGAATAGATCTACATAAGCTAAAACTATATACATGGACTACAAAATAGCTTTATAAATGCGACGCTAAAACTAAAGACATAAAAAAACAGACCTACGTTACCGCAAGTCTGCTCCTCTTAGACATTCAGCTTACTTTACAAGTTTACGTAAATCTTGGCTTAAATCTAAATATTTATCCGCTTCAAACGCCGCATTCTTGCTAATCAATTTTTTCAAATGACGCATCTCTTTCGCAGCATTTACAGTGATACCACCCACGATTACACCGTCAGTAACACCAAATAAAACAAATGATGATTCTGCAGCTAATTCAGGATTAACTTCGCCACGTGCAATCCATTCGCTTGCAGCCATATCACCTACAAATTGATAGTTGATATTTAACTGATCTGTCCAGAACCACGCTGGATTTGGGGTTGGATGTTCTACATCCATTACATGACGAGCAAAGATACCTGCTTGCAAGTTCGCATTTTCCCAAGTTTCGACACGACGGTGGTTACCACAGTCACGAAGCTGAGTCGCAACGTCACCCGCTGCATAAATATCTGGATGCGAAGTTTGGCAGTTATTATTCACTTTAATGGCAAAATCAACGTCTAAACCTGCATCAATTGCAAGTTGAGCATTTGGCACAATGCCAATACCATAGATCACTGCATCGGCACGAAGTTCTTCACCGCCTTCAAGCGTGATCACTACTTCTTCGCCATCAAGCTTACAGTCAGCAATAGAAGTCGAAAGACGAACATCTACACCTGCAAGACGTTGCTGTGCCAATAAGAATTCACTTAAAACACGTGGAGATGAACGACCCATGACCATCGGACCCATTTCAATCACGGTCACGATACAGTCTTTAGAACGTGCTGAAGATGCAAGCTCAAGACCAATCACACCACCGCCGATCAATACAATACGGCGACCCGCTTGTAATACAGGCACCAATGCTTGTGAATCTTCAAGGTTACGTAAGGTATAAACGTGTTTACCCAAAGCATCGAAATTCGGTAAACGGCGTGCTGCACCGCCGGTTGCTAGAAGCAACTTGTCAAATGCAACAATTTCGCCATTTTTCAGTTCAACTGTTTTCGCATCGCTATGGATTTTCACAACGCCATTGCCACGAATATGTTCAACACCGAGTTCTGCCAATTTTTCTTCTGACAGAATTTCGATTTTGGTCTCTTCAGGTTTTAGAATTACGTCTTTAGACAAAGGCGGACGTTCATAAGGAAGATGTGTTTCATCACCCACCAAAATGATTTTGCCTTCATACTTGTTCGCACGGAGTTCTAAAATGGCGCTAGCACCAGCTTGACCAGCTCCAACAATAACGATGGTTTCGATACCATTTTGGCTCATGGGTTTGTTCCTTATTTCAATTCTGCAGATACGATGCCGAAGCCCGCAATCCACTCACTAATGTCTTCGTAGCAATGTGTTGTCATGTCGTATTCGCCCACTTCATGTAGTGCAGCAAAAGCAGCCATCCAAGAACGAACTTCTTGACCGCCACGACCACCTTCAACACGAATTTCAGCTTCAGTCATTGCTTCAATGGCAGCAAAGTCAGCTTTGGCAAACGTCTCAAGCAATGCACGATCCCATTCTGGGTTTAAAGGCACTGCGACAGAAGTATCACCCGCTGCGAGTTTTTGACCGACAGCAATGATTTTGCCTTGACGTGTATTACGTGCCTCTTCAGTTGGATTACGACCTGCAATCAGGAACTCTTCCACTTCTGGTGGAACTGAACCCATTTGCGGCGTTGGTGGATCATGTGAAAGACCACCTGTACCCAAGATCAATACACGTTCATTTTCGAGGTTCAATGATTGAATAAACTGACCGACTGCACGACCCAAAGCGACTGTACGCTTTGTGGTTGGCATCGGTGCAGCCGCACCATTGATAAAAATTGGAATCGTTGGATAACGATCAAGCTTGCCACCACAAAGGAAATGTAATGGTTGAGTCACGCCATGATCTGCTTGCATACGGTATGAGTACGCAACATCAACACCTTCATCCAACACACGACGAACCAGACTGATTGCTGTTTCTTCAGGCACATTGATGTGGTCATTGTCTTTACCATAATCCCAATCACCTGCTGCTTTGGCACGAATACCGACGCAGAAAGATGGCATGAGGTCATAGAAGAAACCATTGAAATGGTCTGGACCAAAAGTAATGATCAATGTTGGATTATAGTCTTCAACTTCTTTCGCAAGTTGGGCAAAAGTTTCGCGAACTTTTTCCTCTTTGTATTTCTCTTGCGGAGAAGCGAATTCCATTAGGGGACTGTGCGATGCACAAATGAGTTTAACGGCCATGGGTGACTCCTAAACGGAAGGCAGCCAAAACGGCTGCCGAGTAAGTCCTTTACGTTTTTGGCGAATTAAATCTCGTCAAAGAAGCCAGCACGTGGTTGTCGTAAACCACGGATACCCAGACCACATTCAGCATTAATTAAAACACCAGTTAATGGGCGGTTGTTTTGACGAGAAGCCAATAACACGTATGAACCAGTCATATCTTCAGGTTCGGGTAAGAAATTGAGCGGCATGCCGCGTGCAATCTTCTCAGGATCGCGTGCATCGAGTAGACCGAGGTTTTCTTGGCCTAAAGAAGCAGCACCTTTGATGTTTACATTCATACCCGACGGAGCAACAGCGTTCACTCGTACTTTAGGCGCAAGCTCGTAGGCTAATTCTTTCATGATCCCAACGCCAGCATGCTTAGACGCTGTGTATACAGGGCCTCCGCCTGCCGAATACAGTGCTGAGTTAGACAAAGTAAATATGATAGAACCTTCCGAAGCTATCAATGCATCAAGTGCAGCTTTGGCACCTAAGATGAGAGATTTGGTGTTAATACCCATAATCTCATCAAAAGCTTTTTCCAGCTGTTCACCCGATGTATTGACGATATCTGCGTAATGATCCCAGATACCTGCGTTTCCGACGAAACAGTCAAGTTTGCCATAATGTTCTACAGTTGCTTGAACTGCACGAACATTATCCTCATAGCTGGCTACATCTCCTGCGATCGCAAGCACGCGGTCACCAAAATGTTCTTTCAATGCATCAACTTTCGATTGAGAACGTTGAAGAACAGCAACTTGTGCACCTTCTTCTAAGAAACGTTCAACCAATGCCCAGCCTAAGCCTGAACCACCACCGGTAATAAGTGCAACTTCGCCTTGTAGCCAACCCATGATTACTCTCCTGCCATCTCTACGTATAAAGCACCATCTTCAACAATCACAGGGAATGTTTTGATAGGATCTGTTGCTGGTAAGCATAATGCTTGACCAGTTTTCAAACAGAATCGAGCCGAATGAAGTGGACATTCAACAGTGCCATCATCTTCAAGGTAACCTTCAGACATTGAAGCATTACCATGTGAACAACGGTCGTTCATCGCGAAAAATTCGCCATTGTTGTTGAATACTGCAAGCGCATCGATACCATTCACGCCGCAATCTACTTTCAATGCTTCGCCTTCGTCTAATTCGTCAACTTGGCAAACAAAAATCTTATTCATTAGAAGAACACGCTCAGGTTATGTGAGTTGTAAGTCACCTGATCAAGGGTAATCTTACGGTTGAAGATTTCGAAACCTTGCTCAGTGTCAACTTTGCGGATCTTGTCGTGACGCTTACCACAGTAGATTGTTACATCTTTCTCTTTCTGGGTACGGTACAACAAGTACGTTACGTAAACGTCGTATTCGCCTTCAACTTCTGTCGCTTCAACAATCACATTTGAAACCATGTGTGTTGTACGTGAAGGAGGTTCTTCAGCCCAAGCCATACCTGTCTCTAAACGAGCTACACGGCGTTCCAACAAATCTTTAGTATCGTTAAATACCCAAGTTGTTGGCGGCTCAATCGAACGACGACGGTCACGTGTTTGCGCGTTTGGTGTGGTGCGAAGCGTATAAGAAATATCTTCCGCTAACACAGCCAACCAATCACGGAACTTCCAGTCATCAAGAAGCTTGGCTTCTTGATAAAGGAACTGACTAATTTGGTGATGGAGTTCTAAACTAACTTGACTCATTTCATAAGCTCCTTCTCATATTCGTCAGCCGCAGCTTCAACGTCTTCCCATTTTTCATGAATCAATAGGTCAGCCCAACGACGGTACATACCACGTGCAGCTGTTTCTGAGAAAATGTAGTTGGTGATACCAGGGATACCATCTTCACGTACTTTCTCGTTACCTTTACCCATTTCCATAATTAATTTGTTTTGACGGGCTTTATAACCACGTAAAACTTTTTGAATTTCAATCCAGTTCTCAGAGTCATCTTGCTCAAGGAAACCAGCAGGACCGAATGCGCGAGTCGCAGAACGCTCAAATGCTTCTTTCACTTCTTGAGATGCTTCAGCGTCTGCAATACAGAATGCCCATACTTCAGTTTTGTTTGGACCACGTGGGTGCCATACACGAAGTGTTGCTGTACCGTTCAACCAAGACAATGTTGGGAACATGGTGTTGTGACCAGCAAGACGCAGTGCACGTACTTCGCCTAAACGCTCTTTAACTTCATCAAATGTTTCACGGAAGTAGTTTGCAACTTCACCATCTACCCAAACGTTTGCATCTGGTTTTTCTGTGAAGAAGAAGCCTGAACCGTGACCACGTGAACCGTATTGGATCGCGTCTTTCGCAGTTTCCCAAACTGGACGAGCTGTTTGTGCAGCACCTAATTTCTTAGATGATTCGTCATCTGGTTTTGCACCCAAAACTTGGATTGCAGATGCGTGAGAGAACAATGCGTGGTATTGGTCAGATGCAAACTGTTCAGCTGCAAATTTCCAGTTACACTCGATTTCCCACTTGTGTACACCACCGATAATTTCTGTACCACCTGGACGACGGTCAAGAACACCATCTAAGTACCAAGCGATATCGCCCATGTATTCTTCTAGGTCAGGTGTTGTTTCATCCCAACAAGCGAATACTAAGCCTTTGTATGATTTAACACGGTTAACTTCAACAAGACCCCATTTCTCTTTGCAAGCACCGTGCGGGAACGCGCGGTCTTCAAGTGGAATATCTTTTAAAGAACCGTCAATGCCGTAAGACCAGCCGTGGTACGGGCAAGTAAATGCACGTGTATTACCACAGTCCGCGAAGCTCACACGCATAGAGCGGTGACGACATTGGTTTAAGAATGCTTTGATTGAGCCATCTTTTTGACGTGCCACGATGATTGGATCTTCACCCATATAGGTATTGAAGAAATCGCCGGCTTTAGGAATTTGGCTCTCATGGCATAGGAATAACCATGTACGACCGAACACACGTTCTAATTCAAGTTCGTAGATGTCTGGATCTGTATAGATAGATGGCGTGATACGTCCATTTTGTGCATCGACTAAAGCATCGATTTCGCGCACATCAATTTTTCCACTCATGAAAAGCTCTCCTGTGACCATAAGGCACAAAGTAATAGACTCAACTTTTCAACGATGATGGATTTTAGAGCGATATTCGGGAAATATTTATTTTGTTTTAATTAAGAGATTTTATGGATTATTACGGTAGATTTTTTTTATAGTATTTTTTTTAAATCACCGTGAACACCATTTATTTCGTGAATGGCAAAATAATCCTCACGCAATAGTTGTTTATAGATTATACTGAACGAACTTCTAAGTAAGACATTTTTTGGATTACTCCACGGGTTGATTATATGGAATTACGACACTTACGCTACTTCATTACTGTTGCTGAAGAACTCAATTTCAGTAAAGCTGCGTTAAAACTTTATACTGCTCAACCTTCTTTAAGCCAACAAATTAAAGATCTTGAAGAAGATGTCGGCGTAAAATTGTTGCACCGGACTAAACGCAAAGTTGAGCTCACAGAAGAAGGTGCCGTATTTCTAGAACAAGCACGTTTGACACTAGCTCAAGCAGACAAGGCCGTAGCGATGGCACGTCAGGTTTCACAAGCCAAACAGCAGATGCTGCGCATTGGTTTTGTCCCTGTCGCAGAGATGAAAATCTTCCCTTATGTGCTGCCAAATTTACGTGTTCAGAACCCAGAACTCAAGATTGAATTACTCAGTTTAAATAACCGTGATCAGATGAAATTGCTGCAAAAAGGTGAACTGGACATCACTTTTACCCGCAATAACTTCCACAGCGACGAAATTGAAAGTCAGTTTGTACTACGTGAACCATTGATCTTTATTTTACCCAAAGATCACCCTTTAGCGAAGTACGAGCGCATTCCAGTTAAAGCATTGAATGGGATTGATTTTATCATTCCTGCACGTGAACAATCTGGCACGTTGCATGAAGCCATTTTGGACTTTGCTTCGACCCATGGTATTCAATTTAATATCGTGCAAAAAGCCGACAATATCCTGTTTAACATTAACTCCATCGGCATGGGCTTAGGCTGCACGATCCTACCGGGATACATCGCGCCATTGACCATGAACAATACGGTGATTCGTCCTTTAGATGTCGAATTACCGTATCTAGACTTGTATGTAAGTTACCGAAAAACGCCGAGTTCTGTGGCTGTAGATAAATTCCTTGAACTGCTAACCAAAGTTTTTTATCTCGATATCAATCGCGAACAGCGTTAATTTTCGCCAAGTCATAATTTATAGATATAGCACCATTATTTTTGAAATAAATAATGGTGCTTTTTTTATGGCTAAAAAGTCGCTTTTTTAATCGTTTAAATGTTTTAATCGACGCATTTTATCTATCATGCATATCGACTTGATGGAAAATAACTTATAAATTTTAGTTTAGACATTGATAAAAATTGCTAAAAATAGCCGATTTACAACTTAAGTCTAATAAATAATTCCCCTTCCCCAACCATTTAGATGAGCTTATTTTATGCCTTTTTACTGATTTAGACCGTATACTGCCGCCTCATTAATGATAATAATACTCATTTAAAGTATTTCTGTCAAAAGATTTATATAAAAAAAGGATGGCAAAACCATCCTTTTTGTATTAACTCGGCTGCTCGATTAAACACCGCGTGCAGTTAAGTAATCTTTAATAACCGTGTTAAATTCTTCAGCTTTTTCAACTTGTGACCAGTGACCACATTGGCTGAAAATATGCGCATCAGCATGAGGAACGGTATTCAAAATATCCCACGTACGAGATACAGGAATCACCACGTCTTGTACACCGTGAATCAACAATACTGGCACAGTAATGTCTTTCATTTTTTCAAAGTCGAGTGGGAATTCGAAACGGTCACGGTCGCGTGCGCCAACAACATCCATCAAACGATTTGATGCATAGTCATTTGCAGCAGAAGCGAAACGTACTTTTACTAATTCATCAGTAATCAAGTCTTTGTTTACAACAAACATAGACAAGGTTTTCTTGATGCCTTCTTCGGTTAATACAGGGTTTGCATGTGCTTTAAGTGCTGCAGTTTGTTTAGCACCGCCTGTACCCATAGACACGATACCCAATACACGTTCTGGATAGTCCAAAGCCATTTGGAATGCTAACCAGCCACCGAGTGAGTTACCCACTAACCAAGTTTTTTCAATACCTAGGGCATCTAACGTACGTACAGCGTGATCAACCCAAGCACGGATACCATAAGCAGTATTCGGTGCAACAACAGTTTGACCATAACCAATAGTATCGATAGCGATACAACGTGCTTGTTCACCAATTTGTGGAAGGTTTAACCACCAGTTTGCAGCAGCAGATACACCTGTACCTGAACCGTGTAAAAATAGAATTGGTGTGCCTTCACCCACTTCGTGGTAATGCGTTAATTCGCCTTCAGCAGTTTCAATCCATTTATCTTCTAAACCAAAGAATGAATCAGTTGTATAGTCAGGAATCTGAACAGTGCTCATACATGCTCCTCGTATTGCGTAGAGCTTATGTTTCAATCCATAACGGATTTAAACACAAGGGGGACTCTTTTGGATTTTGTGGTTTTTACAGTCTCATATTACCTGTTCAGCCACTGCTAACTGATACATATTTACGATCATAAACAACAAATAGACTATAATTTAAGTTATTGTTTTTAAATACATAACTCAAAAATATATCCATAAAATCTTTGAGGTATTTCTTTTTTGAATAGCCCAGCGAATAAAAAGGGAAGCAATGAATCCACTTCCCTCTTTTTTATCCTGAGAAATTAGAACTTATAGGTATAAGTTGTCGCGACACGGTACTCTTGCAAGTCAGATTTGTAATCGAAATCGGCATCAATATACATTGCCTGGAAGCCTAAGCCCTTCAACTTACCTTCAGGCACGGTGTAGTTCACAATTAAGTTCAATTCATCTGACTTCTGATCTTTAAGACCAGCAATTTCTGCATCTGAACCTGTGAAATACACAGCAGTTGTATTTAAGCCTTTCACACCCATTTCTGAGAAATCATAACCATAAGTAAAGCCCCATGATTTTTCATTTTTTGCAGTAAATGTTGCTATACCCCAGTTGACTAAGTACGGCTGCGGCACCCATCCACCCAGTGTTGGGAATGCATTATCACCAAACATTTGTTGATAACCCAAACCAAAGGTATGCGAACCGTAATTCACTTTCGCACCAACCGATAACGCTTGGTTATCAATTTCGCCATACAGTTTGTCACCCGAATCTGAGTTGTCAAAATAACGGATATGGCTATCCAGTTTGGCTTTGTCACCTAACTTAGTTTTATAGTTCGCGCCGACATATTGCTGTGTGTAAATGTCTTGAACATCGGCATACCAATAGCTACCACCAATTTCAGGTGTAAATTGATGGTCAATACCCGCAATATACATACCATCAGAAGTTGGCCCAAGATCATAATGACCTATGGTGCCATCTGGTAATCTTTTACCTGGAGCGAACATTGATAAATCACGGAATTGGTTGTCATAACGGTTATTGATCCCGTCAATGTATGCCAAAGTTAACTTGGTATCTTTAATCTCTTTCGACTCTAACCATGCACCGCTATAAGTTGTCATTAGCTGACGAGATGGATCGAAAACCAACACTGGAGAAACTGGTAATAACTCACCCACTTTCAACTCAGTTTCAGATACTTTGGCTTTAAGGGTCACGCCCACTTTACCAAAGTTATCTTTTGATTCTTTACCATCGTGCGGCAAGATCCAGTCTGGGTTTTTATCGCGTGCATTAAGTTTAAATGCATGTTGAACCAAAAGGTCAGCACCCACTTGAATACCTGCACCAATATCTTGATACCCTGACTTGGCATCCAAAGTCACACCCTGTGACCATGAACCCCAGTTACCCGCCGGATTTTCTTTAATTTGACGGTCTAAGTAGAAGTTTTTAAATTTCAATTGTACTTGGCTGTCGTCAACAAAGTCCGCATAAGTTGCAGATGTTCCTAATGTTGCTGTCGCAGCAAGAATTGCTATCCATAAATTTTGACGACGCATGGCTTATTCCCAGTGATCAAATTAAGCTATGACATCATCATGCTCAACAATACCTTGGAAAAAAATCCGACTACAGTATTAAGGTTTATCAGGCTTTTGTACGACTTGAACTTTGGAAGCTATTTCTGCTTATTTTCCTTAGAGATTAAAACAATAACTCTTTTTTATCATTTAGAACAACTGATTAAATTAACCCCATGTTTTACTAGCATAAAATTTAAAGTTTTTTATTTTTTGCAATTACATGCGCTGTATTAATTGCTTTTAAGTTTAAACAAAGTTTTTTACTGAGATTTATCCTTATTTGAGTTATAAAATTTAGCTATGACATGATATTTAATTTATATAATCATCAATAACTTAAAGTTAAATTTTACTACTATGGCTGCTCGAAATCAGCCATTGGTTCGTAAGACATTTCTTATTTCAATCCGCTTTTCATGCCTCAAATCAATCTCAACGTAATCTCAAGCCCATCTCAAACCAAAACAGCCACTTCAGACATAAAAAAAGCGCCCATTTCGGGCGCTTTTTGATTTAAAGCAAATTAAGCATTGGCTTCTTTTGCTTTAGACATGGTCAATGCCAAGTCTTCGATCATATCTTCTTGACCACCAACAGTACCACGGCGGCCCAATTCCATTAGGATTTCACGAGCAGATACGCCGTATTTCGCTTCAGCACGTTTTGCGAACAATAGGAATGAGGAATACACACCTGCATAACCTAAAGTTGCTGCATCACGGTCAGCACGGATCGGGTTGTGCATCATTGGAATAACAAGGTCTTCAGCAATGTCTTGTACTTTAAACAAGTCAACGCCAGTTTCCATTTGCATACGGTTCGCAACAGCCACGAATAACTCAAGTGGTGTGTTACCTGCACCCGCACCTAGACCTGCAGATGCAAGATCGACACGAATCGCACCCGCTTCAACAGCAGCAACCGTATTTGCCACGCCCATACCTAAGTTATGGTGACCGTGGAAACCGATTTCGATCTCTGAAGCCAGGTTTGCACGTAAGATACCCACGCGGTCAGTCACGTCTTGAGGCAACATATAACCAGCAGAGTCAGTCACATAAATACAGTTTGCACCGTATGACACCATTTTGCTGGCTTCTTCCAAAAGTTTTTCAGGAGTTGCCATGTGCGCCATCATCAAGAAGCCCACAGTGTCCATGCCGAGTTTACGCGCAGCCGTAATATGCTGTTCAGAAACGTCTGCTTCAGTTGAATGTGTTGCTACACGAATCGTAGAAACACCAACATCATGTGCCATATGCAAATGATCAACCGTACCGATACCAGGAAGTAAAAGTGCAGACACTTTCGCCTGTTTTAGGTTTGGAATAACGGCTTTTAAATATTCTTCATCAGTTGCTGCAGCAAAACCATAGTTCACTGAGTTACCACCAAGACCGTCACCATGAGTAACTTCGATCAGCGGTACACCGGCATCATCAAGCGCAGTTGAAATAGCAATCATTTGCTCGATTGATGTTTGATGGCGCATTGGGTGCATACCATCACGTAAAGTCATATCGTGAATAATAACCTTAGACATGTGGCTACTCCTTAAGCTTCAACAGTGGATAAAACGCGTTCTGCAAACATTTCTGCAGTACGTGCAGCTGCCGCAGTCATAATGTCGAGGTTACCTGCATATTTAGGAAGATAATCACCTAAACCTTCAACTTCTAAGAAGATTGAAACACGGTTACCGTCAAATACAGGACCATTTACAAGTTTGTAACCTGGTACATATTTTTGAACTTCAAGAATCATCGCATGTACAGATTCAGTGATTGCTGCTTGATCTGGTTCACCTTCAACAAGACAGTGAACAGTATCACGCATCATCAGTGGTGGCTCAGCAGGGTTAATGATGATGATCGCTTTACCTTGTTTCGCACCGCCCACTTTTTCAATAGCGCCGGCAGTGGTACGAGTAAATTCATCAATGTTTTTACGTGTACCTGGACCCACAGATTTTGTTGATACTGTTGCAATGATTTCGCCATATTCAACAGGCTGAACTCGTGAAATCGCAGCAACCATAGGAATCGTTGCCTGACCACCACATGTCACCATGTTGACGTTCGGAACTTCACCTGCGTCCAATAACGCTTCTAAGTTTACTGGTGGTACGCAGAATGGACCGATTGCAGCAGGTGTTAAGTCAATCATTAACACGCCAAGTTCATTTAATTTGCGGCTGTTTTCAGCATGAACATAGGCAGAAGTTGCATCAAATGCGATTTTGATTTCGTCTTCAATTACGTGTGGAAGTAAACCATCTACGCCTTCAGCAGTGGTTTTTAAACCCATTTTAGCAGCGCGAGCCAAACCTTCAGACGTCGGGTCAATACCAACCATCCATACTGGTTCTAAAAATTCGCTGCGTTGAAGTTTGTAAAGCAAGTCAGTACCAATGTTCCCTGGACCGATCAATGCACATTTAATCTTTTTCATGAATGTGTACTCTTAAAAATTCCGTAAAACCCAAGCTTATTTCGCTGCAAATGCTGCAGTCACAGAACCAAAGCCTTCAATTTCAACTTTGAATTCATCACCAGGATTTGCCACAACCATTGGGCCTAAGGCACCGGTCAATACGATGTCACCTGCAAGCAATGGACGACCACGACGAACCATTTCGTCAGCCAACCACACTGCTGCATTTAATGGGTTAGAAAGACACGCTTTACCCACACCTTGTGAAACCACTTCTTCACCACGAGTCATGACCATTTTGCAATTTACAAGGTCAAGATCTGCAAGTTTTACAGGCTTAGAACCCAGTACAAAACCTGCTGAAGATGCGTTATCTGCCACAGTATCAATCAACGAGATTTTCCAGTTTTCGATACGGCTATCGACCACTTCAATTGCAGGCAGTGCATATTCTGTTGCACTAATAATGTCTGCATAGGTGTGTTTTTCTTTAGTCAAGTCTTGGTTAATCACCAAAGCAATTTCTGCTTCAACTTTTGGCTGAATCAATAAACCAGCAGGGATTTCTTCACCATCGCCATACGCCATGTCAGCAAACAACATACCGAAGTCAGGTTGATCAACGCCTAACTGCGCTTGTACAACTTTTGAAGTTAAGCCAATTTTACGACCTACAAGGCGACGACCTTCTGCCACCGCACGTTTGGTATTCACTTCTTGAACGGCATAAGCAATATCTACATCAGCACTTTCGCCACCAAGTTGTGGACGGATCGGTGCAATCGCAGCCTGATTTACTTCCGCATCGCGTAATGCTTGCGCAACTGATTCAACAACAGCAGAATTCGACATCAATGTTTCCTTAAACTGCAAAAATTGGATGCACAACGTGTTTCATCCCGATCACCATCAAAATCAAAGTGATGAAAGTCATGTCAGGATTCGCCTAAGGCATTTCACTTGACATACTACACGTTATGTTTAGATGCATTTAGCATCGAGATTTTAGAAAGTGAATACCAATACTTATTTTATTTATGACTATAGCTATTAGCTATAAATTAATCATTATTTATTATTAATATTCAAAAACTTAAGTCAAAATAATTAAATAAAATTCACTATTTTTTTCGCCCTTAAATCTGAATCTCTACTAAAAAACTTGGCTTATACGACTAAAAGATAAGATTAAAAGGTTATTTTAGCGTCAGGCCAGCTTTTACACATAGGTGTTCAATTTCATCTGATTTAGTTTAATAAATTGAAAATTTAAAAATAAATCAATAAACAACAATAAGATAAAACCAAAAATTCAAACAAAAAATCTATTCCAGCTTGTGGTAAAAGGCCAAATAGTTGCGCTCAACTTTTTAAGGTAAATTTGCTAGAAGACTGCTTGTTATTGTAGAAAAATCTAGTGTTATTACTTTTTTAAATAATTGAATTTACTCATTTCAACAACTAGAGCTTGCGTTACTATTCATTTGGTAACAAAAAAGGTGAAAACAAATTTCACCCTTTTTACTCGTTTGTATCTAAAACTATACAGCTAGACGTAATTTCACGTGTTCTAGTAGAAATTCAGTCAAATCACCTACGCTATGTGCAATATGTAAGGGTTGAAAACACTGGAGTGTTTCTACAGTATGCACTCCATAGCTCACGCCTACACGTGGCATCTGAATATTGAGGGCCATTTCTAAATCATACGACGTATCACCAACCATAATGGCTTGATCGGCACGTAGTCCTGTTTCCGCCAAAATTTCTGCCAACATCAACGGATCTGGCTTAGATTTGGTTTCACTGGCTGCACGTGTCGCACGAAACAACTCATGACTTTGCGTTTGAGCCAAGACACGGTCTAGACCTTTACGACTTTTTCCTGTTGCAACAGCCAATTGTAGACCGGCATCGCGTAATTCCTGCAACATATCCGCGACACCATCAAACCACATATCCCCTTTGGAATGGGCCACATAGTGATCGGCATAACTTTGCAAAATGTCGCTGTGCAATTCAGGAACCGTCGGAAATAACCGCTGTGCGACTTCCGGCAGACCTAAACCAATAATACTTTTCGCATCAGCATCGGTCAGCGGCTGTGAATATTGATCTGCTGCAAATTTTAAACTCGCTACAATTTGACCCACAGAATCAAATAAAGTGCCATCCCAATCGAAAATGACTAGTTTTACAGCTGAGTTCATACGTTTTCCTAGATTTGATTCAGTGTTTGGTAATTCAGATTCTGGAGTGCATCAATTTATTTACCTCACCCCGGCCCTCTCCTTAAAGGAGAGGGAGAAAGAAAACTTACGAAGCAGTCCTGCTCAGGGAGAGAAGTCTCGTATTTAAAACTTACTCGTCATCTTCTGAAGACTTCACCACTTTGTCGGCTTTTTGCGCGCGTAGCTGCGCCACAAGGCTTTGCATATCTTCTGGCAATGGCGCTTCAATGGTTTGGTAACCCGGAATTTCTAAACGCATAGCATGCAGACATAAACGACGTGGCTTGGGACCACGGTATTCAGTTTCATGACCATATTTTTCATCGCCCACCAATGGATGACCAATACTTAAACCATGTACACGGATCTGATGGGTACGGCCCGAAAGTGGAGACGCATACACCAATGTGGCATGCATAAAACGTTCTTTCACGTTCCACAGCGTCTTCGACTCTTTACCTTCTTTAGGTGATACACGTACACGACGCTCGCCATTCGCCAGTTCATAACGATGCAAAGGTTGATCAATCAGTTGCTTATCCAAACTCACTACGCCTTTCACCACAGCAGCATAGGTTTTTTGGATTTTGTGTTCGCGTAGCATGTCTTGCAGGCTTTTTAACACGCTACGTTTTTTCGAAATCATCACCAAACCAGAAGTGTCGCGGTCAATTCGGTGAATCAGCTCTAGGTATTTCTTCCCTGTTGCGGCACGTAAACCTTCGATCAAGCCATACGCTACACCACTACCGCCGTGAACAGCAATACCAGAAGGTTTGTTTACCACCATTAAGCCTTCATCTTCGTACACCACACGGCTCAGTAAACTTTGCGCGACTTTGTCCGATACGGGAACCGCAGACTCATCTTTTTGCTCATAGCGAATTGGGGCAACACGGATTTGGTCACCAATATTGAGTTTGGTTTCTGCTTTGACACGTTTTTTATTGACGCGAACTTGGCTTTCACGAATCAGACGATAAATGCGACTTTTAGGCACACCTTTCAGACGACTAAACAGGAAATTATCAATACGTTGACCCGCCTGATGCTCGTCCACTTCAAACCAGGTGACGCTTTGCCATTCTTGCGTAGAATTCATACAGTTACTGTGACCTAAAAAAATACTAAAATTGATTAAAAATTGATCATTTAAGCTATACTTTTCGCAAGAAACATAAGCTTAGCCCATAGGCAGATGATGCAAGGTTTGATATAGTCAGCGCACGGAAACCACCGTAACTGAGTAAAAGTTGATTCATTTCAGTATTTACTGTCATTGAACTTTCAAGCAATTACTCATTTAGCTCGGAAAGGTCCCAAAAGAATTATGCCGACGCCGAAGGCTTATTATATCGGCAAAACTGCAAACTGTTGCGTTTAATTGTGCCGTAGGTACATAAAACAGTTTGCCCCAAAAAAATATGTGCCAACCAAGGTTGGTTTTTAAACGTAAACTGATACACATCAGACCAGTCGCTCCCTGGAAATCGTGTTCAGGCCACAACGTTTGATGCATTGGATCTGCACAGTTTGTAAAGGTACGATGATAATTCCGTATCAAGACGCTCTATCAGATATGAATGGATGCTCTTCGAGCAATGTGACAGTGAAAGTTACTCACATCCAATGCACCGTTTGTCCGCCAGTGAAACGCGTTCAGGTGACTTTAATCGTTTAAAAGATTGAAGCCGTATTGCCATCATCAATACGTGAATCAAAAACCGTTGCCCGCCCAAAGAAGGTCGGTACACATGCACAGATGATGTTTTTCGATCTGTGCAACTTGATCCATGCTATCTGATGCTCGCTACGAGTCAGGCGATGTTCTTCTGTGTATCACTATTAGGTGTTACACCCATGAAACGTATGTTGATTAATGCAACACATGCCGAAGAAATTCGCGTTGCACTTGTCACTGGTCAGCGTCTTTACGATTTTGACTTAGAGAATCGTACCCGTGAACAAAAAAAATCGAATATCTATAAAGGTCATGTGACTCGCGTAGAGCCGTCTTTAGAAGCTGTATTTGTTGAATACGGTGCAGGTCGTCAAGGCTTCTTGTCGATGCGCGAAATTGCTAACTCTTATTACAAAGCCGATCCTCGCCAAACTTCAAACATCCGCGAATTGATCACTGAAGGCACTGAGCTTTTAGTTCAAGTGGAAAAAGAAGAACGTGGTAATAAAGGTGCTGCCCTTTCCACATTTATCTCACTTGCTGGTCGTTATTTGGTCTTAATGCCAAACAACCCGAAAGGTGGCGGTATTAGCCGTCAAATTTCAGGTTCAGTTCGTGAAGAATTGAAAGAAATGTTGGCGTCTTTAAATGTCCCTCGTGGCATGAGCGTGATTGTACGTACTGCAGGTATTGGTCGTTCTCAAGAAGAACTCCAACTTGACCTGCAACACTTGCTTGACCTTTGGGCACAAATCCAAAGCACATCAAGTTCAGGTCCATCACCAATGTTGGTTCACCAAGAAGCCGGTGTGGTTACACGTGCAATTCGTGACTATTTACGTGATGATGTTGCTGAAATTCTGATTGACTCTGAGCAAGCGTATAACGAAGCGTATAACTTTGTTAAAGCAGTGATGCCACGTCAAATCGACAAATTAAAAACCTATACTTTAAATGAACCGTTATTCGCTCATTTTGGTATCGAAAGTCAAATCCAAACTGCCTATGAACGTGAAGTAAAACTTCCTTCTGGTGGTTCAATTGTGATTGACCAAACTGAAGCATTGGTTTCAATTGATATTAACTCTGCAAAATCAACACGTGGTAGCGACGTAGAAGATACAGCGCTCAATACCAACCTTGAAGCTGCTGAAGAAATCGCTCGCCAATTACGTTTACGTGATATCGGTGGTTTGGTTGTGATCGACTTCATCGACATGACCAAAGACCGTAACCAACGTATGGTTGAAGCTAAACTTCGTGAAGCAACACAAAGTGACCGTGCACGTATCCAATTCGGTCAACTGTCACGCTTTGGTTTGATGGAAATGAGCCGTCAACGCTTACGTCCATCGCTTGAAGAAGCCACTGGTTATGTGTGCCCACGCTGTCATGGCACAGGTATGGTACGTGACCTACGTTCTTTATCACTTTCAATTATGCGTAAAGTGGAAGAAATTGCGCTACGCGAACGTCATGGTGAAGTTCAAGTTGAAGTGCCTGTTGAAATTGCTGCATTCTTATTGAATGAAAAGCGTCACAGCCTTGTATATCTTGAGCAAACTTCAAATGTACGTGTGACTGTACTTCCACACCCTCATCTAGAAACACCACATTACGAAATTTCGTATAACCCTGAAGGCTTTGCACCGACAAGCTATGAACGCACTGAAGCGACACGTTCTAGCGAAAAAGAATTGGGTTACGAAGCATCTGAATGGCATTTAGGTGAAGAACAGGCCGCTGCTGCTCAGCAACAAGCACCTGTACAACAACAAGAAAAAGGCCACAAAAAGAATAAGCAACAACCCGTTGCTGCTCAACAAGCACCTGCACAAGTTGCCGCTTCTGCAGCATCATCTAGTCCATGTGCATGGTTAGAAAACTTATTTGTTCAAAAACAAGCTGCAACCGTTGACCAGTCGCGTACTGCAAACAATGCCGCTGCTGCAATTGAACAAATGGTAAATAGCGGTGCTGCAAGCCGTGGCCAGTTTGGTCAAATTACCCCTGCATCGGCAGCGCCTGTTGTTGTCGTAGACAATAATGCTTACCTTGCGCCTTCTTCTGTTGTGCACAAACAAGAACGTGACAGCCATTCAGAAAAAGCTGACCGTGAAGAAAAACGTCACAACAAAAAGCGTACTAAGCATAAAGAACCACGTGAACAAGAAGCTCAACCGCATCAAGTTCATGAAGAAGTGTTACAACCTTCACGTCAAGATCGTCAAGAGCAGCGCAATAACGAAGCACGTCAAAACGAACGCCAAGAGCAACGTTCTGAACGTCAAGAACCGCGCCAAGACAACCGTCAAGACCAACGTGAAAACCGTCGTAACTCACGCCGTCAACATAACAATGAACAAGTACAGCACGATGTTCAAAACAATGAACAACCGCAGTCTGTTCCACGTCGTGACCGCAACAACCAACAACGTCCAAATCGCCCAAATCGCCACCGCGATCAAAGCGTATTGAACGAGCAAGTGATTGCTCAGGAAGTTGCAACTGAGCAACAATCTGAAAACCGCAATCAACGTCAACCTAAAGTTGAAGTTGTTGATGCACCACGTCAAGACGTGATACCAACAGCACTTGTAGTAAATGTTGATCAAGCTCAAAGCGAAATCGTAGCGCTAAATACTGCCCCAGCAGTTGAAAAACCTGTAGAAACCCCAGTAGTCCAAAAAGCCGCTGTCGTTGAAGCAGAAAAAGTGGAAAAACCTGCGACTGAAACAAAAGAAGTAGGACATAAACCACAGCATGCTCAGCAAAAACCGTCTCGTGCAAGCAATGACCCACGTCAACGCCGCCGCGAACAACGTGCAGCTCGCGCTCAACAAGCACAGGCTCCGAAAATTTCGCCATCTCAAGTGCCGACACTGAGTCAATACACTGTAAGCAGCTTGATTAAGCATGTATACGGTGAAGACTGCTCAGTACTGATTGAGCAATTTGGCTTAATTCCAACATTCAACCGTGCATTGCAAAAATTCACGGAAGAATATGCCGCGACTTTGACTGCACCTGCAGCTGAAGCAGCTGTAGAGAAAAAGCCTGTCACTCGTGATGTTCAAGTTGCAAAAGCTGCACCTGAAGCTGAACCAGCGCCAATGTTGGATTTGACACCACCAAAGCCTGTGTCAGATAAACGTGTTGCTAATGACCCACGTGAGCGTCGTCGCCTTGCTAAACTTGCCGCTGAACAAGCGAAACAAGACCAAGCAAAAGCACATGCTGAGGTGGAAGCTACGCCTGTCGCAGACACTGCTGTTGAGGCGCCTGTAGTTGCAGAAGCTAAAGCTGCTACAGTTGAAGCCAATGTATCCGACGTTGCAGTTCAAACTGAAGCACCTGAGCCCGCTCAAGCTGAAGTACCGACACCCGTTCAAGCTGAACTCGATGTGAGTGCGCAGCCTGAAAAGACGGAAGAAGTGTCTGAAGCTCCTACTAAACCAGTAGAAGAAAAAGCTCAAGCCGTTGAAGCGGAAAAGAAAGTTGAGGTTCCTGTAGACGAGAACTCGGCCGCTGAAGGTGAAAAACCTGCACGCCCTCGTCGTCCTCGCGGTCGTCCACCGAAAAAAGCAAACACCGCAACTGAGCAGTAATTTGCTATTTTGCAGGTGAATAAAAAAATCCAGTCATTTCGGTGACTGGTTTTTTTTTGATACTTTTGTCAAATTAGGTTGATTGCACTAGATCGAAACGATTAAAAGACAATTGTAGAATTTGCTGCAAATTTCATTGCAAAGAAATAGACCGTATCGGATTACGAAAAATAAATAGGATTCACATGAGCCAAACTACACAACACGACCTTATTGGGATTGCTGATGTTGCAGCAAAAATTCCCTCGTTCATTAGCAAAGTACCCAACCTGTTGAGTGGTCTAAAGCAAGCCTATTTACGTACCCCAAATACTTCCGCAGGCTTAGGAATTGCATTTGAAAAAGCAGTAAAGCGTAATCCCAAAGGTTATGCGCTTTATTTTGAAGAGCAAAAATATACCTATAACGAATTAAATGAATGGGCCAATCAAATTGGTCACTATTACCTAGCACTCGGTGCAAAAAAAGGTGATGTGATTGCAGTGATGATCGAGAACCGATCTGAACTCGTGGCAACCATCGTGGCATTAGCCAAAATTGGCGTCACCAGTGCCTTGGTCAACACCTCACAAGTCGGCAAAGTCCTGACACACAGCATCAACTTAGTAAACCCAATTGCGGTAATTGTGGGCGAAGAATGCCGTCAAGCTGTAGAAGAGATTCGTGATGATCTCAGTGTGGCTGAAGATCGTTTACATTGGTTCGCAGATCAAGCCACTCGTGTCGATGCCGGCCAAGCACCTAAAGGCTTTTTAAACCTTGCAGTAGCGATTGATGAATTTCCAAAATTCAACACACCCACCACTGCAAGTGTAAAAGGCAAAGACGGCCTATTTTATATCTACACCTCTGGGACAACAGGCTTACCTAAAGCGGTGATTTTTACCAACAGCCGTTGGACTTTGGCTTATGGAACATATGGTCACGTCCTCAATTTGAACAAAGATGATGTGATGTATGTGACCTTGCCGCTCTATCATGCTACAGGTACTGTGGTTTGTTGGTGTGGGGTGATTGCAGGTAGTGCTACCCTTGCCCTGCGTCGCAAGTTTTCAACCTCATCGTTTTGGAAAGATGTACAAAAATTTGATGCTTCAGCCATTGGCTATGTGGGCGAACTTTGCCGCTATTTAATGGATGCCCCACATTCAGACCTTGAAAAAGGCCATCGTGTGAAAAAAATGATTGGTAATGGCATGCGACCAAACATTTGGGATAAGTTTAAAGAACGCTTTGGGGTTGAAGAAGTCCTTGAACTCTATGCGTCAAGTGAAGGCAACGTCGGCTTTAGTAATGTGTTTAACTTCGACAATACCGTTGGTTTTTCACCAACGCCTTATGCGATTATTCAGTTTGATAAAGAAAAAAATGAAGCTGTACATGATGCTAAAGGTCGTTGCATTAAAGTCAAAAAAGGCGAAGTCGGCTTACTCATCGGTAAAATTACCCGTCGCTCACCTTTTGATGGCTATACCGATACGGAAAAAAACAAATCCGTCATTATGAAAGATGTGTTCAAGCATGGTGATTCATACTTCAACACTGGCGACTTGGTTCGTGACATTGGCTTCCGACATGCTCAATTTGTCGACCGTCTAGGCGATACCTTCCGCTGGAAAGGTGAAAACGTCTCAACCACTGAAGTTGAAAATATGGTGAGTGAGTACGATAAAATTGCTGAAGCTGTGGTTTATGGCGTAGAAATTCCAGATACCAATGGCCGTGCAGGTATGGCTGCCATCACACTGACTGATGGTGCTGAACTCAATGAACAAGATTGTAGTGAAATGGTTCTACAATTTAAAAAATGCTTACCAGCTTATGCTGTACCGGTATTTTTACGTGTACAGAAAAAAGTCGAAACCACAGGTACGTTTAAATACCAAAAAAATAAGCTGAAAGAACAAGCCTTTGATCCTAAGCAAACAGATGAGCGAATCTTAGTTTTACTGCCGAATGCGAGCGCTTATTGTGACTTGACCCCTGAAATTTATAACAATATTCAGGCCTATCAATACCGTTTCTAAATCAAACTTGCTCATTTTGACGACAATCACCCGTCAAAATGAGCCACTTTGTTGTATTTATAATCAAACACAAGCAAGTTTATGATTTTTTACTTGCGCTTGAAGCAGATCTTGCTACAATACGCACCATCAAGCGAAATGGGTCGTTAGCTCAGTTGGTAGAGCAGTAGACTTTTAATCTATTGGTCCCGCGTTCGAGTCGCGGACGACCCACCATTTCCTTCGATACCACAAGATGGGTCGTTAGCTCAGTTGGTAGAGCAGTAGACTTTTAATCTATTGGTCCCGCGTTCGAGTCGCGGACGACCCACCATCTTTCTAAAATGCCAGTTTTAGATTACAATCTTGTGCATACCCCCTAAGGGTCGTTAGCTCAGTTGGTAGAGCAGTAGACTTTTAATCTATTGGTCCCGCGTTCGAGTCGCGGACGACCCACCATTCTTTCTTAGGGCTTCTTTCTTTCGGCAGTTGAAGAAAAAGAAACCTGCAGGTTCCGACCAAGACAAACCATCACCATTATTGGTTTTGATTCGCCATTCTCGAAATTTTGCTATAACGATGTTGCGAAGTATCATTCTTGTCTTGCTAGATGAAGTATTTGACCTGAAAAATTTTAGATAACAAATATTCCCTAGTACTCAAAACTACGCGCTTCGTTTATCTTGCTAAAATTTTAAAATGTTATTTTAAAATTTTCTCAGGGTTGTTAGCTCAGTTGGTAGAGCAGTAGACTCTTAATCTATTGGTCGTGGGTTCGAACCCCACACAACCCACCAATTCTATGTCGTATTAATAATTCAATTTTTTATAAGCTAGTTGCATTCGATTAGCCAATGTCTGCGAATTTCACGCCAACGCTCAAACGCAATTTATAATTTTATTTACTTCATTCGCAGCATTTAATTCGGGTCTTTCACCAAGGTATAGGCATGTTGCGGCTGAGGATAACCCTTGGAAAATAATTCCTGATTTCGGTCGACTTCACCTTGACGAATTTTGTCTAAATCCATGGTGATTTTATTTTCATTAATCACGTGATAATAAAAATTCACGCCTTCTTTTCGATGAACCACCAGCTCGGTATGTGCTTCATTGACACTCCACGTATCCTTTCGGTATTTCACATTAATGCCTGGCGTATTGGTTTTTTCAGCAAATACTTTTCCAATTTGAATAATACTGCGGTGTACCGTGCCATCTGGTAATAAGTTGAGGATGAACTCCGCATCGCCTTCTGGGCATGGAATAAAACTGTCATCGCATTTTACTTTGGCATGAAAACGTCCAATAAAAATTTTGGCATGTTCAGGAACAGGAGCTGACTTTAATTCATCATCATTCGGCAATGTCGCCTGCCCTGCCACTTGGGTTAATTTTTTTCCATGATCTTGCTTCGCTTGAACTTCCGATGCGACAGTTGATGCTGAACTTTCACCCTTATCCGCTGCGGGTTGATGCGTTGGACTACAACCAATAAAAGAGAGGCTGAACACTCCTGCAAACACTGAAAGATATGCAAATTTCATCAAAAAAGGTGAAGCCGATGTTTTCATATAATGTGCCAAGACCAATCATTCATTGGTTTTTTCAGTTCTTGCTGACTTAATATTGTAATCAAAAAATCAACGCTGTATACATATATTTGCGATATATGTTAATCATATCTCATTGTTATCGTTGATATTTAATTAATACTCAAGCTATTTTAAAGGCAAACTAATCAAACTAATTCTTCAAATTACATAACTTTACTTAATTTTTTTTTGCACCCTTTAAATCGTAAAGCTTGTCACCATTTCTATAATATGAATTTGGAAATATTCAAATTTGTTCTATTTTTTTAAGGAGACCTGAATGGCCAATGTTGGTTTATATCGCTCAAACCGCTCTAACATGATTGCTGGTGTGATGGGGGGTATTGCTGAACGTTTTGGTTGGAACGTAAATTTACTGCGTATTATTTTTATCTTTGTATCATGCTTAAGCGCAGCCTTTCCCGGTATTTTGGTGTACTTGGTTTTATGGTTAGTCATGCCTAAAGCACAAGATAACTTTTTCCGTACCAATGGCTATTCAGATCCAATCCGTACTGTGAATGATGACAGACGTTAAAATCCCTTGACCCAGTTTGGTCGCTACGGTTTCTCCCCCAAGATTCCGTAGCTTTTTTTTGCCTACATTTTGGCAAAACCATATTTAAGTCTGATGAATTTAAATCAAAGTTTAAGGCTTAAGATTTTGTTTGCTGATTTAACTGTTGATATAACGCGGCAATCATATCGGCACGGCTAATCATTCCCACCAACCGTTTTTGCTCAACGACTGGAATATAATTAAAAGATCTTTCCACAAAATATGGCACCAAGTCTTCAATCGGCTGATCCGGCTGCACGGTCACCACTTTGGGATTCATAATTTGATAAACGTGATTTTCCCAACTGGCTTTGGGGTCTGCGGCACGCTTAAACCATTCCACTACATCATATAAAGCCAAATTTCCCACCAATCGATCCAAATCACTCACCACAGGCAAACTCATCAAATTGACTTGTTTAAACTTTTCCAACGCTGACTGAATATCATCTTCTGCACGCAAGCTAATCACTTGCTGGCTCATGAGATCACGACAATGAAACTGGCTTAGACCACGACGACTAGCTAACTGCTGTGCTTCTAAAATGATTTTTTGTAGGTCGTATTCACTGATATCGAGTAACTGACTTTGCTGTTCTAAGACTTGCTGAATATCCGCAGGTTGAATCGACACTTTTTGTGTCGGTGTTGGATCTGTCGTCCGTGTATTAACTTGTGATTTTTGTGGATACTGCTTACCTAGTAATCGGTTATAAATAATAGCAACCACCATCAAGAGGACCGAATTTAAAAGGACTGGATAAAAAAGAAAGGCGTAGCCTAAATCATGGACAGCCTCGCCGCCCAATACCGCGGTAATCGCTACTGCCCCACTCGGTGGATGCAATGAGTCCGTGGTCATCATTAAGATAATCGCTAATGCAACTGCGATACTAAAAGCTTCGGTTAAATTAGGAATATACATCGCACAAGTCACGCCAATCAAAGCCGCAAGACTATTACCGACCACCATATTCCACGGCTGTGCCAAAGGACTAGCAGGTACAGCAAAGAGCAGCACAGACGATGCGCCCATCGGGGCGATATACCATGCATTTAAGTCACCTAGCGCTAACCAACTAATCAGCGAAGATATACTCAAGCCAAGCAAAGCACCTACCCCACATAGGATGCGATCTTTTAATGGTAAAACTTTAAAGTTGGGTTTAAGTGTATTAAGCCAAGCTGATTTTGCGTGAAACACGAGATGCCTGATTGATTATTCGAACAGATGGGCGATTATAAAACGAAGTCTCTTATAAGATGTATTTATTTTATACCTTTATCTTATAAAATTTTCTACTGAACAATATCTAATCCAAATTAAAGCCGAAAGAACTGAATAATGCTCACGAGTCAATCACCTGCTCATCTCTCTTATTTCATTAACGTTTTACAACAAAACCTAGACAGGCTAGCTGTTTAAAATTCCATATAGTCAAAAGACCTATAAAAATATTTGAAAAAAGGATGTTCTGAATGAATAAAAATATCTTCGCAATGTGTGCCCTCTGTATGCTTGGCTTGGGTTTATCGGCCTGCTCCAAAGAACCTCAACAAGCCAATCCGCCAGCCAATGATAATACACCTCAAGAAATGGCCCCAGCTGAAACTGCAAAAAATGGGGATGATCTTATTCGAGAACCAGCACCACAAGTTGAAGCACCAGCGCCTCAACCCACTTTAGCTGAAATCCCCATGAGTAAAGGCACTTTAGGTTTACAAAGCGTCAAGGTGATTGGAAAAATTTTAACCGTAAAAGTGATAGCTCAACCTAACCCTGCCCCAAATGGAAACACTGAATTTATGAGCACATCCATCAATTTGGAACAAACCAATTATATTGATGATGACACAGCCAAAAAAGTAGGACTGCTGCAAGATGATGCTGGCATTTGGATGGCAGCACCTTTAAATGCAACAAATAAAGCTATCCAAAAAGCCAGTTATGAACCTATTTTACTCACCTTTAAATTCCCTGCGCCGCCTGAAAGCACCAAGACCATTAGCATCAATTTAGGTAATGCAGGTTCTTTTGACGGCATACCGGTTGAACGCTAATGAGAACATTACTGTATAGCGCAAGTTTGAGCTTATTGATTGCAGGATGTGTAGATTCCAAAACTGATCCACCGCCTACTCAGACTGAACAGAACGTCACGGAAATAGACAACTCTCAGACTGTGCCAGAACAGCAGCCGAAGTCATCTGAACCAAGTCAACCTCAGGCAGAAGCCAGTAATTTATCGGCTGTCGGTTCAGATTTAAGTGCCAATCATAATGAATTTAATATTCAGGTGAATTTAAGTTCGGATGTGCTGTTTGATTTTGGCAAAGCCAATTTAAAACCCGAAGCTGAACCTGAGTTACAGCAAGCAGCCCAGACCTTAAAAAGCAAAGGTAAAGGCATTATTGCCATTGTCGGCCATACCGATAATATTGGTTCAGATGCCGCCAACCAAAAACTGTCGTTACAACGGGCTGAAGCGGTGCGTGATTATTTTAAAGCCCAAGGTATTGATTTAAATTATCAAATCAGCGGGATGGGAGAAAGTCAGCCGCTTAAACCGAATACCCTATCTAATGGTGAGGACAATCCTGAAGGTCGTCAGAAAAATCGACGGGTTGAAATTGTAATTAATAAAACCAAAAGCTTATCTGAGTCATAAAGCCTTGATAAAAATGAGTCTAAACGACTCATTTTTTATTTTACGACTAAATTTTTAGTGGTGAATTTTGATTCTTTTTTTGAGAATATCTCTAAACGATAGACGCGCCAAAGTCATATAGCAAACGTTCATTGAGCGGCGATATTTTTTATTCGATTTTCGTATGCTGTACCAAGCCACCTAAGTTGCAAAAGACGTTATAAAAGACCGATTACCCTGTTGGTTATTTGGGATTTTTTTGAAAATTACAGGCTGAATTTTCTTAAAAGATATTGATTTTATCTATCAAATTTAATCGATTACGCATCCGATACTTAATACATAGCATGAGCTGCCTTGCACCTCAGTCACTTCATGCCGATACAAATCTGGTCTAAATAATTTAACTCTTGGTAAATCAATGATGCTTCGCTCACATATAAATTCACCACCTGCTTTCGATTTTTTAATCACGATATTCAACCTAAAATGCTGCCCATATTGTACAGAGTCTTGACGTGGTGGAATCATTGAACCCACAGGAAAACGAAGAAAATAGGCATCACATTTAAGTCCTAAATGGTTTTGTAATAACAACATTTTATCTGAACCCGAATGCTGTCTTCCTTTTTTCAATGCAACCATTTAAAACCCATAAGTCTTTGAATAATTTTATTATTCCTAAATTTTATTGTATTTTTATAGCATGATCATCGTTAACAACAGTATCACTGATGAAGCTTTCTTATTGCTACCATTCTTACCAATAAATACTCAGCTTCATTTAAAACCCGCAGTGCCTTTATTCTATCTGGCATTAAAAGCCCACTTGTTCACGCGAAACCTTTGCCACACACCCCCAAAATCCTTATAATTGAGCACAATTTTTATCTAATTTTAAGTGGATGACCATGAGTCGCGCCATATCGCATATTGATACCTTCCAAGGCTTAATTCTTGCCTTACAAAACTACTGGGCTGAACAAGGCTGTGTAATTCTTCAACCATACGATATGGAAATGGGTGCGGGTACATTCCACACTGCAACTTTCCTACGTGCCTTAGGCCCTGAAACTTGGAACGCTGCTTATGTTCAGCCATCTCGCCGTCCGAAAGATGGCCGTTATGGTGAGAACCCAAACCGCCTACAACACTACTACCAGTTCCAAGTGGTGTTGAAACCAAACCCAGACAACATCCAACAGTTGTACTTAGATTCATTAAAAGCCATTGGTATTGATACCCTTGTTCACGACATTCGTTTCGTGGAAGATAACTGGGAATCTCCAACACTTGGCGCATGGGGCTTAGGTTGGGAAGTTTGGTTAAACGGTATGGAAGTAACTCAGTTCACTTACTTCCAACAAGTTGGTGGTGTTGAGTGCTACCCTGTGACAGGTGAAATCACTTACGGTCTAGAACGTCTAGCGATGTACCTCCAAGGTGTAGACTCTGTTTACGATTTGGTTTGGACTAAAGGTCAGTTTGGTACAGTGACCTATGGCGACGTGTTCCACCAAAACGAAGTTGAACAATCAACCTATAACTTCGAATATGCCAACGTTGAAAAAATGTTTGAACTCTTCGACTTCTATGAAGCGGAAGCGACTCGTTTAATGGAAGCGGAACTTCCACTTCCTGCTTACGAGCAAGTGATTAAAGCATCGCATAGTTTTAACTTGCTTGATGCACGTGGCGCAATTTCAGTAACTGAACGTCAACGTTATATTTTACGTGTACGTACATTGGCTCGTGCGATTGCGCAAAGTTATGTTGCTGCACGTGCGAAGCTTGGCTTCCCGATGGCAGAACCAGCTTTACGTGACGAAGTCCTTGCTCAACTTAAAGCACAAGTTGAAGCGGAAGCAAAAGTAGAATCTAAGGAGAGCAAATAATGTCTAAACATACAGTATTGTTCGAATTAGGCTGCGAAGAACTTCCACCAAAAAGCTTAAAAAAATTACGTGATGCGCTACATGCAGAAACGTTAAAAGGCTTAAAAGACGCAGGTCTTGCATTTGATGCGATTGAAGCTTATGCAGCACCACGTCGCCTTGCACTTAAAATTGTGAATGTTGATGCAGCGCAAGCCGACACTCAAAAACGTTTCGACGGCCCTGCAAAACAAGCAGCGTTTGATGCCGAAGGCAAACCGACTAAAGCACTTGAAGGCTTTATGCGCGGTCAAGGCATTACGGTTGATCAAGTTTCAACTTTCCAAGCAGGTAAAGTTGAAAAAGTGTGCTACTTAAAAGATGTAAAAGGTCAAAGCCTTGATGTTTTACTTCCTCAAATTTTACAACACGCTTTAGATAACCTACCTATCGCAAAACGCATGCGTTCTGCTGCAAGCCGTACTGAGTTTGTACGTCCTGTAAAATGGGTTGTTTTGTTGAAAGACAGTGATGTAATTGAAGCAACCATTCAGGATCACCAAGCAGGTAACGTGACTTATGGTCACCGTTTCCATGCTCCTGAAGCAATTACACTTGCAAATGCCGATGCTTATCTTGATGCCCTTCGTACTGCAAAAGTGATTGCAAACTTTGAAGAGCGCCAAGCGATCATCGACCAACAAGTGAAAGCTTTGGCTGATGAAGTAAATGCCATTGCGATTGTCCCTGCGGACTTACGTGACGAAGTAACAGCATTGGTTGAATGGCCAGTTGCGCTTCGTGCTAGCTTTGAAGAACGCTTCCTTGCAGTGCCTCAAGAAGCACTCATCACCACCATGCAGGACAACCAAAAGTACTTCTGCTTAGTGAATAGCGACAATAAACTTCAACCGTACTTCATTACCGTGTCAAACATTGAGTCGAAAGATCCGTCTCAAATTATTGAAGGTAACGAAAAAGTCGTTCGTCCACGTTTGTCAGATGCTGAATTCTTCTTCTTACAAGACCAAAAGCAACCGCTTGCATCTCGTAAAGAGAAACTTGCAAATATGGTATTCCAAGCTGAATTGGGTACCCTTTGGAACAAGTCTGAACGTATTGCTAAATTGGCTGTGGCTTTGTCGGCTATCACAGGTGCGAACCCTGCAGATGCTGAAAAAGCTGCACTCCTTGCAAAATGCGACTTAACTTCTGAACTTGTGGGTGAGTTCCCTGAGCTTCAAGGTATTGCGGGTACTTACTACGCACGTATTGAAGGCGAAAATGATGAAGTTGCTGAATCTTTAGGTGAACAATACTTACCTAAATTTGCAGGTGACGTTTTACCAAAAACCAAAACAGGTACTACGCTTGCGCTTGCTGACCGTTTAGATACATTGACAGGTATTTTTGGTATTGGTCAGGCGCCGACAGGTTCTAAAGACCCGTTTGCATTACGTCGTTCAGCCATTGGTATCTTGCGTCTTGTGACTGAAAATGATTTAGACGTTTCGATTGAAGATCTAATCAAACTTGCACTTGCTGCCTATGGCGATGTATTGAAAGATCACGATAAGACTTTAGCGGATGCTGTTGCATTCCTTGAAGGTCGTTACCGTGCGAAATATGAAGACCAAGGCGTGGCTGTAGATGTGATTCAAGCGGTTCAAGCACTTTCTCCAAAATCACCACTTGATTTTGACAAACGTGTAAATGCGGTAAATCATTTCCGTGACTTACCTGAAGCTGCTGCGCTTGCTGCTGCTAACAAGCGTGTTGCGAACATTCTTGCAAAAGAAGCTGCACCTAAAGGCGCTGTGGTTGAAGCGAACTTGGTTGAAGATGCTGAAAAAGCATTGTTCGCTGAACTTGCGAAAATCACGCCTGTGGTTGAGCCGTTATTTGCTGCGAAGGACTACACCGCTGCCCTTTCTGCACTTGCTGCACTTCGTGCGCCAGTCGATGCGTTCTTTGACGGTGTGATGGTGATGGCAGATGATGCTGACCTAAAAGCAAACCGTTTACGTATGCTTGCACAGCTTCGTGACTTGTTTACGAAAGTGGCTGATATTTCAGTGTTACAGCACTAAGTTTAAGTATTCATTAAAAACCCGCTTTAAAGCGGGTTTTTTTATGCCGTTTGAAATCTAGGTAAAATCCTGTTAGAAATAGCGGGATTTTTTGATAAGAACAATATATGAAAAGTATTACAGTCAATCATCCTTACCGCCCAGATCTCTATCTTTTTATCTTACATACAGTATTGATGGCATGCAGCTTTTACCTTTGGAAGGTTTATCCATACATTCCAAACAAGCCAGATATGGGTGCTTTATTCTTTTTGATTATTTCTGTTTTGGGTGGATTTATTGGAATCGTCATCCTTGCGGTGACTTTGCCAAGATTAGACCGCACTGTGCGTTACTTAACGCTTTCAAAATTTGTTTTAAGTTTGGTGTATTGGTTGTCGAGCACAACCATTTTCGTTTTATTGGGCAGTACTAAATTTATATTCAATAATCCCCTCGTGCTATTTGTCTTCGTTTTTCTATTTTTTAGCAGCCTGTATTTTTCAGTAATTCGTGTTGCAGATATGCGTAAGAAAGATTGGCTCATTATCGGTGGAGTATTGGGTGGCCTTGTGTTGTTGTTCTTTTTGCCAAAACTTTAATCGCTAAATAAACCAGCTAAGGCCTCATGGGTTATTTAGAATAACGTCCTGATAATTCAATGAGACCGTTTGAAATATTAGTTAAATCACCAAGCTAAATCACTTCTTAATACATCAATGTGAAAAAGATCTGCTGTTGCACTCAATATCTCGTTTTAAATAAAGTTGAATAAGACTTGAGCAAATAAATCTCGGCATGCTAAAAATAACTCAACCTGAATAAAATGAAATACCTATGATGAATAAAAAATTACTTAGCTTTGGATTATTGATCCTATCTATTTCTTCTGCAAATGCTGGAACGGAAATGACTCATTCCCAAATCATCATTTCTTCACCTGATACCGTTGCAAGTTATGATTGCGCAGGACGCTCAGTGAATATTCCTGCTCCAGATAGCCGTATTACTCTAAAAGGCAGTTGCCCGATGATTACGGTTGCAGGTCCAAATACAACGGTCTATGTAGAATCAGTCAATAAAATCAATATTTATGGACCAAATTCGAAAGTGTATTATCAAAAAAGCACCCATCCATCACGCCAAGTCAGCATCAATGCCGTTGGTCCAGGAAGTGCAGCCTATAAACGTTAAATATTAAGTGAATGAAGTTGAATTTAGGCTTAAGACTTAAATCTATAGCCAATAATTCACCAATTCCCTATACTCAATCCAACAACACTCAACAAGAATGAAACTTATGAAATTGAAAGCATTCCTTTTGACTGGTCTTGCGGGTCTAACACTTTCTGCATGTACATCTGCACCAACGATTCCACAACTTGAAACAGGTGTATTACAAGAGGTTCAAAACATTGATGTCTACCCAGATACCACAGATAACAAAGCAAAACTGACTAAATTTGTAGATAAATGCGTGATTGAATTTACAGGCAATTTAGAAGAAGCAAAATCTGTTGAACAATGGTCATTTAAAGGCTTAACCCTAATTTCAGGTGGTACAGCAACCTTTGCCAAAGATGGTACAAGTTCAGCGCACAATTTTGATTTAAATGCGGCGGATGTACAGAAAAACTTCCTTGCATTACGCGGTCATTTTGCAAAAGATGCGCTTACACAATGTGAATAAATAATAAAAACCATATCTCCAAAATGGAGGTATGGTTTCATTTTTCGTTTAATCTTGAATCATAATCAGTTCAAACCCATAATTTTTAATCATGAAAATCGTAACTAGAACCACACCACAGCAACGCTCAAAACACATATAAGCCACTGTATTTTCATAAAATTACAATAATGCATTAACTTAACCATGTTTCCACACTTCAAACTTCCGCGTATCTGAGCTGTTATTGCATTGTGTGACTTATCGCACAAAACCACTTTTTGCTTTTTTTTACTCTTAAGATGTCCTCTGCTCCAAAAGCGCAAATGCTGAGTGCAACAGCAGCGTTCAATAAAAGAGGACAATTGCAAAGATGAAACCTTTATTTAAAACAACACTGATCACCGCAGCATTATTCGCAAGCACCCCACTATTTGCGAACACCGCAGTAGAAGCCAATGCGAAAGTTGAAACACAGCAACCGTCTGTACTGCAAAATCTAAAACAAGACATTAATCAGTCTGCGCATACAGCCGGTGACAAAATTGAAAAAGGCGTCGATAAGACCAAAACATTCACCCAAGAAAAGTGGCAAGACACCAAAGAATTCAGTGCTGACAAAAAGCAAGATGCAAAAAATAAATGGGCTGACCTAAAACAGTCTAAAGATGAAAAGTCAGATGCAGCGAAAGCCAAGATCGATGCCAAGGCTGAGCAAAATAAAGCTAAGCTTGATGAGCGCAAAGCACAGCTCGATGAAAAAGCTGCAAAAGACAAAGCAAAACTCGATGAACGTAAAAGCAATGTCGACAACAAAGTTAATCAAACCAAGAGTTATTTAGGTGAAAAAGCTCAGGAAGGTCGCCAATTTGCCAGTGAAAAATGGCAACAAACCAAAGCGAATTTCCAAAAAGGTCAAGAAGCTAATGTGAGTGGCAGTAGCAATGTACAGTTGCAAACGCCTGTCGCACAAGCTGAAGTCCATAGCTCACATGAAGCCAGCTTAGGTGCTCACAAATAAATAAACTGGCTTTCATACCCTCTCCTCCAGAGAGTAGGCTCACTCTTCTGTGGGCCTTTTTTTGCCTTCATCAAAATACAACCGTGTACAAAGCTGTCATTTGCTGTATTGATTTTGCTACGGCAAGTTTTTTTCGCTGCAATTTTTCCTATAATGCATTAAAACCATTCATCAGATAGAAAATCTATAAAATTCAGAGGTGAAGCTGTGAAGATTTCATTAAAAGCAACGTTATGCATAAGCTTAATATTCACGACACCCATGCTTTGGGCACAAGAAAAAACAGCAGCGCAAAGTACTGAGCAACAAGCGAAAAAGCCTGTGAGCCCTTATGGCGACAATCCAAATTTATTGCATGTGTGGGCCTATAAAGCCCAAGAAGGCGTGGTCGGTGCTGCTAAAAATATTGGTGAAATGACTGAACGTGGAATTTCTAAAATTAAGCCTTCGGTTGACCAAGCTTGGGACAATACGAAAACAGCTACACAAAATACAGTACAACAGGTTGATCAGGGCGCACAGCAAGCCACCCAAAACGTCAATGAAAAATTGAAGCAAACCCGTGAAAATATCACAGGCAAAACCAGCCAACCTGCGCCCATCAGCCAACAGTCGTTGAGTGAACCGTCTTCAGGCAACACGATTAATACGGCTCCAAGCAACAATGCGGGACAAAATAACAATCAATATCCACAAAGTAGTTATCCATCGAGTTCGACGTCTACGACGTATCCAGTGACTGATTTATAATTTAACACCACATTTAAAAGCTCAACTTTAGTTGGGCTTTTTTAAAACCAAAATTGAATGCTGTTGGTCTTTGACCTATGCCTATAAAAACAATGAATTAATGAGAAAAAAATGCGAATTTTATTTGGTATCTTGCTTGGTATTCTGCTCTGCGTTGGCTCTTTGATTGGCTTACAACGTTTTCCACAATTGTTAAAAAGTTATCCACAGTTGCAGGCCATTTTTCCCCAATTGTACGATTCATACCAATATAATCATGATGCCGAAGGTAAATTATTACAAACCTTAGAGATGCTAGATGACGAAGAATACAAATCGACTGAAGGCAATGAAGCGACACTGTATCAACTCGATGGTCAATGCAAAATAAACCTCTATGTTTTTGGTGAATCCAATCAATCCCTAACAAGTTTCTATTTTCACAATGATCAGATTTTACGTGCCTATGAGACAAATTTGATCTACCCAAATGGTGGCTTTAATCCTGTACCCAATACCAAAGATCCTTTTAAACTCGAAAAAAGTTATTTACGAATCATGATGCCAAACAGTATCAAGACTGAACTTGAATTTGAGCGGATCAAACATCACTTCAATGCTAAATTTTTGAAAAAATGCTGAAATTTAACTATTAAATTAAGCATTAATGCATTAATGCATTAAGCAGCTGGCTTAAGATATCGCCTACGTACAAACGATGCTGTACAGATTTGAATAAGCATCAACAGGCAAAATGGATAGTCAACCCAGACTGATAAATGATCAATATGCGCAACCTCTCCAAAGACAGAAAAATAGACCTGTCCCACAATAATAGGCACCACAACCAGCCATAGTCCCCAATACCAATAGCGATTTAAAAAATCAATAAGTGCTAAGACGAAATGCGCAATAAAAAATACCGAAACCAGCACAACTTGTAAGGTCGGCATGAATTTATGAACTTCAAAATCAGGATTCTGGAATAAATAATTTTCACTGATATTTAGTACATAACTGCACCATGCCCAAGTGATGCATGCGGTAAAAAGAATCAGCATGCAAAATATTCTTAAACTTTTTTTATTGGCAAGATCGACCTGCATAGACATTCCTATTTATACGGAGCTTTGTTCAAAAATAATATTCCTTAAACTCGATTTTAATTGACCTGTCGAATAACCATCCCCGCTTTAAAGGCCTCTACATTTTCCACCAATTGCTGCACAATGCGTTGTCGCGCATCGACGCTTCCCCATGCACTATGTGGGGTAATGATTAAATTTGGAATACTTGGGTCGAGCAACACATTGCCCTGCTTTGGTGGCTCAACCGTCAAGACATCGGTTGCTGCGCCTGCGATCGTCCCTAATTTTAATGCCTCGGCTAATGCCGATTCATTAACCACACCACCTCGTGCACAATTGATCACAAAGGCCGATGCTTTCATTTGAGCCAAGCTTTCATGATTGAGTAAATCACGGGTTTCCTCTGTTAAAGGGCAATGCAAACTCAGAAAATCAACCTGCGCTAACATCTCAGAAAAGGCCACTCGTTCAGCCGCCATGGGGCGATTCGGTAGTGCACCAATCATAATTTTCATGCCAAAAGCTTTAGCCAAATGTGCCACGGCTTGCCCCAATTCGCCATAGCCGACAATCCCCAAAGTCTTACCAGCCAGCTCAATAATTGGAAAATCTAGTAAGCAGAACTGATCTGCTTTTTGCCAATCTCCCTGTTGGACCGCCCGATCATACTGTCGAAATGATGTCGCCAAGTTCAACATTAACATCAAGGTATGCTGTGCCACCGCAGCGGTGCCATAAGCTTGGCAATTACACACCACGATGCCTTGTTGCTGTGCGTGTACAAGGTCAACGTTATTGGTGCCAGTGGCAGAAATTAAGATCAGTTTTAATTGCGGATTGAGCTGCATGTGCTCAGCATTGATGTGTACTTTATTGCTGATAATCACATCAGCCCCTTGTATGCGCTGAGCAACCTCTGCAGCCGTTGTTGCGGGATAGAGCGTCAAGTCATCAAACTGTGCTTCTAGTCCGCTAAAATCTAAGTCCTGTTTATCTAGAGACTGATAATCTAGAAATACCGCTTTCATGGCTGCTTCCCTTCTGGCCGATTATAAAAATTCGATTGTGAATGATTAAAACCTGTGATGCACCAAAGTGCAATCGAACAGCATATAAAAAAACCCGCTATTTCGCGGGTTTATCGAGATGATGTTGCAGTGAATTTCGAATTTTGAGTATGACATAAATGGTCAGTATCGTAAGTAACAACATACTGCTGCTAAAAATCAGTATGCTTGAACTAACCCCCTGTGCATAGGCTGAACCCATGGTCAGCACTAAGATGAATAATACAGCAAGCATCTGCGTTGAATGCATACTGATACCCCTCATATTCCTTATGATGTTTTGGGTAGTATGATTGTTTTTTATACTACCTTTCTCTCATCATAATCTCTTCCTACAAATTAGCAAGCTTTGGATTTTCAAACAAATGCCGAGCTTAAATCTGTTCGGGCTGCACCACAAACTGGCAAGACGCATCGGCGTTTTCGACAAAGAAGACTTGACCAAATTCATCGCTACTCAAACGCAGTTCTTTATAGTTCAGCGTGTAATAGCCCACATATTTCTGCATTAAAATCGGATGCATACCTACCGCTAGTTCATCTTGAGCTAAGACCAATTTCATTACCTGACGGTCATTCATCACCACCATGTAACGCTCATCTTGGACTTGTACGTATACCAGGCCTGTGCCCTTCGGCTGCAAAGGGATCAAAAACTTGTGATTCAGCGCAATCACACCGGCTGCATAGCTTTCAATTTTTTGGCTAATCACGTTAAACACTAAACCATGTTCAAACTGGTCGAGTAGTAGGCTACGATTTTCCTGTGGCAAAAAGGTCGTGATCCCCAACTTTTGCAGATCTTGCTCACTGACTTGTTTGTTATTAAACAATACCCGTAATAAGGTTTGTTTTTGTTTGGCATCAAAAAACTGAGGGTCAAGCTGAAACGAATTGCTTTTTAAAATTTCACCCAAGGCATCACGATGGCGTGTCAGTAAATTTTCGATGACTTTTCGATAATAAAATTTGCTGTTTTTCTTAACCCGACGCATTTTTTGATAAAAATACGGCGCATCAAAAGGATGTCTCAAGAAATCATTTAACAGTTCAGAACTCGCCAATACTGCAATGGCATCATGCCCTGTAAACGGCAGATGCAACACATGCACATGCGGAATTAAAGCCTGTAATTTTTCAAAGTGCGCGCGATCTTCTGGACAATAAGGATCATACACCACGATATATTCACGTGTAGTCGATACGTCTTCAGCAAGTACCCGCATATTGGCATGCAGATTGGGTTGAAAGAACATGCCATAGCGTGTATCGACAATGTCTTCTGGGTCGATGGAGTACTGCGGCACCATACTGACCACGCGCTGAAAACCAAATAAATTGGCATACTTAATGGCAGCATAGCCGCCCATGGAACCACCATAGGCAATACGCAGCTCAAATTGTTCGAGGATCGGCTTGATGGCTTGATACATCGGTTGCATTGACGATGCTGGAAACCACGATTTTTGTTTCGGCATCACACCGATCACATTAAAACCATATTTTTGCAAAGACTTCTCGGCATTGATGCTCAAGCCCTTGGCGCGGGTAATCAAATCACCGAAGGAGAAAATAAGCTCACGAGAACTACCGGGCTGAAAAATGACACGAATTTGATCATCTTCAAAAATGATGTGCTTTTCCATTGTACTTTGCTCCAGTCCTTGTTGCGTCACGCTTTTCCTTCCTTGTTGCATTCAAAGTTTATCTTGTTCCGAATATGCTATTTTATAGAGGCCATACAGATTAAAAAGTGCAGAATATGACACATTCAATACATCCTGCCGCACAACAAGGCTTTAGCTCTGCAGCTGAACTCTATCAACAAGCCCGCCCTGACTACCCGATTGAAATCAGTGCGTGGCTACAACAACATTTAGCTTTAGCCCCTCAAGCCCATCTGGTGGACTTAGGCTCAGGTACAGGCAAATTTCTCGAGTATATTCGCCCACTCAGTGAAAATATCACCGCGATCGAACCTGTGCATGAAATGCTGCAACAATTGCAGAAAAAACATCCGCATATTGCAACTTTAGCCGCCCAAAGTGATCAGATTCCACTGCATGATCATTCTGTGGCAGCGGTATTTTGTGCCCAGTCTTTTCATTGGTTTGCCACCCCTGAAACCCTCAATGAAATCAGTCGTATCTTAGTTCCCCATGGGGATCTTGTATTGATTTGGAACCAGCGTGATATCCAAGTCAATTGGGTCAAACAACTCGCTGATATCTTGAGTGTACTCGAAGGTGACACACCACGTTATCATAGTGGGCAATGGCAAAAAGTGTTTGAACAGCAGCAAACATTTAAATTAATTGCCGAAACCACCTTTCAACAATTGCATCATGGTACAGTGGAACACGTGGTTTCCAAACGATTATTGTCCACCAGTTTTATTGCAGCGTTAAACACGGATGAACAACAAAAACTGAAACAACAATTTGAAAATATCGTGGCTGAATCAACCCAAAAGACTGCACAGGATTTCATTGATTTTCCGTATATCACGCATGTCTATATCTTTAGAAAAACACATTAGGACACGATTATGCTCATGCCTATCTCTTTTAAAAAACTCAGTGTCATCTTCCTCATGGGTACAGTCTTAGGACTCTCTGCATGTGAAAAATCATCAAAAACGGTGGAACAAAATAGTGAAATCAGTTCCGACGATCAAATCATGAAAGAGCTGAATAGTGATCCTATTAAAAACTTTGCCAAGACCCCAGATGATCTACACGACCTCACGCTTCTGACACAATATGACGAGAGCTTTAGTCAAATTAGCGATGAGATGGAAGATGAGCTGATGAAACTGCGTGAGGAAGGCAAACTCACCGATGAATTTGCCACACAGCGTAAGCGTGACAACATCCAGTCAGCACTGAATATGCTCAAAGAACTCGAAATGAAAACTGAACAAGGCCGTTACATTCAAGGCTTGATGTACCAGTACTGGGACAATCAATCACAAATTTATCGTGAGAAAAATCAAGCAGCCGATGGTGAGTTGAAAAATCCTAGTGATAGTGTCAGAGGTCTCGGTCAGTTTATTCATGCTCAAGAACAATTGGGACATTGGCAGGAACAATATCCTGAACTACAAAAAACTCGACAACCTTAATTTTCACCCCTGTTGCAATCTATTCACCCAAATTCAACATGGATGAATGAGAAGGTGACACGAGCTTAAAACTCAACCTCAAGGGCAAATTCATGCCCTTGAGATGATTGCTCAATCTTAATTTGCGCTATGGTCGTTCAGCATATTGCGGTAAATCACCTGCGATATCATCCCATTCAGCTTTGGATGCGACAAAGATATGACAGGTCGGTTTCTGTGTCAGAGGCGTGTCTAAAGTGCCTATACGTAGGCTGTAATAATCAGGCGTTTCAGCCTTTATACTGATGATTGGCGAACCACACTCACTACAAAAACAACGCTGTGTGGTGGCCGTAGACGCATACTGTTTCAGAAACTGCTCGCCGGCCACAATTTTAAAATCTGCTTTGGCAATCGGGGCATTGGTCGCAAATGCTGTACCATTGGCTTTTCTGCACCGAGAACAATGGCATTGCACGATCTCACCGATCGGACCATTGATCTCATAACAAACCGCTCCACACAAGCAGCTTCCCGTATATTGTTCTTGTACGCGCATAGTGGTCTTTCTTAGAAGAATTTCATCTCAAAATATCACAACTCCTCAGCAAGATTGTGACAATTTGAAGCGCTTAGTTCCGCAAAGAAACCAGATAATTTTGAACCCCTTCACCCGCTGCTCGACCGGTCGCAAGGCATGCTGTCAGCAAATAGCCTCCTGTAGGCGCATCCCAATCCAACATTTCCCCGCAGACAAATACTGCAGGATTGCTCTTCAATTGTAAGCCATCATTTAGGACTGAACGCTTCACACCGCCTGCGCAGCTAATCGCCTCATCTATCGGGCGAAATCCATCAAGTTGAATATCTAAGTGCTTAATTTTCGCAGCAAGTAAGGCCGGCTCATACCATAAAGATTTATCCACCAGTTCACGGACCAGCGCAGCTTTCGCCACATCTAAACCGGCTTTACGCCAAACATTGGTTAAAGACTGCTTCTTTGAAGGCTGTAGTTTCTTTGCCAATTGCTCAACACTTTGATCTGGCAATAAGTCCAAAGTCAGCTGCATGAGCTGAGCAGATTTCACCTGTTGACGCAGAGCTCGACCTTGTTTGTAGATTAATCCACTTTCCAGTCCATAGTGTGAAATAATGATATCGCCTTGGGTCGGCTCGGCTTGATCGACCCATGCATTGACTCGCTTTAAGGGCTGTCCAAACACAGGCTGCATAAACTTCGACCAAACGCGTTCCACACCTGCATTACTGGCCTGAAAAGCTTCAATGCTCTCAGGCCGTAGCCATTTTTGCCATGCGCCATCACTGCCTAAACGTGACCAAGACACAGCCCCACATGCCATAATAATCGCATCAAAGCCAAACGCTTGGCTTGATCCATCAACAAGGTTTTGAATCGTTAGCTGATTAGAGCGTAAATCCAAAACTTGATGTCGATAATGAAACTGCACCCCGTCTAAACTGAGGCGTTTTAACCAGGCACGAAGCAAAGGCGCAGCTTTCATTTCAATAGGAAAGACCCGACCCGATGAACCAATATAGGTTTCAATACCCAGTCCCATCATCCATTGTTGAATCCATGCTGCATCCCACTGCTTAACCCATGGACTCAGCCATTCCACTTGATCATAGCGCTGTACAAATTGCTCAACGGGTTCTGCATGCGAAATATTCAGCCCCGTCTTGCCCGCCATTAGAAATTTACGGGCTGCCGATGGTTTTTGCTCATAAACATGAATGTCATAGTCAAATTGGCTAAGCACTTCCGCTGCCATCAATCCCGCAGGACCTGCCCCAATGATTGCAATACGCTGAGTCATGCCCGATTATTCCGCAGATGCTTCGGTGGGTTGAATACCTTGTAGCGGCTGAAAATCATCAAAACGTGTGGTGTAATCTACAGGCTTGGTAATGATTAGCTGCTGACAGAGTTCACCACGTTCAAGATATTTAATCTCAAAGTGTGTACGTGCTGAAGTCTCTGCAATGCGTTCTTTAACAAAAGGCAGCTTCCAAACATCAATTAACTGCTGCTGCGCCTCCTCAATGTATTCAGGAATATTACTCGCCAATGTAATCTGACCACCCGGCTGCAAACGCGACAATAAAAATTCAAAAAACGGCATATTTAACCAGCGCTGTGCAGGATTATGCGGTTCAGGGTTTGGATACAAAATAAAGAATTGCTGTACTTGCGCAGGATGTAAGGCATGTACTACCCAAGGCAATGCATCAGCATGAATTGGAGTTAAATTGCTTTGCCCTTCAAGTTGATGCTGCTTTTGCATTGCCACAAATTTTTCACGTGTCCGCTCAACAGCAATCAATTGAAATTCAGGGTGATTGGCTGAAAACAATAATGCATGTTTACCTTTACCAGCCCCAATTTCCACACAAATCGGTGTGGAATCAATCGGCTGAAAATCACGGGGAGCTCGCATACGCTGCGCTTGAAATTGACGAATAGGCATAAACAGATCAAACTAAACAGAACGGCATAAGTCTAACAACTGCGACTGTATTTGCCTAATTGAATCATCCGTTTTTGCTGGAGTTAAGCATGCCCACCACCATGAATTGTCCACGCTGCGGCGCATTGACGACTTGGGAAAATAATGAATACCGCCCATTCTGCTCAGATCGCTGCAAATTGATTGATCTTGGTGCTTGGGCCAATGACGAATATCGCCTGCCAACCCAAGATGCACCTCAAGCTGATGGTGGCCGTGAGGAAGATCAGTTCTAAATACGTTTAGCTCAAATTTAAATATAAAAAAGTTCCAATAAAAAAGGTCTAACCATGTAGACCTTTTTTTATTTTACCCAATCAAGTTAAAGCGTATTGCTTAACCCGCTTTACCAGCAACGAAAGGGTTATGTTGTTTTTCATAACCAATGGTACTCATTGGACCATGCCCTGAAATAAACTGGGTGTCATCCGGCAAGCTAAAACATTCACGCTGAATGGAGTCGAGCAATTGTTGATGGTTACCACGTGGAAAATCTGTCCGGCCTATCGAGCCTTTAAATAACACATCACCCGTCCAAAGCACGGCATATTTTGCGTTATAGAACATGATATGACCTGGTGTATGCCCCGGTGCAAAACGAACTTCAAACTCTTCTGCACCCAACTTCAAGGTTTCGCCGCCTTCCAACCATTGGGTCACATGGACATTGTCAGGGATCGGGAAACCATATTTCGCAGAAACTTCCTGAATCATGTCCAACCAAAACGCATCTTCTTTATGCGGGCCAATCACTGGAACATTCCAAGCTTGGGTTAATGCCCCAACCGCACCCGCATGGTCTAAATGGCCATGCGTTAACCACAAGGCTTTGACCGTTAAACCGAGCGCTTCAACTTCGGCTTTTAATTTTTCAGGCTCTCCCCCTGCATCAATCAAGACCGCTTCTTTCGACTCAGAGTCCCAAACAATGGAACAGTTTTGTTGAAATGCCGTAACGGGCACGATTTTAACTTGCAACATAGGGCGAAAACCTCAAGGCGATGAATGGGCTAATGTTTGCTTTAAGGCATCAAGATTAGCTTGAAGTAATAAATTGAGCAATGCGACATGATCATCCCGCGCGTTTAATGCAGGAATATAACCATATTCACCACCGCCTGCAGCTTGGAAAATTTCAGCATTTTGCAGCGCCAACTCTTCTAGCGTTTCCAAACAATCCGCTGAAAATGCAGGGCTCATAACCTGTACCGATTTCACGCCTTGTTTGCCCCATGCGTCCAAAGTGGCATCAGTATAAGGTTTCACCCATTCTTGCTTACCAAAGCGCGATTGGAAACTGATTTCATATTGATCTTCAGTTAAACCAAGCGCTTGCGCGACTAAATGTCCTGTTACACGGCAACGGTCAGCATAGGGATCACCCTTGTCTGCATAAGGCTGTGGAATGCCATGAAAAGACATCAATAACTTATCCGCGACCCCATGCTCCGCTTGATAATCACGCACACTTTGCGCTAAAGCTTGAATAAATAGCGGGTGCTGATAGTAATCACGAATAATACTCAAGCCCGGCAAATTGCGTTGCTGCGGAATCCATTGTGCGATCGCATCATATAGCGGTGCAGTCGATGTTGCTGAATATTGTGGGAATAGTGGAAACAGGACGATGTGGTCTTGTGGCTGCTGTGCCAATTGATCTAAAGCTGCTTGAATGCCTGGATTACCATAAGTCATGGCCGGAATCACATTCAGTTCAAATTCTGGATATTTTGCTGTGAGATGCTGTTTTACTGCGGCAACTTGCTCAAATAAAATTTCACGCATGGGTGAATCATTACCCCAAACCATTTCATAAGCATGTGCAACACGTTTAGGGCGAAATGGCAAAATAAACAAACGTAGAATGATTTGCCAAATCGGTTTCGGGATTTCAATCACCCGCTGATCTGACAAAAACTGTTGCAGAAAACGACGCACTGCGGGCACAGTTGGCGCATCAGGCGTGCCTAAGTTCGCCAGAATAATGGTGACTTTAGCTTTCTCGACAGGCAACATTACACTTTTTCCATCAATTTGAATGACGCTAATGTAGCAGCTTTTTATCCATTTAATAAAATTGATTAATATGCAGATTTAAATTGAAAAACTCGATCATTATCAAGCAAATTACTTTCTAACAATTTTTGACCTTTACTGGTTACTTGCCACAACATCCGCTGACGGTCATCTCGGCCATTGGGCACAATCCAGTCATTCTGCCGCATCTGGCTTTTAATGCTGTGTAAAGCACGAATATTCACTTGTGCCCGCGCAACCGCATGAGCACGTGGCATCTCAATACGTGCATCATCCAGACCTGTTTCATTCAAAAACTCATTCATACGTTTAGAGAAGAATTCTTCAGGGGTTGGATTAACAAAGGTTGCGCCTAAAATCGACAAGAGCTGCGCCCACGTCATTTTCTTCTGTACTTTTAATTCTTTGAAATTACCATCTTGATAAGCGTGCATGCGGTATTCAAATGAAAATAGTTCATGCATCGACACTTTTGGTAAAGATAGGAATGGATCAACTTCGCGTTTTCCAGACTCTGTTTCGAGTTGAACTAACTGGGCTTTTAAACGATCAATTTCATCATGTAAAGCTTGAGTATTCTGTGGGCGTACCCAACCTGTAACAGGATAGCGTTCTAGCATTTGTGGCATGTTCAATCGAACTGCCATTTCTAAATCACGCAAACTACGATAGGTAAAAACTTGATCCACTTCATTTTGTAATAGTTTTCTAAATTCTTTAAATTTTTCACGAAGTTCAGGTTTAGCATCATGTAACGCATCATCACGTGAATCTGGATCATCATGCATAAACACAATGACGGGTTTTTGCTTGGTCACCGCATAGATGTATTCAAGGTGCATATAGCCCACACCAGACACAGACTGCTCACCGTATTGACTACCCAATAAAATCATCACATAGTCACAATCGTCAATTTGACGACGTGCAAAAGCAGTGCTCAATGGTGTGCGTTGTTCTAGCCCCCATGAGAAAAACCCCATTCCCACAAGCGTCTGAGCCAAAATGATCCGTTCTGGCTGCATTTCGCTACCAGATGTGGAAATGAATACTTGATAACGCTTATCGAGCATTAGTGATCCTCTCCCGCTGCATAACGCACTCAGCATCGAATTGATCTTAGCTGGAAAATGCGACATGACTACCCCAATAAAAAACTAATTTTTTCATTTAACGTTGTCCAAAATGACTGATTTAGTCTTCTGAACTTATAAGTCCGATGTTGGCAATGTTCCAAGAAATATCATCTTGAATCAGGCGCGCCACAACCGGTTTTAAATTTTCCGCATTATTGCCACTGACATAGCATTCTATACGCAAACAATTTTCTCTTTTCTGATCAAATAATAACTCATTTTTAATCAAAATTCGGGCTGTTTGTCGTGCAACTGCAAAACCTGAGTCAATTAATGTCAGCTTCTGACCAAAAATATACTGAATTGCCGATTTTAGGAAGGGGTAATGCGTACATCCAAGCACTAAATAATCTGCACCGGCATCTACAACTGGCTGTAATATCTCGGTTAATGTCTGCAGGCAAGGCTCAGTCATTTGCGCACCTGCTTCAACAAAGGGCACCAATTCCAGACTGGTCACTGACAAAACTTGCACCCCTGCAGGTTCAGCAAAACGATGCATCACATCTTTAATCAACTTTCCACGAAATGTCGCAGGCGTTGCGAGGACAGCCACAGTTTTACTTTTGGTCTGTAATACCGCGGGTTTTAAGGCTGGAACCAAGCCAATAATCGGAAAATTTTCACCGTAGTGTTCACGCAAATAATCCAAACTAAATGCCGATGCCGTATTGCATGCCACCACCGCGACTTTACACCCCTGACGGTATAACCACTCAATCGCATGTGCAGTCAGTTCACGGATGTCCTGATCTTGACGCGGGCCATAAGGGACATGTGCCGTATCTGCAAAATAAACAATCCGTTCATTCGGTAAATAACGTGCAATTTCCAACGCAACAGACAAACCACCAATACCTGAGTCAAATACCCCAATAGGCGCATCAGCAGTCGCTTTTGGCATGGGTACATTTAAGGGGTAAATGGGATGAATGGCGGTCATAGGGTCACTTTAATTTAGATTCAGAATGACAAGGTGGAAAGCTTAAACCTCAGGTGCCTAATTGCAAGTGCAAATCACCACTTTGTAACACTAAAATGGACTCCCCTTGCTCATTTTCAAGCAGCTCACCCATCTCGACTAAATGAAAAAAAGCTGCACGTTGAATTAAGGCATTTATACCAAAACGAACATGCACATAAGGACGTAGTTCACCCTGATATTCACGCATAAAAATCGGATGTTCCTGATCAACAATAATCAGGTCTTGGGTGGTTGTGGTGAATTGAATATAGTTTTTAGCGTCAATCTCAACGTGATCCACCTGATTGACAAATAAAGGCTCATCTTCCACCTGTATTTCAATTTGTTCCACAGGGGTTTTTAAATAGAATTTCCCATCTTCTTTCCAAAGCACGGTTGAGAACAGATCTATGAGCGCTTGTCGCTTGATCAATTGACCATCGTGCCACCATTCTCCATTAGCTAAAACCTTCAAATCCATTGCACCACAATGCTTTGGATGCCATTGATCTAATGGGGGGATTGACCTTTTGTGACCGGACTGTCCATCTTTTAAGTATTGTGCAATGTTCATTAAATTTCTATCATCCCTATTAATGAATTTTTTCGTCGGGTTTTCGTTCAATTGCTGCTTCATCCGCCTAATAAATACCTTAGTGACGGAAAAATAATATGATTCAGCCAATTGGCTAGAACTCGGTTTAAAACTATACTAGCCCACAATATCAAAGACACGATAGAAAAATTGTGTCTGGGCATTAAGAACACTCATGGCAGCACCATTTAAATGAATTGAATGGATGCCACCTTCCGAAATATGAGGAGTCCTACATGGAACACATCGAACGTGAATCGATGGAGTTTGACGTAGTTATCGTCGGTGCAGGTCCTGCCGGCCTATCTGCTGCGATTAAAATTCGTCAACTTGCAATTGAAAATAACCTAAACGATCTGTCCGTTTGTGTCGTGGAAAAGGGCTCCGAAGTGGGTGCGCATATTCTATCGGGTGCTGTGCTTGAACCCCGCGCGATGAATGAATTGTTCCCAGATTGGAAAGAACAAGGTGCACCTTTAAATGTGCCTGTGACTGAAGATAAAACCTTCTTCTTATTGTCAGATGAAAAATCACAAGAAGCACCGCATTGGATGGTGCCAAAAACCATGCATAACGATGGCAACTATGTTATTTCGTTAGGTAACGTGGTTCGCTGGTTAGGTGCTAAAGCTGAAGAATTAGAAGTGTCTATTTTCCCAGGCTTTGCAGCATCTGAAATTCTTTACCATGAAGACGGGACTGTGAAAGGTATTCAGACTGGCGACATGGGTATTGGTAAAGATGGCGAACCAACGCACAACTTTACCCCTGGCTATGAACTTCATGCGAAATACACATTATTTGCTGAAGGCTGTCGTGGTCATTTAGGTAAACGTTTAATCCAAAAATTCAACTTGGATAAAGATGCCGATCCACAACATTACGGTATTGGTATTAAAGAATTATGGGAAATAGATCCTGCTAAACATAAACCAGGTTTGGTGATGCACGGTGCAGGTTGGCCTTTAAGTGAAACAGGTTCTTCAGGCGGTTGGTGGTTATACCACGCTGAAAACAACCAAGTGACTTTGGGCATGATCGTTGACTTATCATATACCAATCCACACATGTATCCATTTATGGAAATGCAACGTTGGAAAACACATCCACTGATCAAGCAATATCTTGAGGGTGGTAAACGTATTTCTTATGGCGCACGTGCGGTTGTAAAAGGTGGTTTCAACTCTCTACCTAAATTCACTTTCCCAGGTGGTAGCTTAATTGGTGATGACGCAGGTTTCCTAAACTTTGCAAAAATCAAAGGCTCTCACACTGCCATGAAATCAGGCATGCTGTGCGGTGAAGCTGTATTTGAAGCGATTGCTGCGGGTGTGGAAAAAGGTGGTGACCTTGCCATTGCACGTGTAACTGAAGGTGAAGACTTCTTCACAAAAGAGTTAACTGCGTACACAGACAAGTTTAACAACAGTTGGTTGAAAGAAGAGTTATATAACTCTCGTAACTTCGGCCCTGCTATGCATAAGTTTGGTCAATGGATGGGTGGTGCGTTCAACTTTGTTGATCAAAACATCTTTAAAGTGCCATTTACACTACATGACTTACAGCCAGACTTCAGCGCTTTAAAAACTGTTGATGCTGCGAACTTCAAACCGAATTATCCAAAACCAGATGGTAAAATAACATTTGACCGTTTGTCTTCAGTATTCGTATCGAATACCGTTCATGAAGAAAACCAGCCTGCTCACTTGAAACTGACAGATGCGTCTATTCCAGTAAATGTGAACTTACCAAAATGGGATGAGCCTGCTCAGCGCTACTGCCCTGCTGGTGTTTATGAAATTATGGAAGAGAATGACGGCTCTAAGCGTTTCCAAATTAACGCAGCAAACTGTGTTCACTGTAAGACGTGTGATATCAAAGATCCGTCTCAAAACATTACTTGGGTAACACCTGAGGGTGGCGGTGGTCCGAACTATCCGAATATGTAATCTTTTTGAGATTGAAATAAACCCGCTTAATGCGGGTTTATTTTTTAATAGACAATAGATCTCTTTCATAAATCAAAAAACGATCTTCTTTTTGGTTAATATTTGCACTCCGGATTTCTTAGCATTCGTGCATAATCTGCGGATGAAATACATCGATTCAAACAAGCTTTCTGATCCTCAGT